>DATNBZ010000283.1:0-49388 GCA_035607285.1 Blastocatellia bacterium | reverse complement strand
TCTGACTTCTGACTTCTGACTTCTGATCTCTGGTTTCTGCTGTTATTCTCTCAGTGTTGGAACAAGCGAGCACATTCACCCCGATGGATGCGTACAACAAGGTCCAAAACCTGTCATTGATAGTGCAGCCCGGCGACAGCTTCTTCCCGTTGGTCGATGCGATCGACAGCGCTGTCTCGAGCATCAAGATGACTATCTTTCGAATGAACGATCCGATCATTCGTGAGGCGATGACCTATGCCGTTTCTCGCGGCGTCAAGGTGCAGGCTCTCGTCGCTCCCGCATCGAAGGGCTGGACTAAGAGGAACAGAAAGCTCTCGGAAGAATTATCAAAGGTCGGCATCGAAGTCCGGGTTCCTCGCGCGCGCAAAGAGAAGATCAAACGGTATCACTACAAGCTCATGACCATCGACAATGAATTGTCTTTGATCCTGACCTTCAACCCCACCCAAAAGAATCTTCACTATGCGAGGGACTTCGGGCTGCTGATTCGCGATCCGGAAATCGCCACCGAGTTGAGCCGTCTGTTCGACGCAGACTGGTCGGGCGAAGTTTTCAAGCCGGCCGATTTGCCGCTGGTGATCAGCCCTCACAACAGTCGCGAAAAGATGCTTGCTCTGCTGGCTTCCGCTGAACGAACGATTCGAATACTCGACGCAAAGGTGCAGGACCAGCAGGCTGTTGGTCTTCTGCTGCGCAAGGCCTCGATGGGGTGCAGCATCAAGATAATCAGCGACGATACTTCTTATGATGAGGTGGTCCCGAATTATCACGTCCGCAAGCTTGCTCGCTATAAGCTTCACGCCAAATGCATCGTCGTCGACGGCACGAGGTTCTTCATTGGAAGTCAGAATATTCGCCCGGTCAGCATGGATCGGCGCCGCGAGGTCGGGATCATCGTGGAAGACGACGCGATCGGGCGGAAGATCGAGCGAGTTTTCGATGAGGACTGGGAGAACGCAACCGAGAGACTGATTGAGAGTGAGGAGTGAAGCGTGAAACGTGAAGCGTGATGCGTGAGCCGCCGAGACCTATTGTCTCTTCACGCATCACGTTTCACGTTTCACGCATCACGCATCACGCATCACTCTCACACCGGGCGCTTAAACCCGCGCTCGATGTCGCGCAAACCCATGCGCATCATGATCGGGCGGCCGTGAGGGCAGGTCATCGGATTCTGGGTCTTCATAAGCTCGTCGATCAGCCATTGCATCTTCTCAGTGGTGAGCGGCATGTTCACCTTGATTGCGGCTTTGCATCCAAGCTCAGCCGCGATCGAATCGCGTATGCGCTCGATGGTAAAGCTACGCCGCTCGCGCTCGACCACAGCCAGCACTTCTCTAACGACTGCGAGTACGTCGCTTGCCGCCAGCCCGGCCGGCGCGGTCTTGATTGCGATTGTTCGACCCGACAATTGCATCGTCTCGATGCCAATATTCTCGAGTTCGCCCTGGACGATCGCAAAGGCTTCGATATCAGCGGGGCTCAGATCGAGCGTCGCCGGTATGAGCAGTGGTTGGAGGCCGGCGCTTCGGGCAAGCCTCCCGTCGCGAAACTGTTCGAAGAGGATTCGCTCGTGCGCGACGTGCTGATCCACCAGCAGCAAGCCTTCTTCATCAGTCGCGACTATGTAGCTGTCGCGTATCTGTCCAAGCGGTTTGATACCGTGCCCGAGCCCCGGCAGCATGCTCGCGCCTATCGAAGCACCTTCGCCACCCAATGAGGCAGTCATCGAATGCGCCGAGCAGCCGGGCTCATCTGACACTTCCAGCGCCGAAGCCGATTCGCTTTCGAAGAAAACCGCCTCGCCCGCCGCTCGAGTTTCGCTTCGCGCAAGCCCTGCGATTTCCGTTCGCTCTGTTTGTGATGACATCGCATCGGCGTCTCGATTGGCTTGATGAGCTACTGTGTCGATCTCTGTTCGTCGGCCGTCGGCTGAGCCATAGGTCGATCGGTAAACGGATCGTTCCGCCGGCGACTGTGCACCTCCGCTCATCTGCTCGTCATCTCTCACCATGCCCGGAACCTGTGTGATGGGATGAGTGGCTCGCAACGCTTTCGCGACCGCGTCGCGAACGAATGCGAGCACCGCGCCCTCGTGCAGGAAGCGCACTTCAGTCTTTGCCGGGTGCACGTTGACGTCGACTTCAGTCGGAAGGACTTCTATGAACAGGACAGCCGCGGGATAGGTGCCCGAAGGCATCATCGCGCGATATGCTTCGCTGAGCGCTCGCCCTATCAATTGATCGCGCACAAAGCGGCGATTGATGAACAGATACTGCGCGTCGCGCGATGAACGTTGCTCTTGCGGATTCGAAACAAATCCAGTTACGCGAACCGTGTCACCTTCAGCTTCGACCTCTACCAGCTTGTCCAGGAGCGAGCCGCCCAACACCTGATAGGCGCGCTCCTTCAGCGATTGAGCGGGCGCGACGCGAATGACGTCGCGCCCGTTGTTCACAAGCAGAAAGGCGAGCTGGGGATTCGCCAACGCGTAGTGCTGAACCAGGTTCGCGATGTGAAAGCTCTCGGTTGCATCGCTCTTGAGGAACTTGCGTCGCGCGGGGATGTTGAAGAACAAGTCGCGCACTTCCACTTCGGAGCCGTCGGGCCAGGCTACATCGCGAACGGCGATCAATTTACCGCCGTTGAACTCGACTTCGGTGCCTTCGTTATCGTGAGCGGTCCTGGTTCGGAGGAACAAGCGCGAGACGGAAGCGATCGAGGGCAGCGCTTCGCCTCGAAACCCGAGAGTGTTTATGGCTTCGAGATCATCCGCCGAGCTGAGCTTTGAAGTCGCGTGCCGCTCGAAAGCAACGATCGCATCGTCACGAGTCATTCCCTCGCCGTTATCGACTACGCGAATCAACCGCTTGCCGCCCGCTTCGACTTCGATGTTAATAGTGCGAGCCCCGGCATCGAGCGCATTCTCGAGCAACTCCTTCACCACGGATGAAGGCCGCTCGACTACTTCACCTGCGGCGATCTTATTGGCAAGGGAGTCGGGTAAGACTTTGATCTTCGACATGAGTGAAGGAATATTATCGCAGGCCTGGAGGAATGACTACCGACGCAGTAGAACGGCAGTGTCTTAATTTGGAGTGCGGCGGCAAGGTACTCCGCGCCGCCGCTTTGGCTGGTGATTGAATCGATTTGGAGTGAAAGCGGCGTCGCGGAGTACCTTGCCGCCGCACTCCAAATTAAGACACCGCCAGAAGAACGAGACTAGCCTGATCCGGACAGGAAGGCATTGAGAGTAGCGGCTTTAGCCGGCGGCGGTAGTTTTGATTAATCAACCCTCTGGCTAAAGCCGGTACGGCTTGCGACGTGTACGGCGACTCTGCTATCAGTTTCACCCATGATCAAACACGTCGTCTTCTTCAAGTTCAAACCCGAAGCAAGCGCCGAAGGTCGAAGGGAAGTGGTCGATTTGCTTCGCGCGTTGCCGGATAAGATCGATCTCATTCGTTCGTGGGAAATCGGCGAAGACATCGTGCGTTCCGCTCGCGCGTGGGATGTGATCGAGATCGCGACTTTTGATGACCTCGGAGCGCTAGAGATCTACACGCGCCACGATGATCACGTGGAAGTTGTGCTCAAGCTCCGAGAGATTTGCGAAGCGGTCGGTTCAGTCGACTATGAGTTTTAGTTTAAGGCGCCGTCGAGGTGTGATCGTGAATGATCTTCCAACCATCGGCGAACTTGCGAAAGGTCAATGTGAACAGCCCGCTCGATTCGCCGCTGTCCATCTTCAGGTGAAACTGGCCACGCACGAATGCGGCGGACGGCCCAAGCAACTCGATCTTCAGATCCGAGAACTCGAGCTTGCCCATTTCCTTTCCCGCGCTTTGATAGCGATTGCGGTAACGCCCCAGCGTCTCTTCCCAACCGGACACTGTCGTGCCGCCTGAATAAAACGTGAGTTCGGGTGAACGCCAATAGCCCTTCATGAACCCTTCGAGGTCGCGATGATTCCAGGCGGCAACCTGTCGAGCGAGCACCTGACGAATGTCCTGCACGGGCTTTGGCTCAGCGGTCCGCCTCTGTCTCGCGGATGCAGGAATGATTGTCAGCAAGATGCTGAAGCAAATTCCGGCTGCGAATTTGATGTTTGGTTTTAGCGTCATAAGAATTTTCTCGAAGCATGGTGTGGAATCAGGATCACTGGCCGGCGAAGCAGTCCTCGGCGTCCTCGGCGTCCTCTGCGGTTCTTATTGATCAGAGGAATAAACCGCAGAGGACGCCGAGGACGCGGAGGAAAAGGCCGGGTTCTGCGAGCGACACATGCCATATGCCTATTTCTTTGGCAGCCATGACGGCGGCAGATTGATCGCCACTTCGATGTCATCGAATTCCGCCGGCCTGGCCGGGCCCTGTAGCCTTACCCATGCCGCCATGCGAGCGATGCCTTCCGCCAGGGCTACCGGCTCAGGCGGATCAAAAACTCGACGCACTTTCTCATGAGTCGAGAAAGCGTGCTCGACCTCTTTCCTGAATGGCAAGAGTTCAATCGCCGGCTCGACTTCAAAAGCTTGCGCTACAGCATGAGCCAACTCGAGCACCGTGCACGGCTGGTCGGCCCCGATGTTAAACGCTTCGTTGTATGCCGCTTCAACTAGAGTGGCGCGAGCGATGATTGGGGCTACGTCATCGATGTAGGAGAACGCTCGCGTTTGTTTGCCATCGCCAAAAACAGTCATGGGCTTGCCCGACATCGCCTGATTCATGAAAATCCCGACGACATTTCGGTACTTGTCGGCGATGTTTTGGCGTTCGCCATATACGTTATGCGGACGAAAGATTACATACGGCAATCCAAAGAGCTGGCGTGCCGCAGCCAGGTCCAGCTCGACCGCGTACTTCGCAATGCCATAAGGGTCCTTCGGCATCGGAGTCACATCTTCGCTGATTGGCGGCGGGCTCTCACCGTACACCGCGATCGACGAAGTGAACACGAAGCACTTTACTTCATGAAGCACGGATTGATTGATCAGGTTCACGGAACCGATCAGATTATTCGTGTAATTAAAACGCCTGATGAAGTGACTGAGACCTTCGGCGGCGTATGCGGCCAGATGATAGACGTAATCGAACGCGCCCTCGTCCCATAATGCCGATACGAAGGTGTTGTTTGTAATCGAGCCTTCTCTAAAGGCTACATCGGCGGGAACGTTGTCGAGGGAGCCGCCGGACAAATCATCGATCCCGACTACTTCGAAGCCGAGGTCGAGACAATGTCGCGCTACATGCGACCCAATGAATCCGGCAACCCCAGTTATGAGAACTCGTGCCATCTCTTAATAATCTGCGCGATTTCAATAATCCGTGTGGATCAGTCAAATCCGCGTCATCGGTGGCCTATCGACGGCGGATGATGCCCATTCGACGGATTTGCGCGGATACTGCATATGCATATCCGCAGCTTGCGCTGATTGTTCGGTGCATCCTGCCAAGGTACAATTCCGTTCCCTGATGAATCCTCAGTCAGACTCAATCCGGCTAATTGCGGGAGAGTGTAATCTTTGCGGCTCGACCACCGTCCGCGAACTCTATACCGCGAAGGATCGCCTGCGCAACACGGGCGAGCAATTTCAAATCGTCAAATGTTGCGGCTGCGCTGTACTGCGCACACTTCCGGACATGAGCGAGGCCGAGTTAACCGGATACTACCCGGACGACTACTGGGGCGGCCCTGAACCATCCGATAAGTGGATTGCAGACTCACAATCCGATAAGACCAGGTTTCTCTCTCGTTGCGGTTTGGCGAGCGGAAAGATACTGGATGTCGGGTGCGGAGCGGGATTCTTTCTTCGTGCAATCGGTCCGAAAAGTTGGGATCGCTACGGTGTCGAACTGAGCCCGGCGGCCGCGCAGGTAGCGGAAAGATGGCTTGGCAGCGGGCACGTTTTTTCCGGCACTCTGAGTCAAGCAAAGTGGGCCGAAGCTTCATTCGACGTCGTGACGTTTTGGTCGGCGCTCGAGCATACGAACGAGCCGCGCGCAAACTTGAGAGAGGCGAGGCGAATTATTAAAGCCAACGGAACGCTGATCGTTGAGCTGCCCAACGTCGCGAGCTATCAGGCGCGGTTCTTCGGAGGCGACTGGTTTGCGCTCGATGCGCCTCGACATCGATATCACTTTACGCTGAACACTCTCGACCGGCTGCTGTCAGAAACGGGATTTCAGATTTACGAGAAGAGCTATTACTCCAGGGCGCACAACTCGCACTCGCTGCGACAGAGTCTCAAAACCAGGCTGGTCAGTCGAGACTCGGGCGTTTTGAAACGCGCGCTGTTCCTGCTGTCTATTCCGCTGATCAAGCCTTTCGATTGGGCGATGACGGCAATGGGTGACGGAGCGACTCTCACTGTAGCCGCCCGCGCAGTATAAATGCGTTCGCCCATTTGACATGTAGGGGCGCTCCTCAGAAACCACAGTCCTTTTGCATTAGTTCCGGGCGATAAGAAACTTGTGTGAAAACCCCAACCTTCCCGGTTGCGGAATTGAGAACTCTCGTGCGTTACACGGAGGTCAAGCTCACAAATGTCTGAATTGTTCTAAGACCCGATAAGCGACCGCTCGACGGCTTCCGAAACCGAGACCGCTTCATCGGTATCCCCAAGGCCGTGGATCGGTCCTGTTCGCTCGCGCAGCATCCTGCCTTGTCTGCCGCCCAGTACGGCGCGGATTTCGGCGATGATCGAAAGAGCGATCTCCTCAGGGGTCTCAGCCCCGATGTCGATGCCAACTGGCGCATACACCCGCTCGACCTCTTGCTTATTAAGATCTATTCCAATACGGGAAAGATCGTGCAGCAGCCGGTCGGCGCGACTTCGCGGTCCAAGCATGCCGATGTATCGCGCCGGCGAACGAAGCAGGAACTCCGAGAGCTCGAGATCAAGCGAGTAGTTATGGGTCATCAGCACGGCTACGGTCTCGCTGTCGATCGTCAGTCGATTGGCCACCTCCTGCGGTCGACCGATAATGATCTCATCCGCGATTAAAAAAGCTTCCCGCTGGGCGGCGACCGGACGGTGATCGACGAGAGTGACGCGCCAGCCCATCTCTTTGGCAAGTCGGATCAGCGGCACGGCGTCGTGGCCCGCGCCGAAGACGACCAGCGGCACGGGCGGCGGGATGTACTCGATGAAGACCTCACCGAACTCATAAGCCTTCAGACCTGAGTGTTTGTTTTCGAGCGCGGCAAAGCAATCTTCGGCAAGCACAGCCTGCAATTCGCCGTCGAGATCTTTAGCGTTCAGCGGTCCTGACGAGCCTCGTTCATCCATCATCAAGCGAGCGCCAACCTGTAAGTTCTTGCCGGCCTCGAGCTCAACGCTAACGACGGTCGCGATAACGCCGCAGAGCCGCGAATTCAGCCGGCGATGAAGAAACTCAAAGAGCGGAGGCTCGGCAGGCTCCAGCAGAATTCGAACAACTCCGCGGCACCCCATGTTGAGCCCGAACACCGAATCGTCATTGATCGAAGTGTCGTAGATGAAGACTTCGGCGATGGCAGTCTCACGCACGCGTTTCGCTCGCACCATGAGATCGGCTTCGAGGCAGCCTCCCGAGACCGTGCCGTGAGTGTTGCCTTCGGGGTCAATCAACATTCGAGCGCCTGGCAGTCGATAACTGGAACCGCGCACATCGATCACAGTCGCCAACACGGCGGTGTCGCCGGCTTTAGCTAGTGAATCGAAGTGCTCGACTATGGAGCGCAGTTCTTTACTCATATGATTCAGAGTGCGAACACTCGGAACGCAAACAAAACGTGCAACCTGCTGAACCAAGCCATTCAATCTGGGTGGCCATTATTACTCAAGAATAATTCCTGAGTCCATACGTTTTGTTCGACATGTTAGACCGGCAAGGCAACCCCTGCTTAGAAACCACGGCCGATCTTTTTACATTAACCTTTTTACATTAGCCCAGGCGTTTACGCCTGGGTTTGCCGGCGTTGATCCCATCTTCGAGCCCGATTTATCGGGCTTTCTTCACCGATCGAGGATCGCTAAAGCCCCATAAACGGGGCTTGAAAAGCCGTGGCCGCTAACGTGCCCAGGCGTAAACGCCTGGGCTACGGAAAAAACTCTCCGTAGCCTAGTTCGCGCTCGCGGCTTGTTTCTTCTCCGGGAACAGCGTCACTTTCACATAGTTGCTCGCGTTGAGGTATGTCCTGGCCGCCTCTTTGATCATCGCCGCGTCAATCTTCTTGTAATACTCCGGGACGCCCCAGACTGCCCCCGGATCTTCGCCCGATTGATACCGGGACATAAGCTGAGCCAGCAGAAAACCGTTCTGCTTGCTGTTGGTTTCGAAATCGCGAAGCAACGCTTCCTTCTCGTCGTTCACCTGCTTGTCTGTCGGGCCGGCAGCCTTCAACTGCTCGATCTCCTGGAAGACTCGCTTGATCAAATCGTCGGTACGTTCGGGTGCGCAACCAAACTCGATGGCAATCGTGTATTCGGAATTCGGGTTCTTCTGATAACCCGCATTTGCGCTGATGCTGTACGTGCCGCCGAGCTCCTCTCTAATCGCCTCGCGCAGCCGGTTTTCCAGGACCTCCGACATCGCCCTGATGGCAACGCGATTCGTCTGGTCAAACTTGAACGGGCCGTTGAAGACGATGGCCGCAAGGCTCTTTGGTTCGATGCCCTTGTCAACTCGCTTCTCGATGACACCCGCAGCGGATCGCGCGCCGACGTCCTTCCACGTTTCTTTTCGATGAAGCGCCGGGAGCGAACCGAGATACTTCTCGACCATCGGTTTCATCGTAGCCAGGTCAAAGTTCCCAACGAAGACGAAAGTAAAATTGCTCGCGTCCGCGAAACGGTCCTTGTAAAACGCCAGCGACTTGTCGAGATTCCACTCGTCAACCGTAGCAGGCGTCGGAAATCTTCGCCTCGAGTGGTTCTGGAACCTCGCCGCGGTGAGCGCCTCGAAGAAGGCGAACTCCGGCACTGCGGTTTGATTCGCCAGCATGGTCTTCGCTCGTGTCGCTTGTATCGAGAAAGCGTCAGCGTCGGCCCTGGGCTGCGTGAACCTGAGATAAATGAGTTGGAACATGGTCTCGAGGTCCTTGCGAGAGCTGCTGCCACTGAGCCCTTCTTCGAGTTCGCCGATAAACGCGGAAGCCGACGCGACTTTGCCGGTCAGCGCTTTCTGCAAGTCGATTGCGTTTAGTTTGCCAAGCCCTCCGGCGCTGATGACCTGCGCGGCAGTAGCCGCGGGAATGTAGTCCTTGTCACTCGCAAGCGAAGTGCCGCCGGGGCTCGTCGCTCGAAACAGAATCTCATCCGCTTTGAACGTCGTCGGTTTGAGCACTACCTTGACGCCGTTGGACAACTCCCATTCGGTGATGCCGAGTTTATCCTTCTCCGCGGATTTGGTGATCGATCCGGGCGCCGGCATCGAATCAAGCAACGTCGCGGAGGCCGCGGTGTCTGCGTACGCCTTCAGCTCTTTTCCGCCGGCGGCCTTGATTACCGCTTCAAGCTTCGACTCATCAGGAATCACGAGTCCGCTCTTCTCGTGAGCGGTAACAACCACCAAACGGTTTCGATCGGAATACCATTCCTTCGCGAGCTTGTTGATTTCCTCGAGCGTGATCTGCGGCAGGAACCGCTGATGCAGCCCGTATTCATCGTCGATGGCCGGCAACGGTTCGTTCGAAAGGAAATTTCGGATGTACTCGTCGGCGCGACTGGACGACTCGCGGCTCTCTTTTTCAACCGCGGCTCGTTCGTAGCCCCGAAGCAGGTCCTGCTTTTGACGGTCCATCTCAGTCGCGGTGAAGCCGAACCGCGACACGCGGTCAGCCTCTACCAGCAACGCCTCCAGGCCTCGTTCGACGCCTCCCTCTTTTACGAGCGCGGTTAGCGAAGCGCCGTCCTTGTTGCGAGCTAGAAAATTTCCCCGGCCCGCTCCGGCAAAAATAAATGGAGCATCCGGCTTCTGGGCGATTTCCTGGAACCGCGCGGTGAGCATTGCGGAGAACAGATTGTCGACGATCTCCTGGCGATACTCGGCGACCGATCCCTGCTGGCGCGACGGCAGAATGTTCGTGATCCCGACTGAAGTCGTGGTCATTTCTTTATCCGTCGTGATGGCATAAACAGTTCCTGGATGATCCGGAATGTCGAAGCTCGGGCGGGGCCGCGGAGACTTCGCGGCGGGGATCGAGCCGAAATGTGTCTTGACCATATTTTCGATCGCGGTCTTGTCGAAGTCGCCCACCGCAACCACGGCCATCAGATCGGGCCGGTACCAATCGGTGTAGAACTTTTTCAAGCGCTCGGGTTTGCCGCCCTGAATGATCTCCGGCTTGCCGATTGGAATGCGATCGGCGTAGCGCGAGCCCTTGAACGCGATCGGAAACAACTTGTCAGTCATCCGCGCGCCGGCCCCGCGCCGGAGCCTCCATTCTTCCATGACGACGCCGCGCTCTTTTTCGATTTCAGCCGGATCGAAGGAGACATTGTGAGCCCAGTCTTCGAGGATGAGCATCGCGCGGTCCATCGTCTCGGGCTTATCGGTGGGGACCTGCAGCATGTAAACCGTCTCGTCGAATGAAGTGTAGGCGTTGAGGTCCGCGCCAAAACGCATACCGAGCGACTCGATGAAGTGAACGAGTTCCTGCCTGGGGAAATGCTGTGTGCCGTTGAAAGCCATGTGCTCGACGAAGTGCGCGAGCCCCTGTTGATCGTCGTCTTCGAGGACGGACCCGGCGTTGACCACGAGTCTCAGCTCGGCGCGTTTCTCGGGCTTCGGATTAGCTCGAATGTAATAGCGCATCCCGTTTGAAAACTTGCCGATCGTTATCTGCGGATCGACGGGCAGTTGCTGTGCGGGCGCGGCGGCTTGAGCGTGAACGGCGCTGTGTTGGAGCGCGGCTGCGAAACTCGCGGCTGTGAGGACGAGTGCTACAAAGAGCACCGCACGCAAACGGGCGCTAATCGACTTTGGTGCGGCTTGAGGACCGGGAAGACATGCTTTCTTAGTCACGATTGGTACATCTCCTTCTTGTATTCCGTTCTATGTTTGGGCTGATGCTGCTGGATGTGAAATCTCACCGAGGCTATGGGCACAAGGTAAACATTGAAGAGCCGAGCTTTTGATTTCGCTTGTTACAGCAGAAAAAACTTTACCACTTTCAATTTATCCAAATCAATTGCGGAGGTTTTGATCGAAGGAGGATGGGCGGCGAGCACGCAGTGTCAGAGTTCAGCATCTAAGTCGCGACCAATGCGCGCGTCGACGCAACAACTCTCACCTGACGCCGTACCCGGTTTTCTGAGGAAGGCCCTACACGTACTCAACGCCATCGATAAGAAAGCAGACGTTCCAAACTCGATGAGCGGGATTGCCCTCGGTTACATCTCTTCTGCTGTCCATCGCCTCGATGGTCTTTCCGTTACCCTGACTGAATGCAACGTGACCCGCCCTCCCCGGTATCGGCTTGCGCACGAAGACCGCTCCGGGCGTATTAACCGCGACATCGTATGAAACCCTACGGGCCGAAGCCATTCCGTCGCGATACCAGCCGCCGGAGTAGGGTTCCAGCTTGGTAATAGATGCGGAGTTGTCGGTGCAACCAACGACGATTCCCGCAATCTGGTAAGTAACCCACGAGCAGAACTCCGCGCAATCCCACGGTCCCTTATAGGTTGGCTTATCAAACGGGACATCAGCGCCGAAGATGTACTCCTCACCGACGTGTTTGAGTGCTTCTGTAATGAGATCTTTTGCTGTTTTCATTTCATCCTCACCTGCGGATCAACTGACTAATATTTTCACGCGGTAGATGTCCACCACCTATGAATTGCTAAATCGTCTCTCTTTGCACTTGGTTGGCGGTCCTAATGCTCGACTGGGAAGAACAGCCCGCCAACTATTGCGCGGAAAGTCACATTAGACGACTCGAGGTCGTCTCAAAGATTCTTCGACTTTCGCCGGGCTTCTTTGCCCGACTAGAAAACTTCGATAGGCCCGAAAGTTCATGCCCGTTGCGAGATGCGGTACGTGCACATCGTCGTCATCGGCGATCAAATCCAAATCGAGTCGGTAGCAGGCATCGAAGACCCAACCATCGACTGCCGGACCTTGGATCCATGCCACTTGGTGCCTACTGAGGCTGTCTTCCTGAATCCAATGATCGGGATTGGCAGCGACTCCCCCGATTGGTAGCAACGACCGGGTTCTGGGTCCTGCATTGATTCGTTTGGCATATAAGTTACACCCGAGTATGTTTGCGAGGGCCATTACAGTGTAGGAGCAATCAATACAATTAACCTTAATCGGATCATTGCGTTCCATCGACCTAAGAAGGTCCGACAGCCTGAAAGCCTCGTCACTCGAGAATTGTTCATCTGTGATGTAAGCGAAGAGCGGCGACCCGTTAAGCCCTTCAGTTATCATTCGCGCCGTACTATCGAGACTGGTCGCGCCTTTTGCCCACGCGCACGCCAAATCAAGCGCAGTAACCCAAGGCAGTTGAATGTTATCGCCTCCCGCCGCCGGGTCTGTTTGTTGCCACGGCTCACTTGGGAGCTTCAACACAGTGTAGATGGTGTGATGAGTAACTTGAAACTCTCTCCATTCATCGCGCTCCCAGTATTGCCATCGAATAGGGACAGCGTGTTTTCCCACCCTTGGCGTTTTAAGCGAATGGCATTCGAACCGAAAATCAGTTAATTCGGAATCCCGCCGGAGTCGAAGATAGCAACTGGAGCGGTTTCAGCAACCCCGAGTAACACTCCGGAATCCGCGCGAATCCGGAGCCGGTCATTTGCCGATCCACCGCTGAGTCTCGCCTTAACCGTCACCGGACCGCCGAAGTCGCCGGTTACGTAAGCTACTGGTTTAGACCATAAGGCCTCTCGCCACTCTGGGCTGATTATACGGCTCCCCACCTTCTCGTCCGCCTGAAGCGTGAGAGAACGTGAGGGCGAATCTTGGCCGTGGTTAAAGTGGGTTTCGGTGACTTTTAGATTGCGCCCGCCCATAAAAATCCTCGGTGCGAATTCGTCCGAATAAATGTCGATGCCCTTACATTCGACTAGTAAGAACTTGAAAGGAATACCACCTGGTCCTCGACACCTAATAGTCAATCCCAATAAAGTACGAAGCGCCCTGCGGTACTTCGATGTGAGCAATGCTATTACCCACGCATATTGTTATTTTCGTGACCCTGGCTGTAGCCCGCGTGTAGACCCACCGGTCGGGATGACCGGAGGTGCCAGGTACTAGTGTCGGGTCGCCCGGAAAATCTGTCTCGACGCGTCTCAGCCATCCCATCTGGATGACATCGGTTATATCAAAGCCTCCGCCTGGCCCAGGTTTGATAATGATTGGCGGTTCCTGTCCGTCGAGGAGAGCAAGTTCTTCCTCAGTCAGGAATGAACTGGCTGCCTCCGCTAATGTTCCTTCGGCGATCTTGTCGGTCTCTTCACAAGTCATGGTTTCGTCTCCTCGAACTCCAAAGTTCAATCTAAGGTTGTTCCAAGTGCCAATTTGAGAGCCTCCTGGTCCCGAACGACATCTGTCCGGGTTCGGTAGATCTGAAAGACCTGCGTTCCCAATTGCTTCTCAACGACTGAAAGCGTTTCTGCTGCGCGTGCTGCCACTGCACGAGCCGTGCCACTGTCCCCCAGGCGTTGTTGACAAGTCGCTTCAACCACCAACGCGCGCCATAACGAATCGTGCTTACCGAGTTGCTCAAACTCAGATTCAGCCTTCTGCGCGCAATAAAGCGACGCCTCGATGTCATCGCTCATCAGCAGCGTGCGCGCCAATGCGAGCCGAGCTTCAGATAAGTGACGCGGGTTGCCGAGTTCACTCGCGAGCGTTACTGCTTCGCGGCATATCTCGACCCCCGTACGAACGCGACCCGATAGCGACATACTCTCGCCGATGGTCATCTTGGCGAGAACGATTTCTTCGCGTGACGTCGGACCTGCCAAACCAAGGGCTTGTTTGCATCTTGATTCTGCAGCGGCGTACCGCCCCTGGCTGAGCGCCATTCGGCCAAGGTATATGTAGACGTACGTCTGAAGGTGCAAGTTTGGGCCGGTGCGATGCGCCAATTCAGCGGCTAGCATGAAGCTCGAATCGGCTTCATCGTAGCGGCCGAGCTGAAATAGCAGACGAGCAATGTTCATCGTTTCGTAGCCACGGTTATATTCATCACGCAGCATTTCATGAATAGCCGACGCCCGTTGATACTGGTCGAGCGCCTCGCTGTAGTGCTCTATGTAGCTCAGCACGAGGCCGATGCCTGCATGACACAACGCAATTTCCGAGCGATCCTCCAATTGTGTCAGCAGCTCGAGTGATTGCGTGTAGATTCGAATGGCCTCGTCGTATTTGCCAAGCTTGCGATTAGCGCGCGCCATTAGGGAAGTGGCTTGAGCCATTTCCCGTTTGTAGTTTCCTCGTTCCAAAAAAGGCAGCGCCTCGCCTACTATTCTCACAACTTCGTCTGGCTTCGACCGCTGCTCGTTTGCACTTGCCAGCGCTAACAGCGCCCTCTTTTCTCCGATCTCTCCCTCATATGTGCGAGAGAGATCGAGCGCTTCGTTGAAATGTCTTTCAGCGGCAGCAATGTCCCTTCGAATCAAGAACGCATTGCCAACCGCGATCAAGCCATCCACCGCGAGACCCTCCATTCCTTCTTGCTTGGCGAGATCAACCGCTTCGCTGGCAATCGACTCTGCCTTAGCGGTGTCTCCCTCACTGCATGCGATGTTGCTCAGGTGCAGGAGAATCGCTACCTCCTGCGCCTGATTATCGAGTGCTTTCGCTCGTTCAAGCGCCTGCATGAGAATTTCGCGAGCGTCTTTCAGTTGATCCCTGGTGTTGAGAAGATAGCCTCGCAAGAACACCGCCTCCGTTTCGCCTTCGACGTTGTCGAGTTCGTGATAGCGGCGCTCGGCGTCTTTGAATCTTGTCTCCGCCCCGGCAGAGTCCATTTCGCGGGCGGCCAGCACACCAAGCCGCATGGTCGCAGTCGCGTTTCCGGGATCGCCCGCAAGAGCGGAGTTGTAATTGTTTCTTGCTGGTCCTGTTTCTTCGTTTCTCTCGTATGCTCTACCAAGGTCGAAGTAGACGGATGCTTTCTCCGGATAGTTCGCCAACGCAAGAGCTTCTTTGTACTTCTCGATTGCGCCTGACAGGTCGCGAACGAGAGTGCGGTTCGCTGCCTGAAGATATGCGCCTTCAAAAGCACTGAGAGTTACTCGATCGGCCATCGATCTGGCCAATAACATTTCCGACTCGGCCTTTTTGCGATGATCGAGCTCCAACAGCGCTTCAGCCAGACGAGCGTGCGCGAGAGGGAACTTATTGTCGGCCTGAATTGCGAGGTTGAGATGACGGACGGCTTTATAGTAAGCCCCATCTCTCAGCGCGTTCACGCCCTCTTCATAGCGCCTCTTCGCCTCGCCATTCGGTTCATACGTCGTCGGTTTCGCGAGCGACGGGACAATCCAGGCCGCAACCGAAATCATGGCGAGCGTAGCAGCGCAACCTAACAAGAGAATGTTGCGGCGACGACGGACCACCTGGCGGAACTTCTTGAATCGAATCAATCGCGGTTTAGGAGCCGGATGTCGCGGGGGCCGGGTCTGCTCTTCCTGCTCGCGATGTAGATCCGAAAGGAGGCGCGCAAGCTCTTCACGGAATGCGCTCGCCGTTTGGTAACGGGCCTCAGGTGACTTCGCCAACGCTTTCAAGATCACTTCATCGGCGGCGCACGGTATCTTTGAATCGACGCTCGATGGAGGCGCCGGCTCCAGGTTGAGTACGTGAGCAAGGACTTGGGCCAGGTTCGCTCCAGTGAACGGCCGCAGTCCGGTGAGACATTCATACAAAATCGTGCCCAGCGAAAACAGATCGCTCCGTTGATCGACAGCCTGACTGCCGGCCTGCTCGGGTGACATATACGCCGCGGTGCCCATGATTACTGCCGCTCCGCCAGCCGAATTGGTAAGGCTCTGGGTGTCTGCGTCACCGCTTGCTTGTTGGTCGCCGATCTTCGCCAATCCGAAGTCGAGCACCTTCACATTCCCCTGAGGAGTCACAATGATGTTTTGCGGCTTGATGTCTCGATGCACGATGCGATGTGAGTGCGCCGCGTCAAGCGCGTCGGCCACTTTCATCGCGATCTCAACCGTAGTCTCGAAGGTCAAACACCGCTGTTTGATCAGCGCGGCGAGCGTCTCCCCTTCTACGTACTGCATCACGATGTAGCTGGAGTCCTCAGCATCCACAACTTCGTGAATCGCGCAGATGTTTGGGTGGTCGAGTCTGGCTGCAGCGCGCGCTTCTCTCAGCAGTCTGGCGCGCGCCTGGCCGTCGCCGATTGATTCCGGTAAGAGGGACTTGATCGCGACCTTGCGGCCGAGCTTTGTGTCTTCCGCGAGATACACTTCGCCCATTCCACCGGCGCCCAGCTTCTTGACGATGCGATAGTGAGAGATTACCGGTGAGGTCACTGGGAACTCACTCCTTGGTAAGTGGAACTGCCGCGAATGTTGCGCTGCCTCACCCCGGGCAGGAAGCCAAACTACATTGACTAAGGCGGCTTCAATGTAGTTCTAACAACGAAGCTTGTCAACTGAATTGCTCTCCGCATTTGATTCAGTTAGCGGTTGTGCCTGATCCGGTCGAGCGAGGGGTCAATCTCGTCGTTTAGGTTGCGGCGGCTTGATGTCAAGATTACGTATCAAACGGTGCAAATTGTTCGGATGAATACCCATCAGCTTTGCAGCCTCGGTGATGTTGCCATCGGTTTGCTCCAGTTTCTTGCACACTATTTCTCTCTTCGCTTCCTTTACCTCGTCGTGAAAAGTGGAGGCTGAGCCGTCCGCTATCGAAGAGGCGTCAAGCACCGCCTCCGGGAGGTCATCCGGCATAATGATCTCTGTGGCTCCAAGAACGGCGGCGCGTTCGATTGCATTTTCAAGCTCCCGCACGTTGCCCGGCCAATCATAGCTCATCAGGCACGTGCGGGCCTCCGGCGAAATGCCTTTGATCTTGCGCTTGCACTTCTCGGCGTATCGGACGGCAAAGTAGCTCGCAAGCAGTTCGACGTCTTCCTTGCGTTCTCTCAACGCCGGCATCGTGAGTTGCACGACGTTGATCCGATAATACAGGTCCTGTCGAAAGCGCCCGCTTCTTATCGCCTCGTCGAGATTCATATTTGTCGCCGCGATCACACGCACATTGGCCTTAATGGATCGCGTGCCTCCGACGCGCTCGAACTCGCGCTCCTGCAGTACTCGAAGCAGCTTCGCCTGGAGACCTGGCGCAAGCTCTCCCACTTCATCCAGGAACAGGGTCCCGCCCTCGGCGATTTCAATCTTCCCCTTCTTCTGCGCGATCGCTCCGGTAAACGCGCCCTTTTCATGGCCGAACAATTCGCTCTCGATCAGGGCGTCTGACAACACCGCGCAGTTGATCGCGATGAACGCGCGGTCTCGACGTGAGCTGTTGGCATGAATTGCCTGCGCGGCCATTTCTTTCCCCGTTCCGCTTTCGCCCAATATCAAGACTGTCGTGTCTGAGGGAGCGACCTTCGAAATCAGATTGTAGAGCCCGCGCATGGCCGGGCTCTCCCCGACCATCCTGAAGTCTGAAGCGACCGCCGCTCTGAGCCGCTCGTTCTCGTCTTCGAGCCACTCGAGCCGGCGGACGTTCTCGCTCGACATTGAAGCGATCGCAGCGATGGCAGTCAGCAGTTGCAAATGGTTTTCATCGAAGTGGAGTTCCACATCGGTAATGTCGGCGTATATCGCGCCGAGCGTTTTGTTGAAGACCACGAGAGGAACGCACAACAAAGACCGGATGTCTCCGGCTCGCAGACTGTCGACATCCGAGAATTCATCGGAAGCAGATACGTTTCTTCCTAACATCGCAACGCGTTCCGTCATCACTCGATTCAGGATTGTCCTGCTGATGTGAACGACTTCATGCGCGCTTGCGTCTCGATTACGTCCGAGCGCGGGCTGTAATTCATCAGTCGCGTGGTCTCTCAGAACAATCGCCGCGCGTTGCGCTGGCAGCACTTCGAATAGCGATTCAAGCAGTCGAGCAATGAGCAATTCCATTCGAGTTGTCGAGCTGAGAACCGCGCTGATTCGGAGCAATGCGTTGAGGTCTCGCGCAAGCCGCGCAGTCGTTGGCAGCGCCGCCAGAACTTTTTCGGGATGAAGGTAGAACGCTTCCTCGATCGGCAGCAGAATGGTCGGCTCATCGTCGCAGTTATCGTCCATCACAACATTCGAGGTCTCGACCGCGGGCGGGGGTTCCTCGCTCCGCAGAAACAGCAATAGCGAATCGCCGATGGAAACCATATCGCCGTGTTCGAGGACACGTTCTTTGACAGGAACACCGTTCACGCGGGTCCCGTTGTAGCTGCCGTGATCGAAGACTACGAAGCGTCCCTCGTAACATTTGACCGTGCAGTGGCGGCGCGATACGGAGGGGTCATCCAACCAAAGTTCGCTCGATCGATCCCGGCCGATTGAGACTTCTGCTTCGCCGAGTTGAAAAGTTGAGCCTGGTTGTGGACCTGCTACTGAGACAAGCCTCGGGTTCATCAAGAGTACTCCGAACGTATTTAACACGATTCGATGAGTTTAGTGTAGCAGCAATTCCCAGGTGCAGAGACTATCAACACTGATTGTCGGGCTATCACGAATGATAGCCCGCGTATGCCTGGTGGTCAGCGTAACTAAAGACCAGTGACTGCCACGGAGCGGGTTACTCCGCGATTTCTCGTTGAATGTTGAATCGCTCTTCGCCGCACGTACGCGGCACGGGAGTTGAACCACGACGGGCGGGCTGCGCCAAATTGCGCACAACCCTTAGTCACACAATTCTGGAACTCGAAGGAGATTGATATGAAAAATATTCGGACGTCTGCGTACATTCTCATGTGCCTTTTACTTGCAACTCCGGCGCGCGCACTGGTGGTTGGCCCAGGCGATAGCAAGTGTGAGGATTGTTCGAAGTGCTCACAGCCGGGCGAGAAGTTCACTTTGGTTTTCGATCTCAGCCGTGATTCGTCGAGTGGAAACAAGGTCAGGGGCCAGGCAAGGATAAAATTCATAAACGCGAACGTGTTGCGTTATGACATTCAAATAGGCACGAAGGTTACCTGGTCGGCCGGGCCGAAGATCGATCTGTCATTTATTCCTAAACTCTCCGAACCGCCTGCAAAACCAGCCCAAGCTGAGGCGGCAGCGAAAGCAGCAGTCGCAAAAGCGGCGGCAGGAGCTAAGGCCGCGACAGCCGCGAATGAGCCGCCAGCTAAGAGCCAAGCTCCGAAGCCCCTCGATAAAGCCTGGGAAAAAATTTTGATATCCTGGGATGAAAGGGAAAACGAACTTGGGGAAGTCCGAGGCAAGATCTCAGACGTTACAACCGCCGTTAACGACACGAGTTCGAAAACACTAGGTCTTGTTGCAACCTCGGATGCTACCCTGCAGACTGGCGGCGCACAACAGGTCGCGAATTCCGCTAAGGAGTTGGTTGGTGAGATTGACAAGGCAACCAAAGCAGCGTGGCCGGATGAGGATGTCAACAAATTGGCAACCGAGCTTACGCTGTTGACAAACCAGTTGATCGAATTTCCATTTGTGGATCCTTTGGATTTGCCAAGGTGGCAGTCGATCAATGGCCGAATGTATGATCAGGTAAAGGCTCGCCTCGAAACGTTGACGAACCTGGTGCAGGGATTGACTCGTGACGGTGAGCAGGGAAGAAAGTTCGCAGAAGCCAAGGACAGTCTGTCGCGATGGCGGCTGATCCTCGATGGCATAGGTGCTCGAGGTGCGGGGGCCTTTTGCATTGTCTATTCAGTGGGGTGCAGTTTCGCCTTCGACGGCAACAAAGAAAACCTGATTACGGTCGTGAAGCGCGACCGACTCTCGGTTAATAAGCCAGTAGACAAGAACGTGGCCGCGACGCCTACCGGAACTGAAGGTTCTGTCGAAATAGTGACAGTTGTATGCTCGTCTCCGCTTTCTGTAAGCGCCGGTTTCGGCTTCAGCACCATAGATGAGAAGGAATTTGTTTTTGTTCAGTCAACGAAAACCGCTGTTGATGCGAACGGCGTTACTACGCAGAAGGTGATCAATCTATTCGGCTTCAAAAACAATTCCGCCTTTAGAACGCTACCAGTCCTGCTTCTGAACACTCGTCTCTGGGAGCCATCCGACAGATTCGCAATTCACGCGAGCGCCGGAGCCGCTGTAGACGTAAAGACTGGCCAGGCCGGCACTGACATTGAGTACATAGTCGGCGGCAGTCTCTCTTTTTGGCGGTCGCTGTTCGTAACCCCCGCCCTTCACATCGGACGGGTTCCGACTCTCGTAGGAGGATTCACGCTCGGCCAGCAAGTTCCAGACGGTATTAAAGAGCCGCCAGTCGAGAAAGCCTGGAAGAAGGGCTTTGCCGTTACGTTTACGTACAAGCTGCGATAGAGGAGAAGTCTTCAAGCCCGGCTGCAGCCGTTTGTTCAATTCACTTCTTGGCTTAGCGTCACGCTGGGCGCTGTAACGGAGAGGGAGACTAACCCCGCGCCATGCGGGATGTCTCCCCTCGATACCAATCTGTCCCTCCAACATCCGAATCGAATAGTCGCTCTAAGAAGGTGGATTATGGATAGGCCTCGTCCGGTAGTCTTCTTCGATCTGGGCGGTACGCTTGGGACTCCTGTGTTCGATCCTCACTCGAACCGCCTCATCGGCTTAGATCTCTATCCATATGTTTACAATTCTCTCGCGGCACTGCGCGATGAAGGATGGCTGCTCGGAGTCATCTGCCACACAACCGAACAGGATACCCAGGACACTATGCGCCAGGTACTCGGGCGCTCCGGAATATACTCTTGCTTCGATCCGACGCTTCTCGTCTACAGTTCTGTGGTCGGGCACAGAAAAGACTCGCCCGAGATATTCAAGATCGCCGTGGTCTCGGCCGGATTCGCCTCGTGCCCTGAAGAATGTATCTTCGTTGGAGAGGATGCCGCGGAGAGGTCCTTTGCCGAAGAAGCGGGAATGCGTTCCATGGAGTCGCGCGCATTCTGGCGGACTCTGAAATAGAGCGCCTGCGAGGCAACCTCTTTTTGTTCTCGCTTCGCAACCATCAACGCAACATGTCGGAACAAGCCTGGCGCAGACGCGTTAGCAAACTCGACTGCCTATCCGTGGAGTAAATCAACACAAGGAGAGTGCTATGTTGAGACGCTCATTGCTCGGCGCCCCATTCGCTATCGTCGGCGTACTCGTGATGTCGGAGGCTGTGCTTGCGGGTCCCCCAACTTCTCCGATCGATTTTACCAACAAAAGGGCCAATGAATCAGTCGCGCGCAGAGCGTGGATGGCTAACCCTCAAGAGGCTGCCAACGCGATTGCTGAACTGCGGTCGATGGGCCCGGAGGGTTTGCGCGTTTTCCTCGAAGCCAATAGTGCCGAGATCGAAGCTTCCTTGAAATCGCGCGCCGGATCGCGGAAAGAAGGCCCGCGGAACGAAAGCCTCGCCGCCGAAGGGTCGATCGCTGCGACTATGCGTAAAGCGCCGGCGTCATCTTCGCAAAGCGATCAAGTGCTCTCGGCGCTTGACTCGATTTGTCGACAGAAGGACTGCTACGCGTCGCGGCTTTATTGGTACACAGACTTCGAGCAAGCCAGGGCGGCCGCGCGAGCTCAACGCAAGCCAATTCTCTCGCTGCGATTGCTCGGCCGATTGGACGACGACTTGAGTTGCGCCAACAGCAGGCTCTTTCGAATTACGCTCTATGCAAACGAGCCGGTGTCCAGGCTCTTGCGTGAGCGCTTCATTCTTCATTGGCAATCGGTGCGGGCCGTTCCCAAGGTCACGATTGATTTTGGCGACGGCCGCAAGATGGAGCGGACGCTTACGGGCAACAGCATTCACTATGTGCTGGACTCCGATGGCCGGTTGATCGACGCGCTCCCGGGAATGTACGGACCCGGCGCGTTCTTGCGCGAGTTGGTTCGTGCAACATCAGTCGCAACGGATCTCGCTTCGTTTGGAACCGACGAAGAGCGCGAGACGGCGTTGCGTCGATATCACGAGGCGAGACTCAATGAGTTAGAGACTGAGTGGCTCAGTGACTTGAAGCGAGCCGGGCTCGCCCTCGCACCGTCGCGTGAAATTCCACGTCCCGGCGATTCAACTCCGCCGAGCGCTCAGAGGGCCGCCGCCACCACGGTCGCAAAAGCGTTGATAGTTGAACGGCCCGTCCTCCGAGGCATGTCGGACAATCCTAAGTTGCTCGACTCAATTGGAAGCGACGCCGGGTGGCGGTCGATAGCCGGGTTGCATGCCGAAGACGCAACGCTCGATCAAGCGACCCGCGCATTGATGTCGTTCAAAGACCCCGCGCTGAGGGGCGCTTCTCTGCAGAGCGCAGTCGCCGCTCTCGAGCGTAGTGTTGCCGAAGATACCGTTCGAAACGAGTATGTGTTTCGCGCTCGGATTCATCGATGGCTGGCCACCCGCGCCGTGAGTTCGGACGTTGGGAGCTTGAATGAAAAGATCTACGCCGAGTTGTTCCTTACTCCAAGTTGGGACGCGTGGCTCGGCTTGCGGCCCGTAGGCTCGTATTCGGGTATCGACAACGATGGAGTACGAAAGTGAAAATGTGCGCACTCGTGCAACAGGCAATCCGGTAGAGGTTCAGTCTCCAGGCCGACACAAGTTAACCGCTGATTTGCGCCACCTGCGGAACGCTGATCCGCGCAGATCAGCGAAACACAGTCAGCGAGAATCAGCGGTTCATTCTTCCAGAGTGATTGAAAGAGTCAACCTGAACCGCTACGGCAACAGGCACAAATAGCGCGTTGGTTTTGCCTCTGATATGATCCACGCTCGTTCCGGTGAAGTGGCGAGCCGAGTGGTCCGCTTGATCGATCGCTGATCAAAGGACCCGTAGTCCCTGACGAAAAGCGGCAGGGCCGATGGGTGAGACAAGTCACAGCGTTGGTCGTTGCCTCTGCCCCTGTGGAGAACAAATGAGATTACGGACGCTTTTGATCATTATCACGATTGCTTGCGTTCTCTTCGTCTGCGGTTGCTCCAGGAGAACGTCGGGCGAGCACGACTCTAAAGAGATTACTGTTGCGGCGGCAGCCAATCTCACCGATGCCTTTGGGGAGTTGGGAAAGCGCTTCACTTCGCAAAGCGGAATCAAAGTCGTCTACAGTTTCGGCAGCACGGCGGATCTCACAAAACAGATAGAGAACGGCGCGCCGTTCGATGTCTTCGCCGCGGCGGACATCGAGCACATCGACGAACTCAACACCAAAGGGTTTGTGATTTCCGATACTCGCATCCTCTACGCCCGAGGCCGCCTTGTCGCTTGGATTCCCGCATCGACTCGCGCCACAATCACCCGCATTGAAGATATTGTTTCACCCGATGTTAAGACGATCGCGATTGCCAAGCCTGATCTTGCGCCCTACGGCAAGGCGAGCGTCGAAGCCCTGCGCGCCCTCAATCTCTGGTCACAGATCGAGCCGAAGGTCGTGTATGGTTCGAACGTTTCGCAGACAAAACAGTATGCGTCAACCGGCAACGCGGATGTGGCATTCATTCCACTATCGTTGGTGAAACCAAATGAGGGACGATACATCGAAGTTGACGCGTCGCTGCATCAACCCATTGACCAGGCGCTGGCGATCGTAAAGGCTTCGAGCAAGCAAGAGCAGGCCCGCCGCTTTACCGATTACATAATGAGCGCAGACGGCCAGGCCGTGCTTAAGGAATACGGGTACAGCAAGCCGGCGGGTGAGTGATCTTCGCGCGCACGTCTACTATCCGAGCAGACCCGTCGAATCAGCGTCATCCGCGGCCTATGCACCGCAGGCAAAGAAACCCCTCGGAGACATAGACCACTGATGAAACGGATTTGACGGATTCACGCGGATTTCTTTCCGGTTGATTCAGGTGAATCTTTTCTGAAACCTATAGCCGCCGCTGGACACTTACTCAAAACATCTAAGGCTACGTGTCGATGGAGGGACGAATGACGACGCTCTTTCAAGACCTGCGCTACGGGATTCGAATGCTCTTCAAGCATCGTGGATTGACTGCAGTCGCGTTAGTAACGCTTGCGTTGGGCATCGGCGCGAACACCGCAATTTTCAGCGTGGTAAATGCGGTGCTTCTGCGGCCGCTCCCGTTCGTCGATTCCGAGCAACTCGTTGTCGCGCTTACGAAGACCAGCAAGATCCCGCGTGATTGGGTGACCTATCCCGATCTTCGAGACTGGAGAGAACAGAGCCAACTCGTCAGCGAGTTTGCGGGCTTCGCTGCCCAAAGCGTGAATCTCACCGGAGCAGACGAACCCGATCGGTTGGTTGGCTCGTTTGTCACGGACAACTTCTTCAAGATGCTCGGGGTCGACGTAGCCGAGGGACGTGGGTTCTTGCGCGGGGAAGACGAAGCAGGGGCCGAGCGTGTTGCGATCGTAAGCCACGCTACTTTTCGGGATCGCTTTGGAGCGGATCCGAATCTGCTCGGAAGGTCAATGATCCTCAACGGCCAGCCCTACACTGTGATCGGCGTATTGCCCGAGTCATTTCACTTCCAATGGGGCGATGCCGATGTGTGGATGCCGATTCGGAGTTATCCAAACTTTTCCGACGATCGGCGTAAGAATGCCGCGGCGGTGATCGCGCGACTCAAACCCGGCGTCTCGGTCAGGCAGGCTCAATCAGAGATGGATACGATCGCCGCTCGACTGGCCGCGCAGTATCCGGAGACGAATGCGGACCGGCGCGTGATGGTACAGAGCTTTCAGGATTTCATCGTCGAAGACCTGAAGCCGTCGTTGCTTGTGTTGTTGGGCGCAGTAGGATTCGTGCTGCTGATCGCGTGCGCCAATGTGGCCAATTTGCTGTTAGCGCGCGCTTTGACTCGGCAAAAAGAAATGGCTTTGCGAACGGCGCTCGGCGCAAGTCGCGCGAGGCTTGTGCGTCAACTGCTGACCGAAACTGTGATGCTCTCGCTCCTCGGCGGCGGGCTTGGCTTGCTCCTGGGAGTGTGGGGCACGCGCTTGCTTGCCGCTAACAGTCCATCGGATTTGCCGGCGGGCATCAGCGCGAAGCTCGATCCGGCGGTGCTCTTCTTCACGCTCGGGATTTCGATGTTAACCGGCCTGCTGTTCGGGCTCGCTCCGGCGCTGAAGTTCTCGAAGCCTGACGTCTACGAAACTTTGAAGGAAGGCGGCAAGACCTCAGGATCGGGTTCGGTGCGCAGCGGCGCGAGAGGCGTGCTGGTTGTATCGCAAGTCGCGCTCGCGTTGGTGCTGTTGATCGGCTCGGGGCTGATGATCAGAAGCTTCTTGAATCTCGTTCGGGTTGCGCCGGGCTTCAATGCGGATAACCTGTTGACGCTCGAATATCGAGTGCCGCGTAATAAGTATCCCGAAGGAAAACAGCAGTGGAACTTTCATAAGCAAGTCGTTGAACGAGTGAGCGCGCTTCCCGGCGTTGCGTCCGCGGCGGTGGTGCTTGCGTTGCCGTATAGCGGTAACGGCGGCTCGATCGGCTTCGTACCGCTGGATCGCCCCGAGCCGGCGAAGGGTGATGAGCCGCTTGCGCAACGCAACTCAGCCGACGCCCACTACTTCGACACGATGCAGATCCCGTTGCTGAGCGGGCGAGTGTTCACCGAGCAGGATCAGGCCGGCTCACCTGCCGTAGTTGTAATCAATCAAACGCTGGCTCGCCGGTACTGGCCGGATGAGGATCCCGTAGGCAAACCGATCCGCATCGTGGACTCCAACATAACTGATTCAAGTTTCCCGGCAACCATCATTGGAACGGTCGGCGACGTCAAGCACGGGAGCCTCGACGAGAAAAGCACTCCTCAGATCTATCTGTCTTTCGCACAGAATCCTTTTATCTTCGCAACGCTTGTGGTCAGGACCCAACCGGAACCAATGAGTATGGCTGCCGCCGTCCGAAGCGCGGTTTGGTCAGTAGACAAGGATCAACCGGTGTGGAAAGTCCGCACGGTCCAGTTCCTGATCAATCGCGATCTCGGGCCGAGACGATTCATGATGGCGCTGCTTGTGGGATTCGCCGCGCTGGCGTTGCTGCTCGCAACGATTGGAATCTACAGCGTGATCTCATACTCCGTAACCCAGCGCACTCACGAGATCGGTGTGCGAATGGCGCTTGGAGCCAAAGCCGGCGACGTGCTGAGGCTGGTGATAGGGCAGGGAATGATCTTGATACTGATCGGCGTAGGCGCGGGACTGGCCGCTGCTTTCGGGCTGACGCGTCTGATGGCTGGATTGCTTTTCGGAGTGACGGTGACCGACCCGCTGACGTTCGCGGCGATTTCAGTGGTGCTGACAGGAGTGGCTCTGGGAGCCTGTTTCGTGCCGGCGCTGCGCGCGACAAAAGTCGATCCGATGATCGCGCTGAGGTATGAATAACGAGATTGCCGATTGCCGATTTGCGATTGCCGATTGTCGGAAGACTACAGACCGGTTTTTCAATCGGCAATCGGCAATCGCAAATCGGCAATGACTGGAGGACTTATGGGAATAATTTGGCAGGATCTGAGATACGGCATACGCATGCTGATTAACAACCGCGGATTCACGGCGGTGGCGATCGTTTCGCTCGCGCTCGGGATCGGGGCTAACACCGCGATATTCAGCGTCGTCAACGCCATCCTGCTCAAGTCACTTCCTTATAAACAACCCGATCGGATCGTGTTGGTATGGGGCTACTATCCCGCGCAAGGGCATTTCCGCAGTCAGGTATCCGCGACCGATGTAGCGGATTGGCGGAGCCAGAACAACGTCTTTGAAGATGTCGCGACTTATCAGAGCTATAGACCTACATTGTCGGGCATCGGCGACGCCGAGAGGGTTCCGGGGATGGGAGTCGGTGATGGATATTTCAAAATCATCGGCGCCGAGCCAATCCTCGGGCGCGACTTCACGACCGAAGAACAGATAGACGGCAAGGACGACGTGATCATCCTCGGGTATGGCCTGTGGCAATCCAAGTTCGGGAGCGATCCGAATGTCGTCGGCACAAAAGTGCTGCTCAACAGTCGCCCTCACACGATCGTCGGAGTGATGTCGGCTTCATTACGGTCTCTTCCTACGACCTTGATCGATGCGCCCGCGGAATTCTATCGCCCTGTTGGCGAGAACTACGATGAAGACGCCCGCTCGGGTCGTCATCTGAGGGCAATCGCGCGCCTCAAACCGGGCGTGTCAATCGAACAGGCCCAGGTAGAAATGAGTGTGATTGCCGGCCGATTGGAACAGGAACATCCGATACACAACACCGGCTACGGTGTAAGACTCGTCTCACTGCCCGAGGACACGGTCGGAAGTCTAAGGCCGACGCTTCTGATGCTCCTGGGAGCCGTCGTCTTTGTGCTGTTGATCGCGTGCGCCAATGTGGGCAACCTGCTGCTCGCTCGCTCGACCGCAAGGCAGAAGGAGATTGCGATTCGCGCAGCGCTCGGCGCCAGCAGGGTTCGACTCGTGCGTCAATTCCTTACAGAGAGCGTCCTACTTGCGTTGGCCGGGGGTGCGCTCGGACTTCTGTTGGCGGTTTGGAGCACCAGCCTGATCGAGTCCATCGGTTCGAGCGTCACGCCGCTGCTCAAAGGGATCACGATCGACGTTCGCGTATTGGCGTTTACGATTGCGATATCGATTGTGACGGGGATCGTCTTCGGGCTTGCCCCTGCGTTGCACCTGTCGAGCGTCGATCTGAACGAGTCGCTCAAGGAAGGAAGCCGGGGGTCAAGCGCCGGGCGCAATCCGCTTCGGAGCGTCCTGGTTGTTTCCGAAGTAGCGCTGGCTTTGGTACTGCTTGTTTGCGCGGGTCTGATGATCAAGAGCGTGATGCGACTCGGCGATGTCAGTCCCGGATTCAATCCCGCGAAAATGTTGACGATGAACGTCGCACTCCCAGGGGCGAAATATCCGAAAGGACCGGACCGCAGCGCTTTCTTCACAAGGATGCTCGATCGCGTCGGGGCATTACCTGGAGTCGAGAGCGCTGAAGTGACGAGCGTCTTACCGTTCAGCGGCAACTTCGACGGCAGAGGTCTTGCGGTGGAAGATCATCCCAAACCCCGCGGTGAAGAGATAAGCGTCGATCTTTACATAGCGAGTCCGGGATATGTTCGCGCAATGGCGATTCCCTTGATCAAGGGGCGTGAGTTAGCCGGCCAGGATACTGATACGACGCCTAATGTAGCGCTGATAAATCAAACGATGGCCGAGCAGCTTTGGCCGAGCGAAGACCCGCTGGGTAAGCGAATCAAGTTTCCGGGCTCGGACAAGAACCCGCAGCCGTGGCGCACGATCGTTGGCGTAGTAGGTGATGTAAATCAGTATGCGCTCGACCGAAAGCCGCCGATGCAGATGTATCTTCCTCAGGCGCAGTTTCCAACATCTACCATGTCGCTGGTGGTTCGAACGGCCGCGGAGCCGACGGGACCAATTACCGCGATACGCGACGAGATTCGCGCGATGGACCCCGACCAGGCGGTGTTCAACATCGCGACGATGGGAAGCCTTATGTCGGATTCGATCTCGCTGCGGCGATTCTCGATGTTGTTGCTGATGATCTTCGCGGCGGTTGCGCTTGCGCTCGCCGCGATCGGCATCTACGGCGTGATCTCGTTCGCGGTAACGCAACGTACACACGAGATTGGGATTCGCGTGGCGTTAGGCGCGGGAAGCACGGACATTCTCAAGCTGGTTGTGGTTCGCGGGATGATCCTGACCATTAGCGGAGTTGCGATCGGATTGGTGGCGGCTGCCGGGCTGACTCACTTCCTGCAAACCTTGCTTTTCAGCGTAAGCGCCACGGACCCGGCGACATTTATTGTTATTTCGGTGTTGTTGACAGGAGTGGCTCTGGTAGCCTGTTTGGTGCCTGCTCGCCGCGCGGCTAAAGTCGATCCGATGGTCGCGCTGCGGTATGAATAAGTTCAGGGTTTGCGGCTAACCGTTCGTTCGTATCCGTGTAAAGCCGTCAAATCCATGTCATCCGCGGTCTATTCTTCTGGAGCGAGTAATAGACCACAGATGACGCGGATTTGACGGGTTACACGGATAGTAGGAAACTCCGAACTCTGAACTCTGAACTCAGGAGTGCAAGAATTGAGACTGAAACCGAAAATGATATTGAGCGACATTCTGTCGGTAAGCCTTGCCCTGTTCATCGTAACAAGTCTGGTCGTCGCGCAGCACACGGCCACTCACCCGAAAGCCAGGGTGAAACCGTTGGCCCTCGGGCCGAGAGTGAACGACGTAACGTCACGCCTTGAACGGGACATTCCCGCGATGTTGACGGAAGCCGATGTGCCCGGGCTGTCGATCGCGCTCGTTCGGAACGGCGAGGTTTCGTGGCAACACGCATTTGGCGTGAAAGATTCCAAAACGAAAGAGCCGGTGACCGATAGCACAGTGTTTGAAGCGGCTTCATTGAGCAAGCCGGTGTTTGCTTACGCAGTGATGAAGCTCGTCGATTCCGGCAAGTTCGATCTTGATAAACCGCTGAATCAGTACTTGCCTGGAGACTATGATGTCGGTCCCGATGCGCGCCTCGCTCAGGTCACCGCTCGGCGAGTGCTCTCACATACGACCGGGTTTCCGAACTGGCGAGGGCAAGACACGACTCTGAAGATCTATTTCACGCCGGGCGATAGATTCAGCTACTCAGGCGAAGGGTTTGTCTACTTATCGAAGGTCATCGAACACATCACCGGTGAACAGTTCAACGACTTCATGAAACGAATGGTGTTTGATCCGCTCGGCATGAGCAGCAGCAGTTACATATGGCGCGCCGACTACGATGCGTTGAAAACGGCTCGTCATAACCGGGTAGGTCTGCCTACGCCACAGAACAAACCGCTTAAGGCAAACGCCGCCGCGAGTCTTCATACAACGGCGCAGGATTACGCCCGCTTCATTGCGGCGATGCTCAACGGCGCGGGGCTCAAGAAGCAAACGCTTACGCAGATGTTGACGCCGCAGATTAAAGTGGATGAAGGTGGGAGCAACACGACCGGTCGTCCAGCAGATAAGCTGTCGCCCAATGTCTCTTGGGGATTGGGCGTAGGATTACAAACCACCGCCGACGGACTTTCGTTTTGGCATTGGGGTGACAACGGCGACAGCAAAGCTTACTTCGTGGCGTTCGAGAAACAGAAGACTGGCGTGGTTGTGTTTGCGAACAGCGCGAACGGCTTGTCCTTCATGCCGGAGCTGGTCGCCGAAGCGGTCGGGGGACAGCAGCCGGCGCTCGTGTGGTTGAAGTATGAGTCGTATAAGTCACCGCCGAGACGGTTGCTGAGGAGCATCCTCGCGAGCGGCGCAGAAGCCGCCTTGCGCGAATACCGAAGCTCGAGAGATCGGCGCTTCACGAGTGAGAGGATCAACGAAGATCAGATGAACCGCTTAGGTTATGACCTGCTCGGGCGGAAGCGAATGAAGGACGCAATAGAGGTGTTCAAGCTGAACGTAGAGGACTATCCGCAGTCATCGAATACATATGACAGTCTTGGCGAGGCGTATATGCTCGACGGCAACAAAGAACTCGCGATCAAGAACTACGAGCGATCGGTCGAGCTGAACCCGAACAACGCCACCGGCATCGAGGCGTTGAAGAAACTGCGCGAAGACAAGAAAGAATGAATTTCGAAGACGGCACGAAACCAATCCCCGGTAGCATTCTCGCTTCCCTCCAAACGAGTCGCTGTGCTTCTTGATTCTCGCCATCGGTCGCTGCAAGAAGCGCCGGTCGCTTGCCGCAACGGATTTAGTTAGTAAAGCAGAACACTGTTAGCGAGTTGAGTTCAAGTGAGCGTTGCATTACTATCTGCCTGCCTGCTGGGCCAATCAATCCGGTTTATTTCGGTTAGAGATCGAGTTTCACGGAGTAGGTAATGGCCACCGCAATTGCTGATCAAGTTGTTGGGTTCTTCGAAGATTTGTTCGGACGAATCTTCTCGGATGCGTTTCGTCCGAACATATCAGATGTCTTGAGGCGGAAAGCGGTCATGCGTCAGGTGGACGAAGCTGCGGATGCGGCCTCTCAATCGCTTACCCGCTTCTTCCGGAATCAGCAATTGAGTGAACAGCAAGCGACCAACATCCTGGAAGGATTTGCGCCACTCAGCAGCTCGCTCACGCTGGAAGATATCTCGAATACCAATGTCACACCGGAGACGGTAGTGAACGATCTATTAGAAGCGCGTCTATCGATCCCGGTAGCAGTCACACAGCAAGACCACGAATCGGTCTACCGCGTCGCTCTGCATTCGACTGTCCAAGTACTGATGCTTGTCGGTCCCGTGATGCGAGAGTGGCAGAAGCTCGGCTTCGCAAGCACGTTCGAGTTGCTTCGACGAATAGTTAACAGGTTAAACGAGATTAACGATCAACTCGATACGCTGAGTGTATCCGGCGAGTCTGCGGCTGATGAGCGGTTCGAGCTGACCTATCGCGACTATCTACTGCAGCGCTTTCACCGAGTGGAAGCCGGCACCGTTCGAATGACGACCAGTCTGGATGTTGATCTACGTGAATTGTTTGTGATGCCTCGGGTCCGCCCGCGGCCAACTGGACAGGAAGCGCTTGTCGAAGGCGCGGCGGAACAGTTGTCACTGATGAATCTGGCTGCGGCACGCGAGTACTTCGGCACGCACGACGATCCCGATGTAAGGTGGGTGCAAGGAGAATCAGATGCTAAATCGCCGGAGGGTATTACAGCGCTGGATCAGGTCATCACGGCCCCTCGCAACGTGATAGTTGGTTTGCCTGGTGGCGGCAAATCAACGTTTCTCGAATGGCTGCAACTGAAGGTCGCCTCTGTCGAACAGGAACTGGTTCTTGCCGGAAAGCAGGCAATACCCCTGCTTCTCCGAGTGCGCCAGCTTGATCCGCACAATCTTCCAACCGGGGCGTCGATGATCGAGAAGGCGACTGCCAGCCAGGATCGCGCCAAGCTCATGCCGGCCAGATGGATTGAACGGCAGATGAAGGCCGGGCGGATATTACTTATGCTGGACGGTCTTGATGAAACGGAACCGGAATTGAGGGATGGCTATGTATTGCCTTGGTTGCAGGATCTATGCCAGCAGTTCCCAAAATGTGGATATCTGATCTCCTCGCGGCCGGTCGGGTATCCGGTTGGGACGTTAAGCAAGCTGGGCTTCGTCGAATGCGAGTTGCTCGATTTTAGTGACAATGAAATTGGCGAGTATACGAGACACTGGTGCACAGCGATTCGACTCGCGCGCAATGAGCCCGAGGAGGAAGCGCGGCGGGAAGGACAACGAGAGGGCGAGCAGATACTGGAAAGCTTCAAAGGCCATCCTTACATTAGCAATCTCGCTCGGACGCCGCTGATGCTCTCGGCGATCTGTCTGGTTAATTACTTCGAGGGTGGCCAGCTTCCCAGAGATCGCGCTGTCCTTTATCGCCTATGTGTCGAAGGATTGCTGCATCATTGGGATCAGAGGCGCGGAATACATTCCGAGTTCACGTTAGAGCAAAAGCTGCGCGTCTGTAGGGAAGTAGCTCTGGCAATGCAGGCCGACGATAGAGCCGAGTATGAAGCTGAGAGAATATCGAACCTGTTCATGGAGGTTCTTAGAGATACGGATCAGGCGTTGAAGCTGCTCGAGCACGTTCGCTATCGCTCGGGTCTGCTGCTTGAAAGAAGACCGGGCGTATTCGCATTTGCCCATCTAACCTTCCAAGAGTATTTAGCTGCTCGCGCAATTCATGAGGGGAACCATCTGGGGCTCGACTCACAACGACTTGTAAGTGAGCACGCCGACGCTCGCTGGAAGGAAGTGATAGCGTTGTACTGCGGACTGGCACCCTCTTCATCGGCGACTGCGGTCATAAGAGGTCTCGTGAACCAATCCAACAGTGATGTTCTATCAAGTGTGCTTGCCGAAGCCTATTTATCTTGCGGAGCAGAGGTGCAAAAAGATTCTGATTTAAGAATGCGAGTTCTGGAGCGAATAGCCCGTGCACCAGTAAGCTCTACCGGTAGCGAGCTACCTCGTTTCCCGGCTGACGAGATTGTCCCCATCGCGAATAGGGTCGTTGGGTGTACCGAGTTGGTCGCCGAGGTAAGTGAAGCGTATACGTGGCTCGCTGACAATCGACCGCAGATTCAAGGGGATGTTCTTCTTGAACGCCTTAAGCGATGGCGCGATCTAAATCCCTTCGATGTCGGCGAGCTTAATTCACTGCTTCACCAGGGAGGTTCCGATGATGTTCTTCAGGAGCTTTCTGCTGAAGTGGCGATGTATGAGTCGGCTGGGCCAAAATTCCCACGCAGAAACTACAACACTCAGGCAGAAGTAGCTGACTTTGGGCTGCAAAAAAGAGAGCTAGGCGAGCCCGGTGTGGATGCGACCTTCTTGCAAACCCTCCGCGTGATAGTGAGATCGTCGAAGGTAGAACAAGCCCCTCTTCGTTTAATCGCCGTGATGCTGTTTCGGAATGAAACTCGACTACCGCATGACCGTTCCACGTGGCCCGAGTTTGCTTCGATGTTGATGCATCTTGCAGCACAGGTTGAGGGTAATAGTTTCATATCTGAGCCATCCGGACTTAAGCAGGCATCGGCAGTGCTAGGCTCTTGGATTAGGCGACTGAAGCGCGAGATCAAAGCGTCTGGAAAAGTAAAGCGCGTAGCCAAAACAAACTCCACAAAACCTGCCAAATGGACTAACAAGAAACGACCTCAACGGAGGAAATCATGAATGAACATACCGGGAAGATCTCACCAGCATTTGAGCCTTTCTTAGCTCACAGCGAGCCAAACGAAAAGCGTGACGCCATCGTCATCTATCAAACGCCGCAGCAACCGCCACGCGTGCGCGGGCGCTTTCGTGAGCTGAAGAGAAGGCTAAAAGAAGTTGAATCGCGAGCGGCAGCACAGCGTGTTGTTCAGGAGCAGTTGTTCGAGGGATATGGTAAAGCCAGTGTCAAGACGCGGCCCGGCAAGCAAAGGCTCGAGGTTTCATCGATCGGCGCGAGCACGATGCCCGTTGCGACTGTCGAAGTCACGCCCAAGACACTTTCCGCGCTTGCCGAGCAGCCTCACGTAATTGCCATCATGCCGAACCAGCGGATTCATCTGATCACACCCAAGGTAGTCGACTATCAAGCGCTGGAGAAGCAGGAGAACAAAGACGGGCTGACCTGGGGACTCAAGCAACTCGGCATTCCCAATCTATGGAAGACAACGAAAGGCAAAGACATCAACGTTGCAGTGCTCGACACTGGCGTGCACGGAGAACATCCCGCAATCGCGGGTCGCGTCAAGGACTTCGTCGTGATTGATCCACTTGGTCGGCGTATTGCGATGAAGGACGGCGCTACGTTTGATTCTGATCAGCACGGTACTCATGTTTGCGGCACGATTGCCGGCGGGAAGACGGACACAGGCGTGTCGATCGGAGTTGCGCCTGAAGCGAATCTGCTGGTAGCCGGAGTGCTGATTGGAAATGCGACGCTCGAGACTCTATTCGAAGGAATCGCGTGGGCAATCGAGAAGGGCGCCGACATCATCAGCATGTCGCTTGGGTTCGATTATTATGAGCCGCTGTTTGCCAAGGTCTTCGATATGCTGATCGAAGAGTACGGGGTGTTGCCGGTAGCAGCGATTGGAAATGGTAACTACGGGAACAGTAGTTCGCCGGGCAGCTCCTACAGCGCGCTCTCGGTCGGCGCTGTTGAAAAGATACGACGGGGCACTGGCGTGGCGGCGTTCAGCAGCGGCGCGAGCCTTGTCTTTCCCGGCGAACAGGTCAACTCGATCGTGACAAAGCCCGATGTCGTAGCTCCGGGAGTGCAAGTGTATTCAAGCATACCACCGCAAAAGCGACCTGACGGTGTCTACGACTATGCATACTTTGACGGAACGTCGATGGCAACGCCGCACGTCGCGGGGGTTGCTGCGTTGCTGATGGCTGCGAAGCCTGAGGCGCAGGTTACCGAAATAATCAAAGCTCTAAAAGACACCGCCAAGCATCCGGCGGGAACGAGTCAGCGTCCAGACAATCGTTGGGGCTTCGGACTTATTCAACCCGCCGCGGCCCTTAGCGCGCTGGGCTGATTAGCGCTAGAATGTCAATCGAATGTCACGCTCAGTTTCCAAGCAACATACCTCCACAATTAGTCGCGAGTTTGCGTCGCGCCTCGACCGTGTCGATGCCAAGAAAAAGATTCGCGCGATAGTTATGTTGAGAGCAAGTAACGGCGCGGCTTCATCGACCCAACCGATTCGGAAGCAACGCCCAGGAATCGTGAGCAACATTCGTAAGACCGCCGGTGCTGCGTTGCCTTCGATCGACCGAATTCTGAAACGCCATCACGGTAGGCGACTGAGTGACGATGTGGGCGCGCTGGGCAACATCGTAGTTGAAGCCCCACCCGATGGAATCCGCGCGTTGGCAGCTTCCGAACATGTCAAAGCCGTTCTTGAGGATCAGTCTGTTTTCCAACTCCGATAGCTGACCCACAGCACGCGAGGCTTCCGGGACCCGGAAACATTAGTCGGTCTCGCGCTAAGCCTTCTTCGCGGTGAACTCCATCGGTCCTTGCGGGGGCTGATTGTCTCCGACCTCCCCGTTTCCACCTTCTCGGTTGCCGCCTTCTCTGGTTCTCGTGAATTTGATTTCTTTTCCCGCGAGCTTACCCTTGTAAAGAACCTTCACTTCGTTGCCTCTGAAGTTCTGAGTCACACTGAACGAGATGTCGTCGCCGTTGATCTCGCCGTCCGAAATCGGCGTCTCGCCTTGTCTTCCTGATACCGTGCCGGTCAGTTTGTTTCCCTCCGCTTTGAAGTTGAAGGTCTGCTGGCGTGTCTGGCCGTCTCTTCCAGGCAGATCGGCGATCCATTTGCCGTTTATTCCGCCGCTCGAACATGACAGCGCGAACAGCGCCATCAACGCGCACGCGAAGAGGGAGCCTGTAGAAAGATTGGTTGAGCGTTTGAACATTCGTTTCCTCCGTTTGCTATTTATTCTTTACTACGGCCAGGCCGTCTTCGCGGTTACGCTCCAGGCCGGCCCCGCGGTCAGGAGGATAAACAACAACGGTCACCGTCCCGGCGCTGCCGGCCGCTTGTTGGCTCTCACCGACGCCCCTCGTTTTGATTCGAGCATCGTCCACTTTGAACTTCTGAGCCAGGTATTGCCGCACGATCATCGCTCTCGCCTGTGAAAGTTTCAGATTATCTTCCTTCTTGCCCTGCGCGCCAGTGCTGGCTTCGATGACCGCAAGGCTGAACGGATTGCTTTCGAGAAAAGCGCCGATTTGATTCAGCGACTTTTCCTTTCCAAGCTTAGCCTGATCGGGCTTGTCAAAAAGCTGACTGCCATCGAAGGTGAACTTCTTCATAGGAGCGCGCGCCGGCAATTTCGCGATCGCGTGTGCATTCAACTCAGACGAATCGAAGTAGCCTCGCTTCTTGAAGAACCCTCTCAGGAAGAAGTTGTGCTTCAGCGCTTCCATGTTTTCCTGGAATGAAGTAGCGCCGGCCTGGGCCTGGGCTACGGTGGCGTTCAGGCCGCGGTAGAGAGATCGATCGTTTAGCAGAGCTCCCATCGTCCCCTGACCGCTGTTCATTTTGTCGGTGATTGATTTCATGTCATCGGTCGCATCGTTGATGTTCCCGATTGCAACCTTTGACGAATCAACCGCCTCTCTTGCCGAGTCGAGCATGTCGCTGGCTTTCTTGGCAACATCCCCGTAGTCGACCGCCGGCCGGCTATCAATCGTGTCTCCGCTGCGCACCTGGTCGGCGTCCGCGGAACCAAACGAGACCGCGATGTACTTGTTGCCAAGGAGCCCTTCGGTTTCGATCGTCGCGATCGAGTCCTTCTTGATCACGTTTCGCGTGTCGCTCGCAAGCTCCAACTCGACGGTTATCTTGTCCTGCGGCTGGTGGGGCAGTTGAATGCTCTTGACCGTTCCAATACGAACGCCGCCTGCTCGGACAGGCGCGCCTTCGTCGAGACCGGCAACATTATCGAACGGGGCGTTGAGGTGATAGGTGCTGCTGAAGAGAAACTGCTTGTTGCCCATCAGAAAGACAATCGCGCCGAACGCGAGCAGCGCAACGAGAATGAATGCCCCCAAGCGTGCTGTGCTGGTCATCTTTTCACCTCCCACACTCCTGTATGAATTTCGTTACAAATGGATCGTGGTTCTCGCTTAACTCGTCGAGCGTCCCCTCGACCAGAATGCTTCCTTCGTTTAGCAGGGCTATGCGGTCGGCCACCGTTCTCACGCTGCGCATGTCGTGAGTGACCACGATCGAAGAAGTGTTCCGCTCTTTTTGTAAGCCGCGGATCAGCTCGTTGATCTCGTCGGCGGTTATCGGGTCGAGTCCGGCGGTGGGCTCGTCGAGCAACATTATTTCGGGATCAAGCGCAAGCGCTCGCGCGAGGCCGACTCGTTTCTTCATACCGCCCGAGATATCGGACGGCATCTTCGATGCGGCGTCTTCTACGCCGACTCGCGCGAGCAAATCGTGAACGCGATCACGCCGCTCATCGTCGGTCATTTTCGAATGACGTCGCAGCGGGAAGGCCACGTTCTCCTCGACGCTTAAAGAGTCGTAAAGCGCGGCTCCTTGAAAGAGAAACCCGATCGTCTTTCGCACGCGATTCAAATCATCAAGGGAGAGTTTCGTGATCTCCTCGCCGTTGATTTCGATCTTGCCGCGGTCCGGTTTTTCCAGACCGATCAACAGTCTTAGCATCACGCTCTTACCCGTGCCGCTTCGGCCGAGTACGGTCATTGTTTCTCCGCGAGCGACCGACAGATTGACGCCGCTAAGCACTTTCTGATCGCCGAACGATTTGTTCAGTGCGCGCAATCGAATCGCCGTATTGTTGCCGTTCTCTTCCATAGTTATTGAGGGAAAAACGTAATAATCAGTCGCACGAGCACAACGTCGGCCAGGATTACAAACAGCGAAGCGAGCACAACCGCGCTCGTCGAAGCGCGCCCAACGCCCGCGGTGCCGCCCTTCGCGCGCATACCCTGGTAACAACCGATCACTCCGATGATGAAACCGAAGACGACGGTCTTGAGAGTCGAGGGCAGCAGATCCGAAAAGCCGGCGTCTTTCAGACCCAGGTTGAGGAACAGCTTCAGGCTCATCGGCTCGGCCAGCGCATTCGCAATCCACCCGGTGATGATCCCGCACACATCGGCGACGATCGTAAGGAGCGGAAGCATCAACGCACATGCGAGCACGCGCGTGGCAGCCAGGAAGTTATAGGGATTCACGGCGGACGCTTCGATCGCATCGATTTGCTCCGTGACTTTCATCGACCCCAATTCGGCGCCGATACCCGCGCCGACGCGGCCGCTCACCACGAGCGCGGTAATGATTGGTCCGCTTTCCTTAATGAGCGAGAGGATGATCAGCTCCGGCAACATCGACTTGGCGCCGAACTGGGCCATGCTGTCGCGCAAGTGCAGGGACAACACTACGCCGATGGCCGCGCCCGCAAGCGCAACCAGCGGCAGCGATTTCGCTCCCACTTCATCCATCTGGCGAAGCAGCTCCTTGAATTCGTATGGAGGTCTCAGGGCAGCTTTCACGAGCCTCACGCAGAACTCGCCTATTCCGCCAAACCACTCGAGTAATTCCAGAGACAGTCTCGGCCTGCCGGTTCTCGCTCCGGCGCCGGCGGCGGACTCCTCCGAGGACGCTTCGAGAGTTTGTAATAACGCTTTCATATGTCAATCACTGCGGCCGTCTTCGTGGCCGGCATTCGGGGCGCAAGTGCCCTATGCTGCGGCTCGCAGTTTTCTCGAGTCATCGGCGCGGCCCAAGTCATCGGCACGGCCAAGGAGGTTCATCAATATCGGAATCGTCGTTACGGCTCCGACAGCAACGAGCGCCCAGCCGGCCGCCCTCCGCTGATCCTTGTTGAGCTTGCCGGATAACAACAGCCCGATCCCGGCGCCCAGCATTCCGCGTGTGGTTGCTATTAATGCTACATCCGAGAGCTTGAGTTTGCGTTCTTTCATGACGGCCTCCTTCAGCATCGATCAGCGCGGGTGTACTCGTAACAGACAGTCGCCGTCGTTTTAGTTCACGAAAGACGGTGACTTTTACGGCGCATCACTGCGATTTTGAGTCACGCGTCTGCCGATCGTTCACCAGACTATGTTTCTGCAACGCCCGTGCCTTTGGGGATCTGCGCTCGCGATGGCGTCACTGCTCTGCGTCCTGGGCGTCCTCGGCGGTTTTCTTAATCAGTGGGAAAATTAACCGCGGAGGACGCGGAGGACGCAGAGGGCGGCTTCGCCGGCGGGTCGGACAAGTCTCTCGACTTATAGGCACACGCCTTCTTCTGTGTGCCGGAACCAATGGATCAGGGACACGAACATGGTCGTTTGTTTCTGGTGCACCAGGAACCGGTGGTGAGTTCAGCTTGCGGGCGACTCCTGCGCAATCTTCCACCAACGCTGGAACACGCCGCGCAAGCGATCGAGTCGCTCGTTAGCGTTTGGAGTTTTCATCACCAGCGTCTGCAGTTGTCGCAGGTAATCCGGCATTCCGACAAGCTCTCGAACCTCGTCGATAAACGGCTCGAGTTTGCAGAATACGGCGATGTGTTCGCCGTTGGCGTCCATGAACATTTTCTCGTCTATGCCGCCGTTGTTCACAAGCGACGCCGACATGTCCCAGAACGAGGTAATCATTCGGTAGTGGGCGCTTGCATCGTGTCCGCTGCCGAATACTTTTACGACGTCCGCTGCGCTCTGCGGATTGAAATCGGTGAAGTACCATTTGCGCGCGCGGCGAAGCCCCTCTTCGCGGCGAAGTTCATAGAGCTTCAAAATCAATGCGACGTCATGATGTTTATCGCTCATCTTGTCTCCATTCGTTTGGTATGTTTTCTTGCAACTCTTTTGCTTGACGCCTTTTTGTCGCTAGTCCTGTATGGGCGCCCCTCTTCCTAACAGGCCTCGCCGCCGCAAGAGGGGCGGCCACCGAGGACCGCCCATACAGGACTACCGATTGCGGTGCTCGCGGCGGACGATCATCACCGGGCAGGGAGATTTTCGGATCAGGCTTTCGGCGACTGATCCTATGAACGCAGCTCTTACGTCTTCAAGCAAGCCCGCGCCGCGTCTTCCAACCACCACAATATCTGCGCCGATCTCTTTCGCGTAGGCTGTAATCGTTGCGGACGGTTCACCTCGCCGCCAGATTCGTTCGATCGAAACTCCTGAATCATGAGGCCCGCAGAGCACCTGAGAGAAGCGCTGCTCGACTAACTGAGCTACCGCGGTTTCAAGGCCTTCGTCCGTTGAGGCGTCGTCCAGCAATCCCTCCTGAACAGCGGTCCTCAAGGCGCTGGCGCTTTGAACGTGCAGCAGGTAAACCTTCGCCCCGAGTTGTCCGGCAAGATCGCAGGCCGACTCAAAAGCACGTTGCGCATGCTCACTGAAATCGGTTGGAACGAGAATGGTCTTGACGCTCATACTTCTGACTTCTGACCTCTGACTTCTGACCTCTGACCTCTGACTTCTGACCTCTGACCTCTGACCTCTGACCTCTGACTTCTGACCTCTGACTTCTACCAATGCTCCCTCATGAGCCTCGGAAAAACAACGAAGGCTTCAAACATAGTGCGACGTTTGATTGCGACCGCGATTTTGGCCCCGGCCCAAATGAAGTACGACGCGGTTATCAGTTCCTTTCCGTGATGCGCGAACGCCTCGACCTGCTCGACGCCAACTGAAATCCAACCTGCAACGTGCGCGGCGAAACTATTGAAGGGCATGCCCGGATCGATAGGCTTCTCGAAACCGGACAGCACGAATTGGACAGCCCAAAGCGTGAACAGCAAGGCCGCCTCCCACCAGTGAAATCTCATGTTGGCTAGCAACAGCGCGCCGAGTAGCGACTGGCCGATCGTCATGAGTATTTCCAGCTCCTGGTGCGGATCGAAATCAATGGTAGCCGCGTGCCCAAGCGCGACAGCATACGTGATCGGGAGCATCGCCGCGAGCATCGTCCATTGATTGATGTTTGAGCTGACCATGTTCATCAACGCCATCGGCGCGCTGCTCACGCGCCGCGCCCAGTTGAAGGCCGAAACCTTCTCGGGGAACTCCGATAGAAAGGGAGCGACCCATTGCACAAACACGAACGTTGAAATTCCAAGGCCCACTGCCAGGGACTTGAGGCTTTCAAGGAATGGCTCAGCAGCTACGTACAGGATCAGCCCGCCGCCGACGAACAGACCGGTAATCAGTGCATTTCGCACGCGACGCGGCTGGCGCAGGATCATCCGCGGTATGCGGTCCATGTCTTCGATCTTCTCCGCTTCCTGGGGCGGAATTTTCTTGAGGAAATATAGATAGACACAGTAGATCAGCGACAACAGAATCGTATCGACCCAGCTTAGCGTTCCCTTGAGCCAGATGATGAAGAAGTAAGCAATAGCGGCGAGCAGGAATACTATTTCAACCGAGTGCTCGTCTTCGAGAGTTATTTCCTTCAGCCGCCGTTTGGTTTGCCTGCGATGAAACATCGCCGCGGTGACATAAATCATAGGCCAACCGAGTCCGACCAGAAGCCTCAGGCTGCCGGTCAGGTTCGCCGACATCAGCGCGGTCGCATGGGCCTTCAGAGCCGGGGCTATCGTGGGGTCGGCGGCAGTTTGTCCGGCTTGCCAGGCAATGACGGCCTCGACGGCGAATTCCGGAAGCGTTTGAAGCCAGGCCAGCAGCGCGAGGGCCAGGCCTTGCGAGATGAGAAACTGCGCGGCTTCGGCGGCCCACGCGATCAGCATTGCGGAGACCAGCACCGAAGGGAACGTCCAGGCAGCCGCACCCGCCCCGCTAAAGAATGCCAGAACGCCGGCGACCGGCTTTGTGATTGCTTTGAATATTCCGAGGCGTAGCATGAGAATCCGAGAAGCTAAGTTGAGGGTTGCGGGAGCGCTTTCAGATCAGTTTTACATTTGGGGTTCTCGCGGTTTGCTAGTGAGAGCTTATAGCACATGCCCGAATGAGCCAACAAGCGCGGGGTAGTGAGTGATAGTGTGTGCTCGGTCACGATGGTCTTCCTCCGCGTCCTCGGCGCCCTCTGCGGTTATCTTAATCAGTGCTTGGAATCAACCGCGGAGGACGCGGAGGACTGCCTTGACTAAACAGTGCGCTGATACGCCACTGCCAAAGAAGGTAACGATTGATCTGACGTTGTTCCGGCGTTGGGCTATAATACGCTGGTACCGGGGTTGAAACGGATTGAAACAACAGGGTGACCGAAACGTGAAAAGGACAACATCAGTGCCGTTGACGATTATCTCGCTGGCTCTCTTGACGATCATCACATCGGCGACGCTGTCTCCGGCAAGAGCCGATGCGCATGTGACCGCGAGTACGGAAGCGAACACAGCGAATTCGCAGAGTACCTGCCCGCAAATCTTTCCCGCGGGACCCGTAGCAGTCGCTCCAAATCAACCCGGTGTGCCCGATCAATCTACAGTCGGCATCATTAATGCGCTCTGCGATGTCACTTTGGATTTCATCGGCTGTGGCTTCCTTCCGACGTCGGTCATTCTCAACTGCGACTCGAATGGCGACGGCGTATCGGATCTCTCGATCCCGTTGAAGAACATTACAGTGATCAATGGCCTGTTTTTCCAGGCTACGATTCCTGCGCTCGCGGCAAGTCCCGGGACGGCGTTTCCCTTGGCTTGTTGCGGAGGCATGACGACGATCAGGTTAAGCAGGACGGTCGGCGCCGGCGATGACAACGCCTTCGGAGAGTTCACCCAGACGATTACGTGTTCGATCAATCTCGGGATCAGGGCCCCGGTTGTGATTTCGGCTACTCCGCTTGAAGTTGATTGTGCGCTGGGGCAAAACGTATTGATACCGGGCTCGTGTTTTCTCCTTGCGGGCGGAAAGGCAAACGTCACTTCAGTATTTGCGGTCGACGCCGCTAACCCAAACAACATCATTCAAGCGCACCCGATCGCTATTCTAAGCAACAACCTGGTCGACGCGTTCTTTCAACTGGGAGGGGCAAACGCGGGAAGGACTTTCCTGATCTATGCGGCCGGGCCAAACGGAACGAGCCGCAATTTGACTGCGTTGCCTGCGAACTCGCCCGCGGGCTGTCCCTTAGGCAATGAGCAAGGTGTGCCGGTAGTCTTGAAGTGCAAAGCGGCAACAGGTTCCGCCGGGTCCGGTGAAGGTTCTACCGCACCTTCACCGCTGGCGGTGAGCGGTTGTCGCGTGGAACGAATCGATACCGGCGCGTTTGTTCTATCGGTGTTTGGCAAGGGCATCAGGGACGGCGCGACGATGACGGTTGGAGGGGTGACTCCGAAGAAGTTGAAGTTCAAAGGCGTCGATGCGACTGACGGGGCTTTCACGCAGATCGTGGCAAAAGGAAGGTTCTGTGACAACTTGCCGGGAGCGATTGTGATTACAAATGCCAATGGAGCTTCGAGCGCACCGATGGTTTGTGGCGAACGTTGTTTGAATCAGTAGCGTGGATAAATGCCTAGCGTTAGAATCCAAAAAAAAAGAGATCCGGGAAACAAGCCGGCAGGAGAGTTTGTATGACGGCAACTCTTACGCCAGAACACGTAACTCATAAGGTCATTCTCGATAACATCACCTGGGAGACGTACCAACGTCTGATGGAGGAGCGCGGTGAGTGTCCCAAACCACGCTACGCTTACGACCGGGGGAGGCTCGAGATAATGGTTACCTCTTATGAGCATGAAAATCTCAAACATCTGATCGGTACACTCGTCGAATTGTTGGCCGGAGAGTTGGAGATGGATATCGAAGCCGCTGCCTCTACTACTTTCCAGCGCGAAGATCTGGCGCAGGGGTTCGAGCCTGACGCGTCGTTTTACATTCAGCAAGCAGGCTTAATACGAGGCAAGAAACAGATTGACCTGCACACTGATCCGCCGCCCGAGCTGGTCATAGAAATCGACATCACGCATCCATCACTTAACAAGTTCTCGATATTCGCAGGCTTGATGATTCCGGAAGTTTGGCGGTATCACAAAGGTGCTCTGACAATTTTCAAGCTTGAAGATGATGCGTACAGCGTAGCGGAAATCAGCAGCATCTTCCCAGGACTAACGAGCGCCGACCTGACGCGACTGATCTCCGACGGGCAGGAGATGAAACGCTCTGTGTGGCTGCACAGTGTGCGGGAATCAGGACGCCGTTTGAAGCGGACCGCGTGATGAATCTGCGAACGGCCTGCGGATACTGCCAAGCGACCTGCGAATACTGCTAAGCGACCTGCGGATACTGCTAAGCGACCTGCTTGACCTCTTTTCCGATTTCGTACAAGAACTCGGGGGCGAAGTCAGCCCCGTTTGGCCATTCAATCGTGTTTGTCTCCTCGTTCAACGTCACTTTGCTGAAGGAGGAGATATCCTTTAGAGGCTCGAATACTTCCCCATAGAGTTCCGTGGACAGATCGACTCTCTTTACGATCCCGTCGCTGAACTCCAATTCAAGTTCATACGATTGAAGATAACTAACACGAGTCACATGTAAAAACATATCACCTCTCAGTCTAACGGAGTGATTGGTTCAAGTGGTTTTCGTGCGCGAGCCAACGCCCAGTTTTTCATCAGGTCCTCGTGGTGTTTCTCTGTCCATTCAAACACCATTCTTAGGGCTCGTCGCGACATCTTCCCCCTTACCAGGCCGGTTTCGATCTCGACAGTGACCTCCTGATCCTGATACCGCGCGTGGAAGTGAGGCAGTCCGTGCTCATTGTAGTTCATGAAGATGACGATCCCATAAAATCTGCTTATCGTTGGCATCGTGTACTCAGATTCTACCTGCTTCGGCGAGCAACGCCAGCATTAAACAATTAGGCCGTCGGAAGATAAGCGCCACTCGTGCGCAAGGGCGATGTGCAAAACCTGGTTCCGATTTTGCGCAGTCAGCCCATTCCTCAAAGACGACGATGTGGTAGAGCCCAATGAACATACTCGTTGAACGCTGCTGCAAGGAGTTGCCTCCGAGCTGCCCAGAACTCCTCCGCACTGTCAATCGCCCAAAGCTCTCTATCCAGAGGGATGCACTGACTGGCGAGAATACGGCCGTTGATCCTCCGCAGGTAGACCTCGGACCCGTTAGTCCGATTGACTTGTTAACTCCACCGCTAATAAAAGCAACGTTCGCTACACAGTCTGGTCGGGCGACGAACGCACACGCTCTGAATAGGTGCATGACGTTCATTCGCGTGAACCCCTGGTTACGCAACTTCGCTAGAAACGGAGCTACCTCGTCCGCTATGAAACCAGAGTGACGCGCAGCGATTTTGGCGCTTTCTATGTCCTCTCGCTTGAGCCTGACACCGAGGGTATTAATTCTTGTGAAGGCATTCACCGCAGCGTCAAAACTATGGTCAACCATTCGGACAACCGGCACCTCATAGTCAAGAATGCGACGTACCTTTTCGAAGCTCTCCTCGCGCTTCTCGGCGAGGCGTCCGCCTTGGAGATTCCGTCGAAGCTGCCGGAAGAGTTCATCATCCCATAGATCCGCCACGCTAAACCAGTTCGGGTCTCGCTTTGTTGCAGCGTTAGCCAACGCGAATACTCTCTCATCCGGGTTGAAAACAACGTCAATTCCTTCGTCTCCGCTCATAGTTCGCGCGAGCGTAATCACTCGTTGTTGGCCGTCAATTAGCCAATTTACCGTGGCCGCTCGAGTCGGTCGAGGATCCCGTCGTCTCGCGCGTGCCACCTCACCGCTCTGCCAGATGAGCAACGACGATATAGGAAATCCTTGATACAAGGAATCGGTCAGACGCGGTGCTTTGTTTGGTTTCCAAACGTACTCTCGTTGGAACTCAGGAATGACCGTTCGACCAAGGCGGTAGTCTTCAACGAGTTGGCGGATCTTAACCGCTTGGTGCTCCAAACGCGGTTCAATCATGCGTTCCTTGTCGTACTCGACTCAGGAATGAAATCTCAGTTCCGAAACTATTGTTAGTTCTAATCTCAATCGCCGAGGCGCTTCCCGCCGCATTCACTTCTTCAGCCGCTCGATTCCCAGACTCCAGCGCGCCGTTCATCCAACCATGCCAGGCTGAGGTGTGTTCGCCAGCAAAGTGAATTCGACCCTCGGGACGTTGAGCCACTGGAAGCAGCGTTGCCATCTGACCCGGCTCAAAATAGGTGAATGCCCCGCGAGCCCACGGGTCAAGATGCCAGATCTGGCTTGTCCCGCCGGTGTATTGAGCATCAAGCCCGCTGAACAAATTGCCCATCTGTCGAAGCACAAAGCTCTGACGATCGCTTTCGCTCATCGCGCCCAGATCAAGCGCTCGCTGCCCTCCCGTGTATGAGGTCAGTATTCCCTGTTTTCCCTCTTGAGTGAGCGTCGGCGAGTAGGTGTTCTGAATCGGCAGGTCGCTAAGACCGTACCCGCTTAAACCGGATTGCTCCCACACGCGAGTGCGAAATTGCAGATAAGTGCGCGTGACCGGCGTCAGCTTCAGCTCGTTGATCGCGACTTGCTTGTCGGCCGGGAATGCGGGGAAGACATCGATGTCCTTCAACACTGGGAAGGGAATCGCGCAGATGACGCGATCGGCATCGATCGTTTGAATGCCGTCTGAGTTAGTGTAAGTGACGGTCACACCTGTTTCGTGCTGCTCGATGCGCGTGACTACGGAGGCCTTCCTGAATTGCTTCTTTACTTTTTTCTTGAGCACCGAAGCTAACTGGTCGTTGCCGTCAATGATCTCATAGAAGAGCGCATCTGAGGCGATGGCTTCGGTGACCACTCCGTCCATCGCCGAGAACGAATCGAGACCGAACCCAAGGATGCCAAGCTGCGACGCCGCTATTATGTCGATTGCTCCATCGGATGCGCCGAGGTCCGACAGCAGGTGCTTAAGCGAGACAGCGTCGATCGCGCTGAGATCGGCGGGCGGCCAGTTCGGCTTCCGCGGATTACCGACTTCGTTCATGTAACTTTCGAGATAGAGCGACGGCATTCCGAATACTCCGGCCGCGCGCTCACTCGATGTCAGGTGAAATGGAATGTTTGTCGTACCAGTTCCACTTATCCGAAATTGATTGCCGCGAATGTTGGCTATCGAATCGACGCCGGCTCTGAACGCAGGTCGCAGCGGCAACCCGAAATCGCTTGCGTAACCGAAAGTGAATTCGTGCGACGGCGGGAAGCTGATCGCGCCGGCTTCTGCGTATTGGCCCGAGGCGAAGTCTCGAATCGTCTGCACGCGGCCGCCGGGGAACTTTCGTGCTTCCAGAATAGTGACGTTATGCCCGGCCTTCTTCAGCTCGAAGCCGGCGGCTAGCCCGGCAAGTCCGCCTCCAAGCACAACCACGTTTTGAGGCTGGCCCGCGAGCTTGATGCCGCGCCGCGAAGCCCTGGCGATGCCGGGCGCGAGCCCCAGCGCCATCGCACTCAAGGTGAGTTCTTTGATGAACCGGCGTCGATCGATGATTCGCGACATTCACTTCTCCAAAAGATCCTGGAGGCTTTATGCTACAGACGCCAACTCGCGTTTGCAACGGGTCATAGTGTGTTGTTCACTCACTACAGCGTCTTCCTCCGCGTCCTCTGCGTCCTCTGCGGTTTATCTCAGCACTGATCAAGAAAACCGCCGAGGACGCAGAGGACGCAGAGGACTGCTTTGCCGGGCAAGACGCTTGTGGAACGATTCGTGCTCCACCTTGAAGAGAGGCGTCTTAAGTTAAGTCTCAATTAAATCTTAACCACGAAGGATGAGGATGCTAATGATACAAAATGTAAGAAAGAAGAACATAGTCGCGATGTTTCTGGTGCTCGTTTTCATTATGCTGACCGCCGCGGTGGACGGCATGGCACATCGCAGGCCGTACAGACATCACCACAGCAAAACGAAGGGCGCCATTGTGGGCGGGGTCGTCGGCGCGGTAGGCGGAGGCCTGATTGGCGGCAAGAAGGGCGCGGTGATTGGAGCGGGCGCGGGCGCAGGGACGGGCTATCTCGTCCAACGTCACCGAAACCGCAAGCAGCGCCGCTACATCAGACGTCAGCAGTAAGCCGACGCGAATGTAAGAAGACATGGTAATCGGGGCCCTGGTCTGGCCGGCTAGCCTTCCTCTGTGCGGAGCGCGCCGGTCGGCAATGCCCCGGTTTCACTGCGCGGCGTTTCGCTTCTGATTGTCGGGGGCGGGACGCCGATTTTCTCGAGCAGTTTCTTTTTTATCAATTCGTCGTAGAGCCGCCACTTCATGCGGACCAGTTCATCGTCTTTTATCCCGGCCAGAAACCCAATAGGTATTTCGAAGCCGCCCGCTCCTCGACGGCCGCCCCCGTAGTAGCGGCCCATCTCGGTGGCGCCCAGGGCTTCTTTTAGAAACTCATCGGGATTCAATGTTACTTTGCTGGTGCGCATCGAGCCGACGACCATCTCGCGATCGCCCTTGAGAATGATGCCGTAGACTATCGCGGTGTGTACGTTCTCTTCAGTGAGAAGAAAGTCGGCGGCTTGAGGGATCGAGTCGCGGTCTTCGCTTCTCAGAAACCCGACTCCCGATATCGAATAGCTCTCTCGTATCTCGCGGTTCTCGAGCCCCAATCGAATCACGTCCATCACCTGTTTCGAACGCTTAGCCGAAAGAATGTCTTCTAGCAGGGAGGAGTCGGCGAACCGGCTCAGGAAACTCGCGGCTTCCAATTCTTCTTCGCGAGCGCGAATCAGACCCGAAGTTTCGCTTCGGATTCCGTGCATCAGCGCAGTCGCGAGCCTCACGTGACTGAGATCGCTCTTGTTTAATTCCAGTAGTCCTTCACGAATGTATTCGGTGTAGATCGTCGCGGTCGCGCCGATCTTACGAATGTCGGTGAACTCTGCTTCGATGCGGTCCTGCTTCTCGTGATGATCGACGATGACGAGCGGCTTCACTCCGGCGGCGGTGAACCGATCCGTCAGAGCGGCAGTTGTGCCCTGGTTATCGACGAATACCGTGCCCTGGTATTGTTCGAGATTGTACCCGTCGCTGTATCTGACCAGCTCGACTTCGGTGAGCTGCACGAGCGCGAGATTTTCCTGATGACTGATTCGGCCTTCGTAGATGAGATCGCATTCGATGCCGAAGCGGGCGGAGATGGCCTTGTGCGCCCACGCGCCGGAGATGGCGTCGGGATCCGGATAGTCCTGCATAACGATCGCGTGGCGCTCACCGCTGTGAGCTTCAAGAAGCGCGGTCAATTCGGCGGCTTTGTTTATCGGATGAGCGCCGCTGGACTTGGCGCTTACATCGGTCAGGGGTTTGCGATCTCT
>DATNBZ010000281.1:0-65915 GCA_035607285.1 Blastocatellia bacterium | reverse complement strand
CGGGTGGTCCGCAGACGATCTGTCAGAGCGGTACTACTGCCTCGCTTGGCGGCAACGCTCCGACGACGGGAACGGGAATGTGGTCGATACAGACCGGTGGCGCGACGGGAACCTTCAATCCTAACGCGGCGACACCGGGCGCCACGTTCACACCCACGAGCGGGCCAGGCACGATCGTCGTAAGATGGACGATCTCTAATCCGCCGTGCCCTGCTTCATTCGCCGAAGTGACGATCACGGTGAAGCAGCAGCCGACGGCTACAGTCGGAGGGCCGCAGACGATCTGCGCTCTTGGTACTACAGCGAGTCTCGGCGGGAACAACCCGGCGGGAGGAGCAACAGGCCTTTGGACAGTAGTGGGCGGTGGCACTGGGACGTTCAATCCCAACGCTACGACACCCGGAGCCACGTTCACTCACGCTACAGGCACGGGTCCGATCACTCTGAGGTGGACAGTCTCCAACGCGCCTTGCACGGATGCTACTGCCGACGTAGTTGTCACAATCACGCAGTCGCCGACGCCGGCAACTGTAGGAGGTCCGCAAACGATCTGCGCTTTGGGTACTACGGCGGGTCTGGGCGGTAACACTCCGACTTCAGGAACCGGGACGTGGACGGTGCAGAGCGGAGGCGCGGGGACGTTCAGTCCGAACGCCAACACCGGCAACGCAACGTTCACTCACACGAGCGGCGCCGGCCCGATAGTCTTGCGCTGGACGATCGCCGCTTCACCGTGTCCGAGTTCTTTCGCTGAAGTAACAATCACGATCACGCAGCCGCCGACGCCGGCGACTGTAGGAGGGCCGCAAACAATCTGTGCTTTGAGCACGACCGCGGGTCTTGGCGGTAACGCTCCGAGTTCAGGAACAGGAATGTGGACGGTGCAGAGCGGCGGAGCGGGGACGTTCAATCCGAACGCGACGACGGCAAACGCAACGTTCACTCACACGAGCGGAACGGGACCGATAGTGCTTCGATGGACCATCTCGAATGCGCCGTGTCCTGCTTCGTTTGCCGAAGTGACAATCACGATCACTCAGTCTCCGACGCCGGCAACTGTAGGAGGACCGCAGACGATCTGCGCTCTGAGTACGACTGCCGGACTCGGCGGCAACACTCCGACTTCAGGAACCGGGACGTGGACTGTGCAGAGTGGAGGCGCAGGGACGTTCAATCCAAACGCCAACACGGGCAACGCGACGTTCACTCACACCAGCGGCGCTGGTCCGATCGTGTTGAGATGGACGATCGCCAATGCGCCGTGTCCGTCGTCGTTTGCCGAGGTGACGATCACGATCACTCAGGGTCCAACGCCGGCAACGGTGGGCGGGGCGCAGACGATTTGTGACGGCAGCGCTACCGCGGGTCTTGGAGGCAACACTCCTTCGAGTGGAACCGGAACCTGGACCGTTCAGAGCGGAGGTTCGGGGACGTTCAATCCTAACGCCAACACCGGAAACGCAACGTTCACTCCGACCAGCGGGCCGGGGAACTACGTTGTGCGATGGACGATCGCGAACGCGCCGTGTCCTCCTTCGTTTGCCGAGGTGATGGTTACCGTCAAGCAGCAGCCGACGGCGACCGCCGGAGGGCCGCAGACGATTTGTGCGTTGAGCACTACTGCGTCGCTTGGAGGCAACACTCCGGCGGGAGGCGCAACGGGCATGTGGTCGATAGTGGGCGGAGGAACGGGGACATTCAACCCGAACGCTACGACGCCGGGGGCGACGTTCACTCACACCGGTGGAACCGGGCCGATCACGTTGAGATGGACGGTCTCGAATGCGCCTTGCGCGAACGCAACCGCGGATGTCGTGGTCACGATCAAGCAGCCGCCGACAACGGCAACCGTCGGACCTAATCAAACGATCACTCCGGGAGGCACGACGGCGCCGCTTGGCGGTAACACGCCGACTTCCGGGACTGGGATGTGGACCATCGCAACGCCAGGGTTCACCGGCACCTTCAACCCCAATGCTTCGACGCCAAACGCGACGTGGACTCACGTGAGTGGAAGCGGACAGGTGAAGCTGAGATGGACGATCTCGAATCCGCCGTGTCCCGATTCATTCGCGGAGGTGACGGTCCAGATCGGAGTGCCGCCGACGATCACGTGTCCGGGGACGATAACGGTGAATGCTGAGCCGGGTGTGTGTTCGGCGTCGGTGTCCTTCACGGTGACGGCCACGGGCATACCGGCTCCCACGGTCGTGTGCGTCAGATCGGATACGATGGCAGTAGTTACATCTCCGGCCACGTTCAACGTAGGCTCGACTACCGTCACTTGCACCGCATCGAACGGCGTGGCTCCGAACGCTAGTTGCAGCTTTGTGGTGATGGTCAAGGATATGCAGCCGCCTACGATCACTTGTCCGGCTAATATCTTCGTCGCGGCAGGGCTGGACCCGGGAGCGAACTGCGCTCCAACCAGCAAGACGGTTAGCTACCCGCCGCCCACTGTAACGGACAACTGCCCGGGTGCGACCGTTGTCTGCGTTCCTCCGTCAGGCTCGGTTTTCCCGGTGGGTACGACTACCGTGACTTGCACTGCAACGGATGCTTCAGGCAACACTGCGTCCTGTAGCTTTACAGTCAGCGTGTTCAGCGGGTGCCTGGTCGATGAGTCTAATCCGGGCAACGTCGTGCTGTTCAACATTCAGACGGGAGAGTATCGCTTCTGCTGCAGCGGCGTGTTGTTAGCCGCCAGCACGGGTGTGGTGCACAATCCCGTCCCCGGCCGTTGCATCGGTACGATTGAAGAGTTTAAGGGAAGTCGAACTGTGCTCATTCAGTTTGATTTCTCTGCAAGGAGAGGCACTGCGACTATCAAACTTGGCGGATCGAGCACTCCGAAATGCCAGATCACTGACCAGAACATGGTTGGCAACGTCTGCACTTGCCCGAATCCTCCTCCGCCCATTATCGTGCAAAAGTAGTCGAGTCGTGATCTAAACCAACAGGACCGAGAATCGGGGTTAGCAACCCATTCTCGGTCCTCTTTTTTTTTGAACTGACGCGCACGGGTGTGATTAAAAGCCGGACTTGAGTCGGGAACCGCCGGCGACTCTTCGCCGGAAGAAGTGTCCTGAGAATTCCCCTGGAACCCCGTAGGGGTAGAATGCTTATAGTGGCGAGCTCTATATGTTGCCAGCCCCGTAGGGGTGAAATGTTCCAGCGCAACTCTATGCCGCACCTAACGGAGCTAGGAGTCCACGTCGGCGTCCGTAACTATGAACATCGCACCCCTACGGGGTTGGGCGGAACGCTCAATTCCTCGCTCTGAGTTCCGGGCCATCGATCGCGGTCCGGACCCTGACTGAGGGTGACAGGCCTGGTTTGAGGTTGAGATCGCTCGGTACTATTGCTCACAGAGCTGACCGTACATATCCGGGCGGCGATCGCGGTAGAACTGCCAGTGGGTTCGCACTTCCTTGATCTGGTCGAGATCCAAATCCGCAACGATCAACTCGTCCTTGTCCTCGCTGCCCTTTATCAGAATCTGACCGTCGGGATTGCAGAAGTAGGACGAACCGAAAAACTCACCGATGTTCCACGGCGCTTCGGTCCCAACGCGATTGATCGTTCCAACGAAGTACCCGTTTGCGACCGCGTGCGCGCGCTGTTCGAGCTCCCACAAATAATCCGCGTGGCCTTTTGTAGTCGCCGACGGAATAAAGACAATCTCCGCGCCGTTGAGCCCAAGCGCGCGCGCGCCTTCGGGAAAGTGGCGGTCATAACAAATGTAAACCCCGATCCGAGCGTGCTTCGTTTCGAAAGTCGGGAAGCCCAGATTGCCGGGTGTGAAATAAAACTTTTCCCAGAAGCCCGGAAGACAATGCGGTATGTGAGTCTTGCGATACTTGCCGAGATACGACCCGTCGGCGTCGATCACCGCGGCGGTGTTGTAAAACACGCCGGTCATTTCTTCTTCATAAATCGGGACCACCATCGCCATTTGGTGCTTGCGAGCTATGTCACACATCAGTCGAGTGGTCGGCCCGTCGGGGATGCGCTCGACCATGTCGTACCAACGCGGGTTCTGCTCGGCGCAAAAATAAGGTCCGTAGAAAAGCTCCTGCAAACAAATGATCTGAACGCCCTTCGCGGCGGCGTCGTCGATCATCGCCACGTGCTTGTCCACCATTTGCTTCTTTATCTTTTCGAGGCTGTTCTCGGCCGGTTCATCGCTGGTTGCTTGGATCAGGCCACATCGGACGATTCGTGACATTATCGGGTTCCTCTTTCCTGTGTTCTCGTAGCCTTAAAAGTCTACGGTACTATCCGCTCTGCAATTTCGCCAGGTGCTCGCGAGCGGTCTTCGTGTAGGGGTCCTGGGGCGCCAGTTCGATCGCTTTTTGGAAACTCGCCTTCGCCTCTTCTTTCTTCCCGATGTTCTCGTAGCATAAGCCGAGACTTGTGTGAACGAGATTCTGATGAAGGTTGCGGGCAGCCAGTTCGCTGAACACTGCGATAGCTTCTTCGTAGCGCTGTGTTTTCATCTTCGCATCGCCGAGAGCGTAGCGTAAGACCGGATGGTTCGGGGCATAACGTTGGGCGGCGGTCAACTGTTCGAGCGCCTCGTCGTAACGTCCAAGCCTTGTAAGCAACACCCCCAGGTTTATCCGCGGCTCCGGATAGGTCGGGTCGTATCGCAGCGTCTCGCTATAAGCTTGTTCCGCGAGTGCATCTTTTTGTTCGCGATCATACGTCCACCCGAGATTGTAGCGAGCCTTGGTGTGCGACGGCGAAAGCTCCAGCGCCCGAACCAGCGCCGACTCTGCCTCGGTAAGCTTGTTCTCATTTATGTAAGCAACGCCGAGGTTGTAATAAGTGTCGGCGTATGGAGCGCCGTAGTCGATCGCTTTCAGGTAAGCCTGCTCGGCATCCGCCAGCTTTCCCTGTTCTCGATACACGTCGCCGACGTTCGAATACGCGTCGTAGTATTCCGGGTTAATGGCGATAGCATCCAGGTAAGCCTGTTCTGCTTCCGGATACTTGTGCTGATCGAAGTAGTATGCCCCGAGGTAATTGTGCAGGAACGGCCATTCCGGAGTCACTTTCATGGCGTTGTTCGTCATCGCCAGTTCGTTTTGCCAGGAGAAATTCTGATAAAAGGTAAGCACAAGCAGAATGACTCCCACTGTCGCAGTGAGGCTCTTGAACACTGTGCGGCGGCGCTCTGCGAACCCGACGCTAAGCCAGTCGAAGGACATCGCCACCAGAATGCAAAATCCGATCGACGGCAGATACAAATAGCGATCGTGCAACAGCGACTCTTCCGCCCTGAAGGCCTTCAGATTCAGGACCGGCAAAAGGAATATGATCAGAAAAGCAAGCGCGCGGCGGCCAATCGGCGAGGAACGAACGAGCCAGATCGCGCCTGCGATTATGGCCGCAACTGCGATCAATGCGCCAAAGAACTGTACGTCCGACGATAACACATACTTGTTGCCGTAGATCACCGCCAATGGAAATGGAACGAATAGCATTCGCGCATAACTGAGCAGGATCGACGGAATGGTTATCAGCACCTGAATAGCGGGAATCCCAAGCGAATTGGGTTCGTCCCGGCGCAGGAAACCCAGTACGTAATAACGCATACCGAGATAAAGCACGATCATCGCGAAGAACGGGGCCGCGCGCCTTCCGGCTCTCGTAATCGCCCCGCTCAGCGTTTCTCCTTCGGGTCTCTCCAGCATTTCGCGAGCGACCAGAAATACAGGGAACACTGCTGCTACTTCCTTGCTCAGCATTGCTGCCAACGCAAGCGCGATACTTGCGCCAAGCACAACCGGCTTTCTTAATCTCCCGTGATGGTAGCGCTCGTACAGCAGCAGTGAGGAAAGGATGAATATCGCGGCAAGCGGGTCGGGCAACGCAGCCACCCACGCCACCGACTCGCTGTGAACGGGGTGCACGCCGAAAAGCAACGCGGCCGCCAGCGACACTTCAGTCGAGAGTTTCCATTGGCGTGCCAGATGATAGACCAGGAAAACGACGCCGAGATGAACGACGATTGAGAACAGGTGCCACCCGAAGACTTCGAGCCCGAAAAGTTGATGGTTGATGATGAGCGCGATGTTGAACAGGGGACGGTAGTAGGGCCCGACGTCTTTTTGGTCACCCGAGTTCAGGAACTGCCAGACACCCTGCGTGAACATCTTCGGAATGTTGCCCAGCGAAGAAAGCGTCGGGTTCTTCAGAACCTGGAGCCGGTCGTCGTAAACAAATTCTCCGTTCAACGCATTCAGGTAGGCCAGCGCGGTAATCGCAAGCGTGCCCAGGAGCAGGAGGCGCTCCTGTCCCTTTAAGCGGGACTGCTCGCGAGCACGTTCGCGCCGTTGCTGACGGGCGGAAGCAGCACCCGGCTCAACCTGCGCAGAAGCCGTCTTTTTTGCGGGGTGAGTTCGCTTTGTTCTTCGATTGCGGGCCATTTATGCGTGTGCGTCCGGGACAGGCAAAGTGGCATGAGCCTTGGGGCTGGTAGTTACCAGCGCATGAACTGTGTGATCAGCGCTACTGCCTCAGGATCGTCCGGGAATATCACCGGCGTGTCTTTGACGCGAGCGGTGCGGTCTCCGACGCGTTTGGTCTGCACGTGAACCGGACATCCGCAGGCGCTGTAGATGAAGGTCATGTCTCGCTCCTGACCGTCGGGCCAGATGTCGCGGACAGGCCGATCTCCGGGCTTCACCGTCGCCTCGAAAATGGATTTCGGCTTCGATGAGCCATCGACTGTGAAGTCCCCGACTATTATCGTCAGGGTCTTCGGTTGAATTGGCATCGAGGTCGGATTGATCCTGGCGCGCCAGAGCACCTCGCCGGTTTTTTGGAAGATCAGTTGTCCGCCGCCCGGCTTTTCGCTGCTGAGGTGCATCGACATATGGAGCTTGCCGTCAGGCGTCGGCTCGCCGTACGCGTCGAGCACGGCAAAAGTGCGGCCCTGCCCGTCGTCGGGTTGATAGCGTCGCTCGACCTGGGACAATGCTTGAGCGATTGTAGGGACCTTCTTGCCGAAGTCCAATTCGACGGTCACCATCACCGATTTTGCCACGTCCATCGTTACCAGTTCAGACGGAGGCGTCGATTGCTCGGGCGGCGGGGCGGCAGTCGGAGCCGGCACGCTCGCCGCAGGTTGGTTCGGCTTCGTTTTCGAACGATCATCACGGTTCGCTCGCAGGCTTACCACGACGACAGCGGCTACGGCAGCGATGATTGCTACTACAAAAGCGATCCTGCGCGTTGAGTTGTCAGCGCTCTCTTTTTGTTTTGGCGGTCTCCGCTTTGCCATCTGAAAGTCTCGACTTAATTGGGATTTCGACGACCTGTGTAGAAAAAAACAATAGCAAAGGGGTAACGGTGAAGCAACAAACGCCCGAGTCGCGTCCGGGTTCCTACAGACCCACCTCGTGAGAGGTGGGTTATTGATGCTGCAGCCTTCGCTAGAGCTCAGCTATTATCCGCGCAACGCAGCACGTAGGCCGAAACATCACGGACCAACCTTTGACGAGGTGGGTATGCAGGAAAAGCTGAGGTGCGTCCAGAACGCCGTTGACGGCGTCAAACCGTTTCGAGTTTCTTCCAGAGTTTTTTAGTCGCGTTGCGAGCCTGCTCGGCAAGATATTGTTCATCGAAGATTGCGCGATGGTTCTTTATGATGAACCTCCCATTCACCATTACGCTCTCTATCGCGGCGGAATTCATTGCGAATGCAAGATGCCACGCCAGATTCAGCGAGGTCAGAGGGGTGGGAGGCTGGTAGTCGAGCACGAGCAAATCGGCGGTGCCACCGGCTTCAAGCGCGCCGAACTCATCGCCAAACATTTCGGACGCGAGCCGCTGATTGTTCGCCAGGACTCGCAGCCAATCGTCGGCCGTAAATCCGGATCGAGAGTCGCGGCTCTTGAAGAAAGCGAAGCGCGACTCTTCAAACATATCGGCGCCGATCCCGTCAGTGCCGAGCACAAGCCGGGAACCGAATTTCGCAACCGGAGCATAGCCGACCTGATTGTTGGCGTTCGATCGGGGATTGTGCGCGAACCAGACGCCGGCTGATTTCGCCAGATCGATTTCCTCTCCGGACAAATGTATTCCGTGAGCGAGAATCGTTCGAGCGTTGAGCGCGTCGTGGTTCCTGAGCCGCTCGACTATGCCGGCGCCGTAGCGAGACCGCGCGTCCTCGACATCGCATTTGTCCTCGGCTACGTGAATGTGAAGCCCAGCATTGAACTCCCGCATCAGTTCGGCGCAACGTTCGAGTGAGTCGTCCGATAGCGTGAACGAAGCGTGCGCTCCAATCATTCCGCGAAACTGCCGGAGACCGTCACTCGTGCTTGACCGGCTTGTCCACTCCAGAAACGCGCGGTTCTCATCGAGACCGCGATCGCGTTCCTCGGCGCCGCCACGATCGGTCACTTCGTAGCAGAGGACGGCTCGCAAGCCGACCTTTTCAATCGCCTCGCGCACGATTTGAAGCGAACCTCTAATGTGTGATGGCGATGCATGATGATCAAACAAGCAAGTGGTTCCCGCGCGGGCCGCGTCGACGGCTCCGGCGATCGCGCTCCAATAGATTGTCTCTTCATCAAGCGCGCGATCCAATCGCCACCAAATCAGTTCGAGGATTTCCTTGAAGTTTGCCGGAGCTCGCGGCGGCGCGGGCATCCCTCGCGCAAGCGCGGAATACAGGTGAGTGTGCGCGCACACCATCCCGGGCATGATCAATTTGTCACTGAGATCGATCACTTCATCGTCGGCGCGCGCTTCGAGCATCGCGCCGCGCTCGACGATGCGACCGCCCGCGATGCGCAAGTCGGCTAACTCAATCGAAGGGGGATCGAAAGTGACGACCGTTGCTGATTTTAGAAGGTAGGACATCCAGGGTCCGACGGGAGAATCACACTGGGTTAGTGGGAGGCTCAGGCAAGCCGGCAGGCCACGGTCTGAGCACCACATTTTCGTAGAGGTCTTTGACGGCGATCTCCATATCCACGGACTCGAGCTTGAAAGAATGCTCCGGGCCGTAAGTCTCGAGCCACCAGTTGCCGCGAGAATCCAAGCGGTAGATTTCGACCTTCATCTCGTGTTGCGTAATCATGACGTACTCGCGCAGGCTGGGTATCTTTCGATACGCAAGCAGCTTCTCACGATGATCGGTAACCGTTGTGGACGGTGAAGTCACTTCGATAATCAGACTGGGCCGCGTCTTGGTGTATTCGCCGTTGTCTTCCGGATCGCAGGTTACGAGGACATCGGGGTAGTAGAACACGCCGGCCGCCTCGATCCACACTTTCATGTCTGACATGAAAACGCGGCATGGGCCACCGCGAACACCGGACCTCAAAGTTGCGAAGAAGTTTCCAGCTATCGTGTTATGTGCGTCGCTGGCCCCAGCCATCGCATAGATCTGTCCCGCGACGTACTCATGACGCAATGAAGCAGTCTTCTCTGCCTCGAGATATTCATCAACAGACATTGAGTACACTGGAACTCGTGAAGCCATAATAGCCTCCCTAACGTTGCGCACCAATTATACCGCCCTTACGCTGCCGCTCAAGGATCATCGGATGTTCAATTCGATTGAAAGATGCTATTCAGATAATTGCCGTACTAACTCCTCGAGGTCGGGACGAATCCGCATTGGTTCCTTGACCGCGCGTCTGGGGGTGTCGATGTCCTTTAGTCCGTTGCCTGTGAGCATCAACAACACTCGCTCGTCGGATTTGATCCCGCCGGTCTGGCACGCTTTTACGAAACCAGCATATGCCGCAGCCGCCGCGGGCTCGGCGAACACTCCCGTTTCGCGCGCAAGCATCGGGATCGCGGCGATGATCTCCTCGTCGCCAACCTTCACGCCGCGGCCTCCGGAATCGCGAATCGCGCGCACCGCCATCGTTCCGTCCCGAGGCCTGCCGACGTTGATGCTGTCGGCAATCGTGTGAGCCGGTGCTTCGTGGACGAGGCCCTCGCCGTTGACCGCGTCGACGATGGCACTCGCGGCTTCTGATTGCACGGCTATCAACTGCGGCAGCTTCTCGATGAAACCCAGGCGGTAAAAATCGTTGAACCCTTTCCAGAGCCCGCTGATGATGTTGCCGTCGCCAACCGGGACAAAGACCTTATCGGGTACCTGCCAGTTCAGTTGCTCGGCGATCTCGAGCGCCGCCGTCTTCTTGCCTTCGCGCGTAAAGGGGTTGTACCCGGTGCTGCGCTGGTACCAGCCGAATCGCACCGATGCTTCTATGCACAGGTCGAATGCCTCGTCGTAGCTGCCTTCGACTATCACGACCGTCGCGCCGTAGATTTGAAGCTGCACGATCTTTGCTATCGGGGCGCTTGCTGGAACGAAGATCACCGATCGCAGGCCGATGCTTGCGCACATTCCGGCGAGCGCACTCCCGGCATTGCCCGAAGAAGCGGTTGTTATGATTGTTGCGCCGGCCTCCTGGGCTTTCACGACGGCCAGCGCGCTCGGGCGATCTTTGAACGAAGCGGTCGGATTTCTCCCGTCGTCTTTAATCAACAACTGACTTACTGCGTAGCGCTCGGCAAGCTTTGGGCAATCGTAGATTGGCGTCCAACCCACGGTGACGGGTGGCACGGCTGATGATTCTTCAATCGGCAGGAGCGGGCGATAGCGCCACATCGTCAAGCTTCGATCATTCGCAAGGCTCTCCTTGCTTAACTTTGCTCGGACACGGTCGTAGTCATAAAGCACTTCGAGGTTGCCGCCGCAATTCAAGCAAACGTATTCCGCTTCACCGGGACGATGCCCGCGTCCGCACTCGACACACTTGAGATTCGCAGCGTAGCTCATCGCTTTTCGGAGTTAATGCGACTCTTTCGAGAATCGCAGATGCCTGATTCGTCCGGCATTGATCTCAAAGCCCGCGACGCGCTTTTCGGAATCGCGCGTGAACTTGATGCTCCCGATGTCGGCAACCACGAATTCATCCGGCGACTTTGGCGCGAGCTTCATGTCCTCAAACTTCCTGCGACGCACGACCAGCGTCTCACCTTTCAACAGCACCGTGTAACGGGTGTCCAGTTCTTCGCTGTAGTAAACGCCCGAGTACTCGGCCAACGAAGCGGCGCTGGGCGGCGTTGAAGCCGCGACGTATTCGAAGACCAGGGCTTCTTTTTCACCGTCGTTCAGCACCAGCATTCGTTCGGGATGACCGTTCGCCGCGCCTTCGAAGCTGACGGTAGCCGGTGCTCCCGCGACTTGAAAGCGGTCCTTTGTCATCGGGAGGAGCGGGAGGCCCGGACCCATCGCCGCCATCAGCTTGCCGTCCTTCATCTCAAGTCGCACTGTGGTGTTGGTCTTACGTTCGGTGTAGATACCCGCCTTGCTCGCCAGTTCCTGCTCGGTGAGCTTAACGGCGCCGGCATCCGGAGGCGCCGCCGGTTTTGTCCTGGGAGGCGGCTGCGTCAGTTTGTCGGCAAGATAAATGTCTGCCACGCGGCGAGTGAGCGTACCCGGATTCGAGGTGCTGAGATTGCAAAGACACACGACCGAAAAGTTTTGGTCTGGGAACCGTATGAAGTCCGCGCGATAACCCGCATCCGATCCCCCGTGCCCTACCGTTTTCAGTCCTTTGTATTCGCCAACCGACAGACCGAATGCATAGGCAAGTTTTTTTCCGTTATTCAGCACGCCGGGCGTGAGCATCTGCTCGATCGCTCCGTCCCCACCAACTTTTTTATCGACGAAGTTCTGGTCCCACTTCGCCATATCTTCAACAGTCGTGAAAAGGCTGGTCGCGCCATAGGTGTCGAACACCGGAATGCTGATCTTTAAGCCGCCGCCGGTTCTCGGCTGGTACGCCGACGTGCGATCCTTGACGATCATGCTGTGATCGTCGTGAAAATGGGTTCGGGTCATCCCAAGGGGCTTGAAGATATTGGCGTCGGCGAAATCGCGAAGCGACTGTCCGCTTACGCGCTTGACGATGACCGCCAGCAGCGTGTAGCCGGTGTTCGAGTAGAGGTGCTCTTCTCCGGGCTTGAAGTTCAATGCCTTCTGCCGCGAGATGAGATCGAGGATGTCTCCTTCGGTGATGACATCGTCTTCGCGCCACCCGGCCATGTCGAGCAGCGCCCATTGATCGCGCAGCCCGCTGGTGTGATGGATGAGATGCCTGATTGTGATGCGCTCGCCGAAGTCCGGGACTTCGGGCACATACTTGCGAACGTCATCGTCAAGCGAGAGCTTACCTTGCTGGGCGAGCATCACGATCGCCATCGCGGTGAACTCCTTGGATATCGACGCGATGTGAAATATCGACGAGGGGGATATCGGAACGCCGTATTCGAGGTTCGACATTCCGTATCCGCGCTTGTGAACGATCTGCCCGTCCTTGATCACTGCAAGCGCGCAGCCGGGGGAGTCGGGTTTGTCGAATTGCGCGAACACTTCATTGACCCTGGCGCCGATGGGCTTGTCAGCGCCGGGCGCAGCGGGCTTCGATTGCGCAACCGCCGCAGTTGCAGTCAGCGCTGCCAACATCAAGATCGTGCATGCACGGTTCACCATCACCTGCTCCTTGTGGATCGAGGTTCGGCCGTCGCGCGGAGGTTTGTAACCGCGCGGCCCAAGATTCATTCGGCTCTGCCTCGAAGAAACGTTTTCGCAAGCTGAAGTTCGGATCTGCCGGCGTTGCCGCGCGCGCAAATGGCCGTCAGCCTTTGATAGTACCGCCGAGCCTTCAGGCGATTGCCTGCGAGTTGAGCTGCACGCCCTGCGCCATAAAGCGCATTCAATCGGTTGGGCGAGTTCTCGAGCGATCGCTCATATTGGATCAAAGCTTCGGAGGGCCGATTCAATTCGAGGAGCAGATCTCCGAGCAGCTCTCTCGCCGGTAAGACCGCTCCGGGCGTGACCGGATGTTTTTCGGTTGAGTCTTCCAGGTCGGCCGCCGAGCGCATGAGTTTCAGAGCCTCTTCATTTTTTCCGTTCGCTTTAGCCAGCCACGCCGCCGCCGCTCTGTGTTGTATTTCGACCTGCGTTGCCCAGTCGTAGTTTTCCTTAGCGCCGGCCATGCGGTCTTGAATCTCTCGCAGCTTGTCGATTTCAATTCTTGCTCGTTCGCTGTCACCACTCCTGGCGGCTCCAATCGCGCGGGCGAAATGTGTGATTGCTTCCGCCCAGGCAAAGCGCGGCCAGGGAAAGTCCGCGGGTTCAACTTTCAGTTCGGCCGCCTCGGACCACTTGCGGCGTTCGAGGGCCCAACGCGCGGGGATCGCGGCGAACGAGTAAGCGCATTTGAACGTTTCGGGATCGGTCTTTCGAATTGACTTCAGCTCGTCAAGCACGCCCTGCGCTTCGCGATCGCGAGCCTGCTGCAAATAAGCGTATGCGAGATAGTCCATCGCGTGTAGCTGTTCGTCCCACGCGCCGCCCAGGTGATTTCTCTGCGCGTAATCTTTCGCGGCGTTTTCAGACCTGATATTCATCGCAACGTCTTCGTCCCATAGGCCGAGCCTGGTGAAGATGTGCGATGGCATGTGAAGAGCGTGCGCTGAGGATGGAGCGATCTTCGCGTAACTGCGCGCGGCGGCCAACGCAAAGCCGGCGAGCGGCGGATAGTCGTAGCTGTGAATCAAGTAGTGCGTGACACCCGGATGCTCGGGCTCGAGACGAAGCACGCGATTCAGTATCGCCGACGCTTGTTTCTGTTTGGCGTAGGTCTTATCCATGGGCTTTGCGGCCAACGCGCTTGCGTTCAGCGCGAGCGCGTAGAAGACACTCGCTTCGCGATCGGCAGGATACCGCCGGTACAATTGTTCCATCGCTCGCTCATAGCTGTTAGCACGAGCCTGATAATCACTCCTCTCCCAGTCACGGTAGAACCGCGCAATCGCGTTTATGTAGTCTCGCTCACGAGTTGTCTTCGCCCCGATGTCGGCTGCTCTCTGTACTTCGAGGGCGCCCTTCTCCAGTTCCGGGCGAGTGGGCGGACTCCAGAGTTGATGGTACTGGCTCATCGCCAGGCCCCAGTGAGCCATCGCGCACCCTGAGTCGATCGCTGCAACTTTCGCGAACGCGCGCTCGGCCTCGCCGTACTCAAATGAATGCAACCAGGCTACGGCGAGGTTGAATTGCTTCTGTGCCTGCGGTGAGCAAGCGACGACGAAGCTGACTTTTCCGACCTGTTCGCCGGATGCGTGGTGGTGTTGGTGTTCATCCTGAGCGGCGGCCAAAGGAGCGCTCATCAGGACAAATATCAATACCGGGAAGTGTTTTCCTTTCTGTAGGAATCGCACCGCTCGTCCTCCGTGCTACTTCTGTTGACGATCTTCGGCTTCCGCCAGCCAGCCGCGCTTGAGCTTCTCTTGCGGCACGCTCGACAGATAAGGCTTGATGTCCAGGATGGGTGTGCCGTCCAGCATGTCGACGCCGCGCACGCTCAGGCGAGTGCCTTCACGGCGGACCAATTCCACGACGGTCAATCCGATCGGATTAGGCCGGCGCGGGGATCGTGTGGCGAAGACTCCGTGCGCGCGGTCATCGGTTGGCGGCTTGCCGAGCAGCGAGTAACCGTCCGCTTGATGAAAAGCCCAAATGACGAAGATGTGCGAGAAGCCTTCGATGTCTGTAAGGCCCTGCTCGAACTCAGGAAGAATATCGAGCACGCCCTCGGCTTCGTGCTTCGCGCCGCAGCCCTTCGGAATTTCTTTGGTTTCGGAGTAAGGGCTGCGAACGAATCCGATTGGTTGCATTTCGAACATATCAATCTAATCGATGATCTCCCAACCGCTCTGATATTTGTCTAACTGAGCTCGGGTGTATTCGTCGATCGGATGGTCCCGCTCGGGCGAGTCGACTTGCTTGGGAGAGCCGCACAATTCCGTCGAAAAGTACCTCTGTCCCGAGTCGGTTATCATAGTCACGATTCGCTTCATCTTCGGATGTCGATTGGCGAGTTTTATTGCCGCAACGACGTTGGCGCCCGATGAAATCCCGCAGAAGATTCCCTCTTCCTTCGCCAGCCTCCGCGCCATTTCAATCGCATCGTCCGACTTGATGGTTACGATTCCATCAAGCAGGCTCAAATCGAGATCGCGAGGAACAAACCCGTCGCCGATGCCTTCGATTTTATGTTCGCCCCACTCGCATCGCGACAGCAAAGGACATTCGGCAGGCTCGCCGGCATAAAGCTTGATCTTCTTTTTTTTCTTTCTGAGATAGCGTCCGATCCCGGTCAATTGACCGCCCGTTCCCTGGGTGCCAACGTAAGCGTCGAGCTTACCGCGGGTCTGTTCCCAGATTTCAGGACCGGTAGTCTTGTAATGCGCCTTGATGTTATCGGGGTTGTCGAACTGAGATGGCAACCAGTATTTCTCCGTGTCTTGGTCGCGAATCTCCGCGAGTTTTTGAAGCGCAAGATCGACATCGGACTCGCCGCCGGGGGTGTAGACCATCTGTGTGCCATAAGCTACAGACATTTTCTTGCGCTCTTCGCTCATGCCCTCGGGCATTACAATGACGCAAGGATATCCTTTGACCGCGGCGACGAACGAACAAGCGATGCCGGCGTTGCCGGTCGAGCATTCGAGTATTGTCATTCCCGGTTTGAGATCGCCTCGCTTCTCGGCGCGCTCGATCATATTCAGGTAGATTCGGTCCTTGAGCGATCCGGACGGGCTGAAGTATTCGAGTTTGACAAGAATCTCAGCATTAACGTCCGCGGCTACGCGATTCAATCGAACGAGCGGCGTATTGCCAATGCAGTTTAGAATCGATTTTGAGTGCTTGCTGTAGCGGGTCCAGTTCGACATTGGTCAGGGCGGTCCTTTCTGCGATGGTGTGCCTGAGAGGTGCCACTCTATCAGAAACTGTACCGAGTTTCACGGGCGCACTACGTAAAGAGCGACCTGTCAGTCGCGAACTTTTCGGTTCCCGCTCCGGCATGTTGTGATTGGAAGAGGGACTTGGGTCACCAGCAACTCGGAGCGATTGAATCGAGAGTTTCCGCTAGGCAACCCCGTAGGGTGAGATGTTTATAGTTTACGGACGCCGACGTGGACTTCTTAACTCCGTTAGGAGCGGCATAGAGCTGAGCACAGGGATATTTCACCGCTACGGGTTCGCAACATAGAGGAGCTCGCCACTATAGACATTTTGCCCCTACGGGGTTCCAGGAATTCTCAGGACACTCCCTCCGGCGAAGAATCAGGGGCGCCCGGCTCAAGTCCCATTTTAATCACACCCTCTCAGGCAAGAGAGAGCGTCAGCCGCTTCGCGGGTTTGGTGTGGTCGTGATAGAGTTCAATCTCAAGAGGGAATCATGAAATCACTCGCAATCAAACTCATAGCACTTACAGTAATGATCGGCTTCGGGTGTGTCACTCAGGGCAGCAAGGCGCCCGCGAAGATCAAACTATATTCAGTCGCGCAGAAAGGATTCTTTATGAGCGAAAAGGTCGTTAAGACGGACGCCGAGTGGAAACAGCAGCTCACGCGGGAACAATACGAAGTCACCCGAAAGAAGGGAACTGAGCGAGCGTTCACAGGCGAGTATTGGAACAATCACGAGAAGGGAATCTATCAATGCGTCTGTTGCGGCAACGACCTGTTCAGCTCGGAGACGAAGTTTGAATCGGGCACAGGCTGGCCGAGCTTTTGGCAGCCCATCGCTCCGGAGAATATTCTAAGTGAGAGTGATCATAGCTACGGGATGGAGCGGAATGAGGTGTTGTGCCGCCGATGCGACGCTCATCTGGGACACGTGTTCGATGATGGTCCCAAACCCACTGGTCTTCGTTATTGTATGAATTCGGCCTCGTTGAAATTTGTAAAGGAATGACGAGCTGAGGAATAAGAAAAACTGAAGAATAACATGTAGGGGCGGCCCTCCGTGGCCGCCCCTCATTCGTTGATGGTTAGTTCCCGCAAAGAGGGGCGGCCACGGAGGGCCGCCCCTACATGTCATAGCTTCTTGAGAAGCTCCTTCCATCGAGCCCACGCCTGGTCGCGAGCTTTCTTGTTTGCTTCTTTCATTGCCTTTTGTTCAGGTGTTCCTTCCGGGACGGTCGGGTCTTCTCCGGCGCGCATGAAGCCGTGACCCGCGCCCTCGTAGGTGACCGGCTCGTAAGTCTTGCCCGCCTCTTTCATCAGGTCCTGACTCTTCGGGATCGTCGCATCCACGCGTGCATCACTGCCGCCGTAGAATCCGTAAACCGGAGCCTTGATCTTCGCGATCGCTTCCTTGCTGTCAGGCCCTGTGCCGTAGAAGACGAACGCCGCTTTGAGGGTTGGCCGGTTCGTCGCAAACCGAAAAGTCTGCGACCCGCCCCAGCAGAAGCCCGCCACCGCGACTTTGCCGTTAGAGGCGGGAAGCTTGGAGACGTAATCCGCAACCGCGTTGAGGTCGGCAGTTACCTGATCGGGAGGAAGTTTGCCGACCGCCTGGGTCACCGCGGTGCGGTCAGCGAACTCGCTTGAGCCTCCACCGTTGGGCCCCATGCCGGAAAGCAGGTCGGGAGCGATCGCGATGTACCCCGCCTCGGCCACCTGATCTGTAAGGCTCCGAACCCAATCGGCCATACCGAATATTTCATGAATCACGACAACTGCCGTGGCTTTGGTTTTGACTTCGGGATAGACAATGAACGAGTTGATCGTTCGACTGCCGTTCTTGACCTGGACCCACTCCTGATGCCTCGGTGACTTGTCGACACGCTGCTTCGCCCAATCCTGCTCGACGGCGGCGAAGGACATCGACATGGCATGTTCGTGGTGCTCGGATTTCAGATCTTGCGCGGGCGCATAAATCGAGAGTAACGACAGCAGACTGACGCTTATCAAAAACCTACGCATGTTCACCTCCGTCAAATTCAATCGCTGATATCAGAGTGTGCGCTCGGATGCTCGGAGCGGTTTGTAAGACTGACAGGTTGGCGCGAAAAGGGCTCGACAGCTTGTTGGCTGTCGAGCCCCGAGAGAGCTACTTCACTCTCTTAGCCGTGAACTCCTGTCCCGGCTGATCGCTTCCTTCTCTGGTGCGGGTGAACTTGATTTCGTCGCCCGACACTTTCCCAACGTAGCGCACCTTGATCGGGTCGCCCTGCGGTGGATTGAATGTCTGGGTGAACGAGATATCGTCTCCCTTGACGGTCCCGTCGGCGATGGGGGTTTCCCCCTGCATACCGGAGACGGTCCCCGTCAACTTCCCGCCCTCCGCTTTGAGGGTGAAAGTCTGCTCGCGGGTTTGACCGCCGCGTCCGGTAACTTGAGCGACCCACTTGCCGTTGACGTCCGCAGCCCACGCCAGCGCAACAGCAGCAAGCACAAATGCGGCTGCAAACAATACCATTCTGTACTTCATTTCCACGTTCCTCCATGCTGAATATCGTTAGTTGGAAGCGCTCGTAAGTATTCCCATCGCATGTTGCGTGATCCACTGGCGGGAAGTTTGTTGAGTGGCGTCCAGTCAAGGTTGGAGATCGGTGTTCTCCACCACCGTTGACAACCCGAGCGGCCAAAACAAATTCGGCTAAGTCGGGTACCGCGCTTCTACTTGAGCTTCCGCATACATATTACTCAATCGCGCGCGGTTGCTTCAAGCAGGTGTTCGGATTCTGCGTTGCTTAATAACCCCGGCGTGCTTTGCGGTCCTCGCTAGTCCTGTAGGGGCGGTCCTCCGTGGCCGCCCCTCCTTCGAGAAAGCGCTTCCTCATTAATGGGCGGCCACGGAGGACCGCCCCCACAGGACTGGCGAGGGCCGCAAAGCACGCGAAGGGCTGGACTACGAACTTCGTTTCTGCAGTAGTATTCCCGACGGACGTCACTCGGCCTTCAATCCTTTGATGTCATCGAGCAGCACCTGTTCGTGACCCTGCGGGCTTACCTTTTCATAGACCTTGCGCACGACGCCCGTGGGATCGATCACGAAGCTCGTGCGGTCCCAGTACAACGTGCCCTTGTATTCGCTTTGCCCAACGCCGCAAGCTTTGAGCAATTCTGCGTTAGTATCGGCAAGCAGGTCGATCGTGAAGCCGAACTTGTCGCAGAAACTCTTATGCGAATCCACGTCATCCTGGCTCACGCCCACAACGCTGATGCCCGCGTTGTCGAAGTCGGACTTTGTCGCGGTGAACGATTTTCCCTGAATGGTGCAGCCGGGCGTGTCGTCTTTAGGATAGAAATAGACAACCAGCCATTTGCCGGCGAAGTCTGACAGCTTAACGATCTCGCCGTTCTGGTTCGGGAGAGAAAAATCTGGAAACGGATTACCTGGTTCAAGCATTGTTTGATTTCATCCTTTCATTTACCGATCGAGTATGTGCGGTTGTCTTCGATGGCAATCGCGCGACCTCCATCATGGTACAGGTTGCTGCATAAACATCCAACGATGGCCCTCGATGTCTTCAACCCTGTACAGCGTCCCGTGAGGCGCATTCTCGGGTTCGGAGAGAATATTGGCGCCCTGTTCCTTTGCGCGTTCGAAGTGTTTCTGGACGTCATCCACCAGAACCAAGACGCCGTCGACGACCCACGGGACCGAAGACCACTTGCGAGCCGCTTCACAGTGTTCGCGATGCCGCCGCGGTCCTTCATAATCGGGACTCGGCATCGCCATCATTATGATGCCGTCGCCGGTCTCCATCTCGCCGTGTGCGAGCCTGCCGTCCTTCCCGAGCATACGAGTCACTTCCTGAAAGCCGAATGCTTTGGATAGCCACTCGAGTGCGGCGACGCCGTCTTCATATGCGAGCATTGGTGTGACTGGCATTACTTGATCTTCGCTTTCTCTTGAACAAGCCCGGCGATCGCGGGTTGAGAGTGCATTACGAGTGACTTTGCTCGGAAGCCCGACGCATGATCTCTTCTTCCGATACATTCTCAATTCGAGTCGCTACGTACCAGACGTGTCCGTAGGGATCGGTCAGACCGCCGGACCGGTCGCCGTAGAATTGGTCCTTCATTGGCAGGAGTTCTTTCGCTCCGGCCGCGATTGCCTGGTTGAACACCGCGTCACAGTCCTCCACGTAGAGATAGATGTGCACCGTCGAGCCTCCGCGGGATTGAGGACTGAGCCAATCCGGAAAATCTGCGTTTTCATCGGTGATCATGAAAGGCGAATCGCCTATCTTGATTTCGCCGTGTCTGACCTTTCCATCTGGATCTGCGATGCGCTCCAATTCGACCGCTCCGAAGGCCTTCTTGTAAAACTCCATCGCACTGGCCGCGTCCTTGATGATCAAGTATGGCGTTGCGGTGTGAAAGCCTTCGGGGACTTTTGTTGCGTTGCTTGTCATGTATCTCTCCTTCCAGAGTCCGACAAACTTCAGTTTGTCGTCTTATTTCACATTTCAACGACAAACTGTGAAGTTTGTCGGACTGATTCTACAGCGGAGAATCGCTGATGCGAGTCGCGAGATACCAGACGTTATCGAAAGGATCCGCGACTCCGCCGACGCGATCGCCGTACGGCTGGTTCGCGGGTGCGCCACGGGAGGTCGCGCCCGCCGCGAGTGCGCGTTCGTACCAGCCGTCCACGTCATCGACGTACAGGAAGAACGTCGCCGGCATCGGCTGCCAGGGCCCGTGCGCTTCGCCCATCTCGATCATCGAGTCTCCAATCTTCACCGTGGCGTGCCGAATTATGCCGTCCGGCGACTGGTAGCGCGATTGCTCCTCGCCGCCGAGCGCTCGCTCCATAAAGTCGATCAACGTCGGCGCGTTGTGAGGATGCAGGAATGGAGTGACCGCGCGGAGACCTTCGGGTGCGTGTCCTGTCGCCTTGTGCGTAGCGATGTACCAATGATTACCGGCCAGATCTTTCACGCTCGCTTCGCGGTCCCCATAAGGCTGGTCAACCGGCTTGTGCAAAACTGTAGCTCCAGCTTCGAGCGCGCGCTGGTAGACAGCATCCGCGTCGTTCACGTAAAGGTGAAGCGCGGTTGGCGTCGCAGCGTGGCCCAAGGCTTCGCCGCCTCCGATCATGACCATCGAGTCCTGAATCTTTACTTCGGCGTGAATCCCTCCCGCCGAGCCCGTCCCTCGGTAAAGCTCTTCGGCTCCGAAGGCTTGTTTGACGAAGTCGATAAGCCCGGTCGCCGCGGAAACAATGATATACGGAGTGACGGTGTGAAACCCTTCTCGAATCGGCTTGACTGCTGCTCTTGTCATCGATGTTCTCCTTATCAGATCTGCCATGAGTTGTGCTTTGAATTCCTGACGCGGAAGATCGCGAAGCTCCGCCGCGACCGAAAGCATTTCAACGAAGCTCGCGTCCAGGCTTTCATTCGAGGCCTCGATCGTCGCGCCGGAGCCGGCCGCGGAGGTCGACCCCGAGTTCGCGAGGATCGCCTCAATCGCCTCATCGAGTTGTTCGATCAAAGTTACGTTAGCCATTCCTGTCACCCGGCTCATCGGTCAACCACGCACGCAGGGTTTGTACTGCGCGGAACTGAAGCTGCTTGACGGCCCCCTCACTGCGTCCGATTTCGTTTGCGATTTCGCGAATACTCTTTTCTTCTGAAAAGCGCTTCGAGATCACGAGTCGCTGGTCCTCAGGCAGTCGGCCGACAAGCTGAAACAGCCGCGCCCGTTGTTCGACTTCATCTTCGATGACTTGAGAGGCGGCTTCCGAAGGCAATTCAAACCCCTCGGGTAGTGCCTGCTCTCTAGCCGCGCGTTTGCCTCTATCGATAATCGAATTTGCCGCGATCCTGAAGAGCCAGGCCGCAAAAGGCGCGCCGCGCCATTGAAACTTCGGCAAATTGGCGAGCGCCTGATGAAACACTTCGGAAGTAACGTCCTCGGCTTCATTGCGATCGCGCACGCGTCGCGCGATGTACGCATACACGCGTTCAAAGTTGTTCTCGTATAGCTCCGCGAAGCGGGCAGGGTCCTTCTGAGCGGCCTCGATCGCGCGCCGCTCGTCCGTGTTTCTGTTATGAGCGTTTAATGCTCTTTCTTCCAACGCCTGTCCTCTGATGGTATGAACTGGCGGAACAGGGAAAGGTTACGGCATTTTTCCGACGGGTTAGAGGCAGTTCAGGGTGCGGAGCGAGGCTTCTTGCGTGCTTTGCGGTCCTTTGCGTCTTTGCGTTGAGAACCACCGAGAATTCTCAACGCAAAGACGCAAAGGACCGCAAAGGACCGCAAAGTGACAAAGCACGCAATGCTATTACTACATGGCGGCTTGCAGCTTCGCTGCGATCAAAGGAACGACAGATTCGATCGAAACGTCCTCTGATTGACGAGATGAGCGCGTCATCAACTCGACTTTGCCTTCTTTTATTTTCTTGCCGACCGTTATCCGATACGGCACGCCGATCAGATCCGCGTCGTTGAACTTCACCCCGGCGCGTTCATCGCGGTCGTCGAGCAATGCTTCGATCCCGGCTTTTATGAGTTCATCATAAACGCGTTGCGCGGTTCCGAAAAGCTCCTGGTCCTTGATATTGACCGGAGTGACGACAACATGAAACGGAGCGATGGAAGCGGGCCAGGCGATGCCCGCATCGTCGTGGCACGACTCGACTGCGGCGGCCATTGCCCTCTCGACACCGATGCCGTAGCTGCCCATTATTATCGGCACTTCAGTGCTGTCGGCGAGGAGGACTCGCGCGCCCATGCTATCGGAGTATTTCGTTCCGAGCTTGAAAATGTGACCGACTTCGACGGCCTTGAAGACGTCGAGCACGCCTCCGCAGCTCGAGCAGGCCTCGCCTGCCTTGACCGAACGAAGGCTCGCCCACTTAGCTACGCTGATGTCGCGTTCGATCGAGACGCCGCGAAGATGGTGATCGTCCTTGTTGGCGCCCGTAGTCATATTGCTGCGGCCCTTCAATGCGTCGTCGGCAATCACAAGTGTGATCTTTGGATGCGAAGCTTGCGTCACCCCAACTGCGCCGAGCGAGCCCGCGCCGGCGCCTAGACCTTCGCGAATCTCATCAGCTTGAGCGGGCCTGACATTAATCGCGCCGCTGGCGTCCTGGAGCTTGACCTCGTTCAGCTCGTGATCCCCACGCATCAGCACCAGGGCAAGCTTTTCATCGAGCACGTAGACCAGGGTCTTGATCTGACGGTCAGCCGAGGCGCCGCCCGGGAAGGTAGTCAGGTCCTCGATAGTACGAACGCCCGGGGTGGGGAACTCCTCGATCGGCGACTGCGCGTCGCCGTCATCAACAGCGGCGAGCTTCGACGTAGCTTTCTCGATGTTGGCCGCGTAGCCGCACTTCTCGCACAACACGATGTGGTCTTCGCCGGCATCCGTTCGCACCATAAACTCTGTCGATTGGCTTCCGCCCATCGCGCCGGAGCTTGCCTCGACCGCAGTGTATTTCAAACCACAGCGGCTGAATATCCGGCAATAAGCGTCGTATTGATCCTGAAACGATTTATCCAGGCCCGCGCGATCGACGTCGAAAGAATAGGCGTCCTTCATTGTGAATTCGCGCACTCGGAGGAGTCCGGATTTCGGGCGAGCTTCGTCTCGAAACTTCGTTTGTATTTGATACCAAACCTGAGGCAGTTGCCGGTACGAGTTGATCGAGTGGCGGGCAATAGAAGTGAAAACTTCCTCGTGAGTCATGCCGAGCCCCATCTCGGTGTTTTTGCGATCCCGGAACTTGAACATGTTCTCGCCCATCACTTCCCATCGGCCCGATTCTTTCCAGAGTTCGGCAGGCTGCAATGCGGGCAGAAAAAACTCCTGGCCGCCGACTCGGTTCATCTCTTCGCGGATGATTTGCATTACCTTGAGACGAACGCGCTGAGCCAAAGGAAGCAGCGAATAAATGCCTGCGGTCAACTGGCGAATGTAGCCCGCGCGAATCAGCAGCCGATGGCTCGCGACTTCGGCGTCCGCCGGATCTTCACGCAAAGTGGGTATGAACAAATTAGACCAACGCATCTTCTGTCCTTTGTCTGGCAGCTCGCCGGGTCTCCGGTCGTTCCGGCGCCGCACGGCTGTCTTTTGATGTTGCTGCGGAACGAGACAAACTAGCAACTGCTTTGATATGCAGTCAAGCAAGCCCTGCCTCCGCAGTGAATCACGAGTGTGATCCAAAGTGGGACTTGGGGGAACTTAGGTCACCCGGCACTCAGAGCTGGGAATCGAGGGTTCCGCCCGGCAACGCCGTAGGGGTGCGATGTTTATAGTTACGGACGCCGACGTGGACTTCCTGGCTCCGTTAGGAGCGGAATACAAGTTGAACGCAGGTGATTCCACGCCTACGGGGTTGGCAACATAGGGAACTCGCACTATAGACATTCTACCCCTACGGGGTTCCAGGGAATTCTCAGGAGACTTCCTCCGGCGAAGAGTCGCGGGCGGTTCCCGGCTCAAAGTCCGGCTTTTGATCACACCCGCGAATCACAGGACTGGCCTCAAAGCCTTGGACCTTGTAGCACGTCGCTGTAGAGTATTCAGAGTCGACGCCAGGAGAACAACAAGTGAAACAAATTACCGAAGATTCTAATGGGACTGAGATTCACCTGACGGCCGGCGAAACCTTCGAGGTGCGGCTCGAGGAGAATCGCAGCACCGGATTCAAGTGGGTCATTGAATCCCCGAGCGAGGGGGCGAACGAGGCGTGTTCGCTGGCCGGCGACTCCTTTGAGAAAGGTAAGGCGGTCGGCGAACCGGGCAATCATCACTGGGAGTTTCGAGCGGATCATGCCGGTTCCTGCACGATCACGCTTTCTTATCAGCGGCCCTGGGAATCCGGGCAGTCGACGCCTCGCAGCTTCAAGCTGAATGTGCGAGTGAGCAAATAAAAAAAACGGGCGCCGTATGCAACTGGCGCCCGCGCCAAATCCACGAGGAGACCCCACGGAAGAAGCTCATTTCACGAGGCGAATTGTCCAGAAATCGTCTGACAGGTTCGAATCCAGGAGATAGGCGTAGGGCATGAAGAAGTAGCCCTTGACAGCCCAACCGCTTCCCCACGAATTGCGCACGGTGAATCTTCGAGTCGAGTCATCGTAGCCGACCGCAAGCACGGCGTGACCGCCGATCACTTCTTCGCCGGACTTAGGCATCGGCACGATGCCGGTCTTCGCCACCTTGTTGCTCTCGAAGCTCTCGTACACCGTAAAGCCGTAAACGAACGGATAGCCCGACGCGAGACACCCTTTCATCTGGCTCTCGGTCCGGGGCACTCTCGCGTATTGAACGGCGGTGTGTTTCCTGGCTTCGGTGTAGCACTTCGGCGAAGGCTTTAAGGTTAGCCGCGGGTTAGGCGGATACTGGCTGGGGTCGTAGGGCCACAGAGTTTCGGGGCAGGCGCCCAGTTTGTTGACCGACTTGATTCCGTCTCGAATATAAGCGCCTGCATCCTGGGCGACGGTTCCTTCCATGTCGCGTTCGTTGTAGTAAATGAACAGCCGCGACGGGATGAACGATTTCAGTTTTTCCTTCTTCTGATTGAACTGGAAGGCCGCTCCAATCGCGTTGGCCGTGCAACTGCCGAGCTGGCCCTGGTCATAAACAGGCGGACATTTCGAGCGAAGGTCGACCTTGGGCGGAATCGCTCTCAGTGCGGTGAGCGGGGCGGCGTAAAGAAGATCTCGCTGATCGGGCAAATCCGGTTTCCACCCAAATCGAGCAACATTGCGTCTCGGAATATCTTCGTCTTTTTGTTTTTTTGCCATTGTTCTTTTCTCCTTTATGTGATCTGAGTTATATGTTGGTCGCGGCGTCCCTGTTGGGCGCTCGCATTATATTACAGTTGTGACTTCAGTGACATTGCGCTCAGTCCGCCTAAAAGAACATGACGCAAAAACGAAGCAAACAATTCGCTTTTTTTGAGAAAAGTGTCAGGCGGGAAGGCTGAGAGTTCGATCAGATACACTTAGCGAGCTTTGCGGTCCTTTGCGTCTTTGCGCTGAGAATTCTCAATGCACCTGAAAATTCTCGACGCAAAGACGCAAAGGACCGCAAAGCTCGCAAAGAAGCTAAGCTCGTAGGGTTACCTGATCTGGTTCGGAGGTTTTTCCGGGGCCGGCTTCTGCCTCGGCGAAGCGTCGGCATCGTCGGTGTCTGCTTCATCGCTCTTTTCTGAATTGTCTTTTGACTTGTTATCGCTGTTTAGCGATATGCCCATTATCTGGGGGTTATTCATGAACTCAACCAGCCTGGCCGGGCTGAACTTCGTTTGCAGCACCACCGCGTTCTGCTGCTGAAGCGTGACCACCAACAGCTTAACGTCTTCGTTCTCGCGCGTGACGTAAACGTAAGACCACTGGTGTTCACGCGCCGAGCTGTACTGCACGAGCGGCGTCCACCTGGGATCGATGGTGTCGCGAATGAAAGCATGAAAGTGGCCGCGCTCGGGTGGCTCGCCGTGCGAAAAATCGAGGTCCTTCAGATAAACCATCTTGAAGTTCTTGACTCCGGCGGGCTTGATCACCTTAACTGCAAACCTCGCAATCATCATCGCTCCGAAGAAGCCTTGCTGCTTGGCGTTGTAGTTCTTCTTTAGGTGTTTGACCACCGAGCTGAAGCTTTCGTCACCGCCCAACGCAACCACCGGCGCGAGAGATATCACCGTCAATGTGATCAAGACTCGAGTCAACAATTTTGGTTTGATCGTCATCGCTGATTACTCCGTCATTATTCCGTTTTTACTCAACACAGTTACTCAGTCGGCGGTTTCTCGGTGCGAACGAGCGTGGGCGGCTTCTTCTCGGAATGCTTTCCGGAGCCGGTGCTTTGCTGTTCCTGCTTGTCCGGCTCGGGGCTCTTTTCCTTCTTCTTGTCGGTGACTGTTACTCCCGGGATCTGCTCGAGGCCGAAGTGCGGGATGCCGAATTTGCCTTCCAGTTCTGCAAGCTTCGCGACGTCGATCGGGCCGACAATGTTCACAACAGTGAAGGCCTTCGGTTCAGCGGCCAGCACTGCGAGCCCCTTGATCACGCTGCCTTCGCTCATTATGGAAACGTCGTAATTGCCTTCGCGCTTGCTGCGAACGTTGGCGACGCTGGACCAGCCGGGCGCGGTCAACTGCGAGCGAATGGAATCGACGTCCGCGAGCGTGAACTCGCCTTCCTTCTCGAACTCGAATCGCTTAACGAAGACTCCCTTCAAGCCCAGGATCATTTCCTTGATCTTGGCTTCGTCGGGTTTCTTGTCGCTGAGGAATGAAGCCGCCAGTCTCAAGAGCTGCTCGTCTACAGTGACGTTGATGACTTTGTCCGCGCGTTCCGCAAACTTGTCGAGATGACTCATGTCGATCCTGGCATGGTCCTGCGCATAAGCGGGCGCCGCGGCGAAGACCGAAAGCGCCGAACATAACGCAACTACTCTCATCGATTTGGTAATAAGCAATTTCATGATTCCTCCATTGGTACTACTAAATTCATTTCGCGGGCCGGCAAGCGTCGGGTAACGCCGGCTAAGGTTCAACACCGTCGTCGTGAACCGCCTTCTGTGCATCGCTAAGCGCGGAGCTTGCTATGGCAAGCGCGAGCATCAACTTTTCCTTTGCGGCTTCGCCTTCAGCGCGCAGCTCTCGCTCCTGCTGATGCCGGGTCGATACGGTCCGATGATTCGTCGCAAGAGCCGAAGCGTGCTTGATGTTCTGCGGTGTCTTTGGCGTTACGATCGTTGGGTTCTGGCTGACAGCATCACCACCGGGCCTGGTCACTTCTTTTGTGTCACCCTGAGATGAACTGCTTGTTGCGACGGTCCCGCTATCGTTAACCACGCCCTGTTGCAACCTGCTGTACTCCACCGCGGCGATTGCCAGCAGCAGCGACGCGGTCACTCCTATTGCAACCCATCTGAGCCTTGGCGGTTCGAGCGACATCGCAAGCCTCTGCCACCAGCGCACACGAGGCGGCGGTTCAAGCGATACTCGCTCGAGGACTCGCATCGTGAAATCAGCCGAGGGCTGTTCGCGTCGGAATGCAGTTCGCAACTCATTATCCAATCTTTGATCCACTCTATCTGGGCGGCTCATATCGATACCTCTCCTAACGTGCGGCTCAATTTATCTCTCAGCATAGAGAGCGAGCGTCGCAGATGGCTCTTCACGGTGTTGAGCGGCATTTCAAGCACCTTTGCGATCTCCGACGGGTCAAGGTCTTCCTGATAGCGGAGTATCACAACCAGTCGTGCTTTCTCCGGCAGCGTTTCAACCACCCGGCGCAGCATCTCCGACAGCAGGAGATCGTTCTCAGCAGAAGTCGCGATGGGCTCGGGCACGTCTTCAAGGCTCACTTGAGGGCGCACCTTCTGACGCCGGACCTGATCGATGCACCGGTGGCTGGTCACCTTGCGCAGCCAGAATGTCAGGTGCTCGGGCGACTTTATCGAGCGCAGGTTCTGGTGCAGGTTCAGAAAGACTTCCTGTGACAGTTCCTCAGCCAGCGACCGATCACGCAGAAAGTGGTACGCGAGACCGAAGACCATTCCCTGGTGCTGGCGGACGATCTGCTCGAACGCCAGGTGATCGGTGAGCACTGATCCTTCCAGCGTGTCGTCGAGCCGGGCTGCCGTCGGCTTATTCAATGCGATTGTTCCTTCCCACCCCACATTCATTAGTACGCAAGAGGATTCCGGGCGAATGCACTTTTTCGAAATAAGATAACCCCATTCTTAGCAGTCCTTTGCGTTTTTGCGGACCTTTGCGTCTTTGCGCGAAACCCTGATCGGAATGTTAGACAAGCGAAGCTGCGTTTCGCGCAAAGACGCCAAGCTCGCGATGATCCGCAAAGACGCAAAGGCACTCCTCCAGAACTTACCGTGCTAATCGCATCGTATCATCAAGCGGAGGAAAAATGAGAAACCCAGGCATCGCAGCGGTGTTGAGCTTTTTCATTCCCGGCGTAGGTCAGATCTACAACGGCAAGATACTTCGAGGAATCTTCTGGCTGATAGTGACGCCCGGAGTCTGGATTGGCACCGGAGGTTGGTTCGGATGGGTATGTCACATCATTTCGGCTTGCACGGCTTATTGGTACGCAAGCCGGCATCCGATGGACTGATATGTTTGTAGTACGGGCTTCAGCCGGAAGTTTGTAGTCTTCCAGCAAACGCGGAGTTGACCGGGCGCGGCGATTACATTCAACCTTCGATTCAATCAAATCAAGTTGAGAAAACCGCACCCCGCGCTCCGGGCCAACGACGTAGTGGGCCGCAACGCCGCTAAGACTTTAGGTCTCGGGATGCTGTCTGCCCACCAACTCGAACCAGGTTGCCATTCGGATCAGTAATAGAAAACTCGCGCATACCCCAAGGCTTGTCTTCAACGGGTTCCAAACGCGGCGTCCCGGATCTCGATAGACCGGCGGCATGAAACTCTGCGTATAGCGCGTCGACGTCCTTCACCCGCCAGTAGCACTGCGCGTAGTTCTGGTCCGGTGAGATATCTTCGAACGAAAAGAAGTGCATACTGAGGTCGCCACGAACGAGAATCGCGTAACCTCCGAATTCGGTGGGCCACCATCCCGCTGCCTGAAAGCCTAACCGCTCGTAGAACGCCCGCGTCTCATCGAGATCGCGAGCAGGCAGGATAGGAATCGATATACCTGGTTCCATATTAACTCCTTCGCCTGCGGCATTCTCCACATCGCCACGTCGGCCCAACTCTCGGTTTACAAACTTCGCTGAAGGCGGGACTACGAAACTTCTTACGCGCTCTTTATCTCTCCGGCTTTCGCCAACCTGATAATGTTATCCGCCGCTCGATAAGCAAGCGCCTGAATCGTGCAGGTGGGTTGGCCTCGTCCGGATGTCACGAAACTGCTGCCGTCGCAGATGAAAAGATTTCCTGAGTCGTGCGCGCGATGATACTTGTCCACAACCGAGGCCTTCGGATCGTTTCCCATCCTGCATGTTCCCAACAGGTGAAACCCGAAAGACTGCTCGCCTACCGGATAAGCCCACTTCTTTTTCGCGCCGGCGGCGTCAAGCAATTCCGTTGCGCGATCCAACAGGAACTTCGATATCTTCAGGTCGTCGGGGTGGTCTTTGTAAGTTATTCTCAATGCCGGAAGCCCCCAGGCATCCTTAGCCACATCATCAAGCGTGACGGTGTTTCTTTCCATCGGCAAAGAGGTCGCGTGCGCGAGCGCAATCACCGAGCGCGTGAAACATTCTTTAAGCAGTTTCTTGTACTCGGCGCCCCAACGCGGCGAATCCGGCGCCAGTCCGCCCAGCGCGAAGCCGATCGGATTGGCATCCAACCGGAAATCGATTCCGCCGCCGCCGTAGCACCCTCGCTTGGGATCGGTATCGTAGAAATCGTGCAGAACTCGGGAGACGGCCACGCTCTTGAATTCGTTCAGCTCGTGTTCGAAGACCGCTCCGCCGGCGGCTCCTGAGTTGAACATCAGATACTTCCCGACCAGTCCGTTCTTATTAGCCAGACCGTCGGGGAAGCTGGCGGATTTCGAGAGCAGAAGAAGCCGCGCGGTCTCTGCCCCGTTCGCGCACAACACTACGGCTTTGGCTTTTTGAAAAGTCTCAACCTTCTTATCGTCAAAGTAGATAACGCCGGTAACCCTGCCCGCTTTATCGGTCTCAATCTTTCGAACGTAGCTATTCGGGCGAATTTCGCAGTGACCGGTTTTCTCAGCTTCGGGGATGACGGTCGCCAACGTGCTGGATTTGGCTTTCACCTCACAGCCGTAGAACTCGCAGAAGCCACAGTGTGAGCACGCGCTGCGGCCGCGATACGGTTGAGAGATCACCGCCATCGGCGCGGGGTGCGCGTGCCAGCCGAGCTTGTGCGCGGCTTTTTCCATGAGCGCTCCGGAAGACTTGATCGGCAGCGGCGGAAGCGGATAAGGCTTGGACCGCCATGCGTCAAAGGGGCCGGGCGCTCCCGATATTCCAAGCTCCTGTTCTGCTTTAGTGTAATAGGGCTCGAGCTCGGCGTAAGTTATCGGCCAATCGTCAAAACCCGTTCCCGAAATCGCCCCGAGCTTGCTGCGCTCGACGAAATCGATCTCGTGAAAGCGCCAGTAGTTTGCCGTGAAGTGAGCAGTGCCTCCTCCGACCATCCGTCCGTAGATGATTGCCGGCTGGACCTTCGCTTTTTGTTTGCTCGTTCGACGAAACGTATTAGGCTGTGTCTTCCAATCGTTGCTCAGGGCGGACTGCCACATGTGCTTGATCTCGTCGTGATTGAAATCCTTCTCCTTCAAGTAAGGCCCCTGCTCGAGCACCACGACTTGAAATCCAGCCGACGATAGTTCCTTGGCGATGATTCCCCCTGCGGCGCCCGCGCCAATGACCACGAAATCTACTGGTGTCTGAGTCTCAAATTTCGGTTGTTGTGTGTTCATAGCTAAAGTCCGTTGATTATCGCCTGATCGCCTTGTCTCCCCGTCGACGTTTCTTCTTTACTTTTCCGCCGTGTACTCGCGGTCGTAGTAGCCAAAAGGAGCCTTGTAGTTGAACCGGTCCTCGAAGCCGATCATCTTCCAGCCTACTCCGTTGAAATTTCCCCCGTACTCGGGATCAGAGAAGCAGCCCATCACGGTGTGCGTGCGAACCATGTTGAAGAAAGGTGTCTTCTCGATCTTCTTGAGCACCGTGATCTGCTGATCTGAACTCAAATCAGAGAACTTCGCCGACTTCGGAAACAACTTCTTCTGCTTCGTCTGGAGCTCCTTGAGACCCTTCGTGTATTGAGGCTGCTGATCCTTGTCAAAGGTCGTCAGCGCGCGATCGATAAAGTAGATTGCGCGCGCCTCGCGAGCGCCCGGTGTGTCGTCGGTCGGGATGATCTGCGCGGCGATGGCTTCGATTTCTTTCGCCTGTTCCGGTGTGAAAAATTCCAGGCGGGCAGGCGCCGCGGATATAACCTGATGATGCGCGTGCTCCTGTGCGGCGACAATTTCCGGCAAACGCAACGCCAGCCATGCCGAGCTGACACCGGTCAGTGACCTCATCAGAAAAAGCCGTCTTGAGAATGAATCGGAGTTCATAAGCCCTCTCAATCGTATTGAGGTTGTGGATTGCAAAGCACAATCGATACGCGGTCGTAGTCGATTGCTTGCGTGGGAACGTACTAGTTCTTTTCGGCGATGTCAATGGCCGGAGCCGCCGAGTGTTCGGATTCTGCGTTGCTTACAACCTTCGCGTGCTTTGCGGTTCTTTGCGCCTTTGCGTTGATTATTGTGTTTTGCTCCTTCAATACCCAATACTCAGCGCAAATGCGCAAAGCACGCGAAGGACTGACCACACGTTACAAGTCGGCAACTCATAACCGAACACTGCCCGCCGCCGGCTTGTGAGATATCGCGCGATTGGTCATCATAGATCAAGAGACTCAAAGAGGGATTTTGAGATAGTCGATGGCTAAACCCAAACTAAATGGACCCAGGCCGGAATGGCTTAAAGTGAGGATTCGCGCTAACGAGACGTTTGATAGCGTGAATCGAATGATCAGCGACTTGAGTTTGCATACCGTTTGCCAGGAAGCTCGATGCCCCAACATCTTCGAGTGCTGGAGCGAAGGCACCGCGACCTTCATGATTTTGGGCGACGTATGCACGCGGCATTGTGGCTTTTGTGCGGTTGGCAAAGGCAAGCCTCTCGCGTTAGATCCCGATGAACCGCGCCATGTCGGCGAAGCAGTACGCAGGCTCGGCGTAAAGCACGCGGTGGTCACAAGCGTCAATCGAGACGAGCTGCCCGATGGCGGCGCTCTTCATTTTGCCGAAACGGTCGAATGGGTCCGGCGTTTGAATCCTGCCACTCGAATTGAGGTGTTGATTCCGGATTTCTGCGGCAACGAAGCCGCGCTGAACACCGTCCTCGGGGCGCGTCCCGACGTGCTGAATCACAACACAGAAACCGTGGCGCGGCTTTACAAGAAGGTTCGCCCGGATGCGCAGTACGAGCAGACTCTCGAGCTGTTGCGCCGCTCGCACGCGCGGAAATCAGAGCAGCCGCTGCTGACAAAATCCGGGTTGATGACCGGCCTCGGCGAGACTGTCGATGAGTTGCTCGAGACCTTCAAGGATATTGCCGCGACCGGTTGTGACATTCTCACCGTAGGGCAGTATCTTGCGCCGACACCCAGGCACATACCGATCGAGAGGTACTACTCACCCGATGAGTTTGCGTACCTTAAAACCGAAGCGCTCGGGATGGGATTCCGGTATGTCGAGGCCGGGCCGTTGGTGCGGAGCTCGTATCACGCCGGAAGGCACGCGAACGGAACTGCCTCGCAGGACTACAGCAGCGACCCGGTTTTCGAACCCGGGTACACGCCACCCGCCGTTGCGCTCCCTTTGGTTCAATTAAAGAGAGTCGAGAACTAGGCGGGAACCGCTGATGTTTGTCCAGGAAGAGAGGGCGCAGGCCGGCTAAGGTAGCCGGCCTGGCGTTTAGATTTGGATTACTACTACTTACCGCGTGCAGCGGCCTTCGAGGCCTTGAGCGGGTTTTTGCTCCCGTCACCCGAGCGCGACGATTTAAGCGCCTTTTCATGGGCCGCGCAGTCGTGCTCTTCAGCTCGAGCCTTCCAGTAATCGTTTGCCGCTATCCCCTGAGATAGAAATGCAACCACCGTAAACGCACTGGAACACTTCGGGCAGGTCAAGCGGACCGCGCGCGCTGATCCTCGTTTTGCCATTGTTTTTTGCTCCTTTTAGAATGAATACGCCATTGACGCGAATCGCGCTTGGCACACAAATTTTGACTTTACCAGAATCGCGGAACTGATATCAATAGCCTCTGGGAAGGGCAGTGGGGTGATAGTGTGTTGCTCGCTCACATTCGCGTTTCTCCTCTGCGTCCTCTGCGGTTGATTCTGAGCCACTGAGCAGGAAAAACCGCGGGGACGCCGAGGACGCAGAGGACTGCTTGCTGGCAACACGCTAATACCCCACTACCTGGGAGGGAAGCGCGCATGTCTCACTCAAACACGTTCCTTCCGAAGAACGGATCATGTTTATGACTGGCTGGAACACGTATCGGAACGAACGGAACGACTTCTTAAGAGTTTCAAGAGCTTACTCGTTGACGTAGGAGCTCTATTGTTCCATTGCGATGAACGGCAGCGCTGGTAAAAACACCATCTCCTCAGGAAAGATGCTTGAATCACTGCGAGCAGCATTTTAGTGGCTTCTCGGGTGACGACCCACGAACCACCGTTTCTTGACTTTGAAATATTGCGGTGATATTTTCCGGCGCGTATCGCGGAGCCCCGGGGAAAGTGAGGGAAGCCACCTCGGCTCTCTTCACTTCACGGGATTGAAGTTACGCGCAAGTCTTTGGCCGATCTTCCTGTAAGACTCTCTTAGGGAAAATTCTAAGCCTGTGCAAAAGGGAAGTATGCGACTGAGGTTAACCGTCATCGCCTTATATTCGACGGCGCTGATGTGTTTGACATCCGGCTCGTTGAGCTCGCTCGCATCGTCTCTAAAACCCGGTCCAGCATCAGGGCTCTATCGGAATGCCACTGCATTTCAGGACAGGACGGTTCTTGGGCTCGATCTTGACGGCCGCCGCGGGCTCGTCGTCTTTCATCACGGCCCTCACGAAAGCCTCGGGCGTGTCTCGGGATTTAGCCCGACCTTTCTGAACAAACCGACCGGCCTGCTTAGCTGCGTGGTTTGCCATCACCGTCGAGACATCGCCGACCCGTCGAAGCCCGATGTCACCGATCTGACCGACATAAAACAGTTCCAGAAGTGTTCGAATTGTCATCGAGGTGAGGGCGACTCGCGGAACGTCTATGACGCCGAGGGCTATGAGTTGAGCGATCGCGAGGCCTATCACCGATTGTGTGTCGGATGTCACATGACCAAAGGCGAACTGGCCTCGAAAGGTCTCCATAAAGTAGCCGAGAAGGTCCCGCTCAAGTGCGCCGACTGCCACGATCGTGAAGGAGTGCTGGCCGCAAGAGTTGATATGATGACGCCGCCTGTTCCGAAGGAAGCCCCGGCGCCGGTAATCGAGCCTGAGCCTCCGCTGGTTAAAGTCGCGCCATTCCCGACTCCTCTCGATCCGCCAACCGGTTATGCGGGCCCTTCGCGAATCGACGACTCGAAACCGGATAGCGCTGACGCGCTGCCTCGAGCCGATCGCTGGCGCATCGGCTTTCCTGATGATCCGCGCTATCAGAAGGGCGAAGTGCTTAACCCGTATCGGCAAAACGTACTCAAGGGTGACTATCCGATATTCGGCCAGCACACGTTTCTGGTGCTTACGGGCGAGAGCGAGTCGCTGCTGAACGCAAAACGCATCCCGGTGCCGAGCAACGTCTCGGCGCAGAGGCCCGACAGCGAAGAATTCTTCGGACGCGGAGCGCAGTTCTTCTTCCGTCAAAACTTCTCGCTTTCATTCGAGTTGTTCCACGGCGACACTTCTTTCAAGCCGATCGATTGGCGGATTCATATCACTCCGAACTTCAATATTAATTATTTGCACACGCAGGAAAACGGAATCGTCAACATCGACTTTCGCAGGGGCAATACGCGGACCGACGGGTACGTTGCATTACAAGATGCGTTCTGCGAGGTAAGGCTGGGGGATACGACGCGTGTCCTGCCGTTCCTATCCGGCGGTAGCAGCGGCGATCCGAAGAGCGCCTACTTCGATTCAACGTCGGTGAGAGCCGGGATTCAGACCTTCATAAGCGATTTTCGGGGACTGATTTTCAGCGACACAAATCTTGGCGTCCGCGCGTTTGGTAACTACGGGAACAATCGATACCAGTTCAACGCGGCATACTTCTACATGCTCGAGAAGGATACCAACAGCGAGCTGAACACTCCGCACTTTCGCGATCAAACGGTGTTGATCGCAAACTTGTTCAGGCAGGATACGAGGTTCCACGGTTACACATCGCAGTTCAGTTTTCATTTCAACGATGATCGACCGAGCCGCCGTTTCGACGATAACGATTTCATTGTGAGGCCCGCGCTTATTGGCGACGTCAAGCCGCATGGTATCAAGTCCTACTATCTGGGCTGGGCGGGCGACGGGCACATGGGCCGGTGGAACATTTCTCACGCGTTTTACCAGGTGCTCGGGCACGATACGCATAACCCCATAGCTGGGAGACAGACAGACATCAATGCGCAGTTGGCCACGGCGGAATTGTCGCTTGATCGGGACTGGTTGCGGTTCAAGGGATCGTTCTTTTGGGCGTCGGGCGATAAGAAGCCGTTCGACGGCACGGCTCGAGGGTTCGACTCCATTCAGGACCATCAGGAATTTGCCGGCGGCGCTTTTAGCTTTTGGAACAGCCAGGCGATTCCCCTGACAAACACCGCGGTCCTGCTGACGACGCCCGGGAGCTTGCTGCCCGATCTGCGAAGCAGCAAGACCGAAGGACAGTCGAACTTCGTTAACCCGGGCATCTTCGTTTACAACCTCGGCGCCGAAGCCGAGATGACGCCAAAGCTGCGAACCATTTTCAATGTGAACTATTCACACTTCCATCATACTGAGCCGCTTTCCGAGCTGTTGTTTCAGCCTGATATTCGCAAGCCGATCGGGCTGGATTATGGAGTTGGTGTGTTGTATCGCCCGTTGCTCAGCGAGAACGCAATTTTCTCCGCGGGCTTTTCATCGCTCGTGCCGGGGAGTGGATTCAGGGATATCTACAGCTCGAATTGCAGCACTGGAATGTGCGGCGCCAGGTCAAAGATTTTGTATTCGGCATTCGTGAAGCTGGTGTTTGTGTATTGAAACCCGTCTGATCATATGCATGTTCTAGTCGGGCTGAAACCAGACAGGTCGCTTTCAGGCTTTTTGCGAGCTTTGCGGTCCTTTGCGAGCTTTGCGTGAAAATAATCTCTGCGAGAAAGAAGGCAATCTTTCACGCAAAGCTCGCAAAGGACCGCAAAGCTCGCAAAGGACCGCAAAGCTCGCAAAGGACCGCAAAGCTCGCAAAAAGTCTGAATGCGAGAGAGCCATATGAAGCAATCGAAGAATCGCGCGATCAAGTTGATGGTGATACCAGCGCTGGCGTGCGTGTACCTGCTCCTATCACTCGATCACGTCGCTGCTACCGGTACGCAAGTTCAGATCGAAGCAATTGCGAATCACGACACGCCCGCAAATGCCTCTCCTTCGCAACCAGCTCAAACCGCCGCGCCTTGCGATCCGACGTCCGCCAAAACCACTCTCTGGGGAATGACCGCATCCGAAGCGAAATGCCGCAGCATCGGCTGTGTCGATTGCCATCAGGGCATCGAAGACATGCACAACGGTAAGGTCAACCTCGGCTGCATCGATTGCCACGGCGGCCACGCCGAAGTGCGATTGCCGGCGGGCGCTCAAAAGGACTCTCCCGAATACAAAGACGCCCAAAGAAAAGCTCACATCCAGCCGCGCGTCGCCGAGCTATGGAAGACCTCGGCTAATCCGGAGAGGGCATACGCCGCGACGAACAAAGAGAGCGCCGAGTTCATTCGCTTCGTCAACCCCGGTGATCTGCGAGTAGCCGCGATGAGCTGCGGCTCGACCGATTGTCACACTCGGGACGTTCACAATGTCGGCAAAAGCATGATGACTACCGGGGCGATGTTGTGGGGCGCGGCGCTTTACAACAACGGTTCGTTCCCGCTGAAGAATTATCGATGGGGCGAGAGCTACGCGGCGGACGGCACGCCTCAACGGCTGATCACGGTCCCGGCGCCGACCAAAGAAGAGACCGAGAAGAAAGGCGTTCTCCCGTATCTCGATCCGCTGCCCCGCTGGGAAATCACTCACATGGGCAACACGCTTCGAACGTTCGAACGAGGCGGGCGCAAGGCCGCCGAAGTCGGGCTTCCTAATCCGGAAGAAGCACCGGGCAAGCCTACTCAAAATCTTCTCAGCCCTCGCGGGTTTGGAACTTTGCTTCGAACCGATCCGGTGTTCCTGGGCTTGCAGAAGACGCGTTTGCTCGATCCGATGCTTTCCTTGTTTGGCACGAACGATCAGCCGGGAGACTATCGGTCGAGCGGATGCACCGCGTGTCACGTTGTTTACGCCAACGACCGCGATCAGTTTCACTCGGGGTCGTACGCTCAGTTTGGACATGACGGCGCGACTCAGACCGACGACGTTGCGTTGAAAGAAGCACGAGACAACAAACAGCCGGGCCATCCAATCAGGCATCAGTTCACTCGAGCCATTCCCTCAAGCCAATGTGTCGTATGTCACATGCATCCCGGCACGCTGGTGCTGATGAGTTATTACGGCACGACCTGGTGGGACCTCGAAACTGACGGCGAGCATATGTATCCCAAGCCCGGCGAGAAGGGCTTCGAAAAGCCAACGCCCTCCGAAGAACAGCAGATTCTGTCGCGCAACCCTGAAGAATCCTCGCTGCGTGGAAAGTGGCGCAGCGTCGAGTTTCTTCGGTCGCTTCGTGATGAAATCAATCCTAAGCTCAAGCACACGCAGTTCGCCGACTTCAATGGACACGGCTGGGTGTATCGCGACGTGTTCAAGCACGACCGCAAGGGAAACCTTCTCGACACGGACGACAACGTGGTCAAAGACGTGAACGCAGACAAACTCAAACGCGCGGTCGAGGGCACAACCGAAGACCCGGCGAACAAAGGGCTGCCGGTTCACCTGAAGGACATTCATCTCGAGAAGGGAATGCACTGCGTTGATTGTCACTTCAAGCAGGACAATCACGGCAACGGCAAGCTCTACGGCGAGGTGCGCGACGCAATCGAAATTGACTGCGTTGATTGTCACGGCACGATTTCCAAACGCGCCGATCCAACCGCGATCGACGCGCGGACCTCGGCCGCTGCCGGTGGAAATCAAATGCTCAAGTATCGCGAGCTGGAGTCCGGCAAGGACCGGTTCTACAAGGACAAGGACGGCAATCTGTTTCAGCGCGCGGCGGTCGCCAGGGACAAGGACGGCGGCCCGGTCGTGTGGCGTGTCAAACAAGTCATCGACACGATCACACAAGGTAGCACCGACTACAATGAAAAGGCTGCTCTCGCAAAGACTATTCGCAGGGACAATCGCACGTGGGGCAGCGTACCGGATGACGACCTGAAGCTGGCGCACGCGAACAGCAGCATGACTTGTTATACGTGTCACACGTCGTGGACGCCGAGCTGCTACGGCTGCCACCTCAAGATGAAAGCCAACCAGGAGCGGCCGATGCTCCACAACGAAGGCGAGCAGGAGCTTCGGAACTGGACTTCATACAACTTCCAGACGCTGCGCGACGACGTTTTCCTGCTCGGACGCGACGGCACCGTCACCGGCCGCCGCTATGCCCCGGTGCGCTCGGCGTGCGCGGTGCTGGTCAGCTCTCAGAATCAAAACCGCGAGTGGATTTATTCTCAGCAGCAGACCGTGTCGGAAGAGGGCTACAGTGGTCAGGCGTTCAGCTCGCACTTCCCGCACTCGGTGCGCACGAAAGAAACAAAGAGCTGTGATGATTGCCACCTGTCGAACAAGGGCGACAACAACGCCTGGATGGCGATGACCTTGATGCAGGGGACTCAGTTCTACAACTTCATGTACCGGTTTGTTTACACCGCGCTCGGCCATGATGGCTTCGAAGCGACGGTCGTGACCGAGCGAGACGAGCCGCAAGCGGTCATCGGAAGCAACCTTCATAAGCTGGCCTTCCCTGAAGAGTACAAGAGACACAAAGAGGACCACGATGAATTGAAAGAAGCTTACGAGCATCCTGGCAACGACATTTCCCGCGGGCTCCGGCCGTTCGGCAAACAGGAGACCGAAGTACTCGGCCTGCAACTCAGAGGTGAATATCTTTATGCGGCTGCCGGGAAAGGCGGATTGCGAGTCTACGACGTAGCCAACATCGATCAGAAGGGATTCTCGGAGCGGATGACCACGGCGCCGTTTTCACCGATCGGACAGCGATTCTACGTGAAGACTAAATATGCAACGGCCGTGGCGTCGCCGACGACTCTGGGAGTTGACCCGACCGCTTCGTTGCCCGACAGCATCTTCCCGAAGAAGTACCGCATACATCGCCCCGAAAACGAAGAGGCCGTCAATCGCGATGACCATCAACCGATTCACCCGTTGTATGCGTTTCTCTATGTCACCGACAAGTACGAGGGCTTGATACTGGTGAATGCTGCAACGTTGCTTGACGGCAATCCGCAGAATAATTTCCTCAAGCGGGCGCTGACGTGGAACCCGAACGGAGTGTTGAATGGCGCCAACAACATTGCTATCGCCGGGACTCATGCTTACATAACCTGCGACCGGGGATTGGTGATAGTGGACCTCGGCAATCCCCTCAAGCCTCACGTCGTCGGCGAAATCGGGGCGCCGGCTTTGAAGAACCCACGCGCGGTTCAGATTCAATTCCGCTATGCATTCGTGTGCGACGCCGAGGGTGTGAAGGTCATCGACGTCACCGACCCGGAACACGCAAGCGCCGTCAGCGGCGCGGTTGTTTCACTTGCGGAAGCCAACAACATCTATCTCGTGCGCACCTATGCTTACGTTGCGGCGGGTAAGCAGGGCCTGGTCATTCTCGACATCGAGCAGCCCGAGCGCCCGCGCATCGATCAGGTGTTCAACGCTAATGGGCAAATCAACGACACGCGAGATGTAAAAGTCGGAATGACGAATGTGAGCTTGTTCGCTTACGTTGCGGATGGCCACAACGGCCTTCGGGTGGTGCAACTTACTTCGCCTGAAGCGGTGCCCGGCAACTTCGGGTTCAGCCCGCGGCCTAATCCCGAGTTGATTGCGACGAAGCACACACACGGGCCGGCTCTTGCCATATCGAAAGGGCTGGATCGCGATCGCGCAGTTGATGAGAGTGGCAACCAGCTCGCGGTGTTTGGCCGAAGAGGCGCGCGGCCGCTGAATTTCACCGAGATGCTGAAGATGTATACGATCGGCGGAAAGCTGTTCACGGTTCCTCAGATTAAGGACAGCAATAGTAGAGAGAATAAGGATATTCGGGGCTTTTACGGAGCGCCGAACGAGCGGCCGTAGGGGCGATATCAGATTTGAGATTGGAGATTTGAGATTTGAGATTTGAGATTGGAGATTGGAGATTTGAAATGCTTTGAGATTTGAGAATTTGTTGATTTGAGATTTCAAAAACAAGGGCCAGATCGCGGTCTGGCGCTTCAAGGCGGACGCAACCAGGCAGAGTGCACTAGTGATGTGGGCACTAGTGATGCAGGCGAAGACGAATAATGACATACGAACGATTTGAAGATCTCCCCGTCTGGAAAGCTGCAATTGAATTCGCGGTGAAGGTGTACGAGTTAACGGCTAAAGAACAATTCAAAGGACACGGGGGCTTGCGTGACCAGCTTGAACGCGCCGCGGTCTCCATATCGAATAACATTGCTGAAGGGTTCGAGAGGGGGACGACTCAAGAATTGCTGACTTTCATTTACATCGCGCGCGGGTCGTGCGGAGAGTCCCGATCCGTCCTGTGTCTGCTTGAACTCCTGCCGCCGTTTCGGAATCTCAAATCTGAAATCTCAAATTTGAAATCGCGTTCGGTCAGCATTTCGCGACAGCTCCGAGGCTGGGCGAATTCTCTGCAGAACTCAGAAATCAAGGGTCAACGCTACCTCACCGATAATACGCGCCGCGCCTCACAAGCTGCTCGTGAGCTAGAGGAGTTTCTTGAAGAACTCAGGCGGATGCAGGAAGAGAGAATCGCAAAGTTGCAAGAGCCAAGCTCTAGCCGGCAGTCAAACAAGGAGTTGGCTGAAGGAAGATGAAAGTCAAACTAGCCGTTCTAATCTTGTTCGTGGTCGCGATGCCGGCAGCCCTGCCAGCCCGGCCGTTCGCTATCGCGCCGGCTAGTTTGCTCGAAGAGACTTTCAGTCAGGCTGATTGCGACCGGATCAAATCCAACGACGACACGGCGCGCGTGATCAAACTCGATCTCAAGGGAACGCGCGGCGTAGTTCTGTTTCGGCACCGCCATCACGAGACCTACTTGAATCCCGATAGTCATTTTGCTCACCAGGGACAGCAAGGCGCCGAGTGCATCGGATGTCATCACAAGCGAACCGAGTTCAGCGGCGTGCCCGTGCTTGTGAAGTGCATCGCATGCCACGGGGTAGACGGCGATCCTAAGAACCCAAGAAACAAAGACGGCGATGAAGAACGGTCCCAACGGGCGTTTCACGATTTGTGCATCGGGTGTCACCGAGCTTCAAACGCGAAGGGACTCGTGAAGTGCGACAAGGCGCCGGTCGCTTGCGGGGAGTGCCACGCCGCGAAGTCTTAAAAGAGGGAATTGCAAATTGCAAATTGAAAATTGCAAATTGAAAATTGCGGTGCTGCGCAGTCGCGTTGTGCGGTTTTGCAATTTTCAATTTGCAATTTGCAATTTGCAATCTCTTCTTGTGTTGGGCGTCCTGGTATTCGTGATGTGGACGGGTCTCACGTCGTCACGCGCGAATGAGAGGAACCTCTTCCCTGCGGGACAGAGCAGGGACCGAACCGGGCACGGTGGTTTTCCCCACGACCAAAAGGAACACCTCAAGATCGTATGTGCTGATTGTCATCTTTCCGGTAAGGAAAAGCCCTCGAGAAGCGATCAGCCGATGGCGAAGGATTTTCCTCACGTTGCCTGCATAAGGTGCCACAATTTCGCCGCTGAATTCTTCAAAACTGCAATGGGCCAGCCAAGCAGCTTTTGTGGTGTCTGTCACGAAACAAGACGAATTTCCCGAAGCGAGAAGGCGCTAAGGCCGGGTGTTTTCCCGAAACCGCAGACAAGCGACTTTGACGATGCCTTCTCGCACAAGGCTCATCGCAAAACGTTGCCGGCGGATTTTCGGATTGTCCCGATAAGCAATCCGTCATATGGCCTTCAGTTCAAGGCCGGTGAGAGCCCGCTCTGCACGGATTGCCACGAGCAGATTAAGAAGCCCCGCACCGATTCGAAAGACATGAGGACGGAGTCGAATCATGCGAGCTGCTTCACCTGTCACGGCGGGGCGATTCCGGAACCGCGGCGCGTATCGGCGGAATCGTTTCCATACGCGAATGACTGTAAGGTGTGTCACGAGTTGAACGTCCTGGGAACTAGTGCCCGATCACCCAGTCTGTTTCGTAGCATAAAGGGCTTTCGACACGACGACCACGATATGGACATTCGGCCAAAGAAGCGCAGCGATTTTCCACTACCGACGGCGCCCGATCGATTGTGCTCAGAGTGTCACAAGCCTATCGATCAGATCGACAAACTCAATGCAATAAGGTTACCGGAAGCGGGCAGTTGCACCACGTGTCACATCGATAAGAAGCCCGGTCTCCCGGGAAGATTGAGCGATGAAGTGCTGAATAAACTGAAGGGGAATTGAACCACATAGGCACAGAGCCACGAAGAAGATGGCATGGACGAAACAAGCTTAGCGATTTGTTCTCAAGATGTTTCCTTAGTGTCTTAGTGCCTTTGTGGTTGGTCCCTGCGCGTACGATGAGAAGCGAGACTTCAAAGCGAATAGTTACCGTAGCGTTCATTCTGTTCGCCGGGTTTGCTGCGTGTCGAAGCACAAAGCAGAACCTGAACAAGCCTATTGAAAGCCCGCCGCCCGCGACTCCGGCAAGCCAGTCGCCATTCGAGGTCGTTGATTCGAAAGTGATCGAAGTTGTTTCGCCGTTCGATCACAATCGCAAAGAACATAAGGCCAAAACGCAGGACTGTTCTGCCTGCCACTTGCGGCCGAGCAACGATCGCACGCCGCTGTTCCCGGGACATTCAGCCTGCTTCGATTGTCACGTGAAAGACAAAACAGATCTTGGAAGCAAGTTGTGTGTCGTGTGCCACAAGATTCCAGTTGACACGCAAGGGACCAGGATTGCGTTTCCCGCGCGGCTGGCACAGTTCGGTCTCAAGCGCTTCTCTCATCGCGATCACGCGAATCCCGAGAAGATGAAAGGGCAGATGGATTCCGACAAGATGCCGGAGAGCGCGCCAAGATGTGATTTCTGTCACCGATTTGATGAACAAGTCTTGAAGGCCAGCATGCCGAAGCATCCCGAATGCTACGCCTGTCACGCGCACCAGCCCAACGACAAGTTCGCCTCCTGCGGCGCCTGTCACGTGAACAAGGCGAATGCGATGCAATACGGCGCGACGCTCGGGACGGCGTTCAGTCTTTACAACTTCAGGCACGGACCGCATCTCAAGAAAGCCGCGTGCGACAGATGTCACAAGACTACGGAGGTACCCGCCGATCAGCCGCGAAGCGACATTCTCGAAATTAACACCGCCCGAGGACAGAGACACCACTCGACTTGTTGGACCTGCCACGTTCAGGCAAAAGAGCCTGTCTGCAGTAAGTGTCATGTCAGCGGCAGGCCTTTCTAAGACAGTTCAGAACGAGCGTTCGAAGCGGGCGATCAGAGTACGACTTTAGTCGGGCAGTGCCTTCATTAATCGATTAGTTCGTCAACGAAGGCACGACCCGACTAAAGTCGGTACTCTGAACGCCTGCTTCGAACGTGTCGCCTGCTTCGAACGTGTCGCCCGCTTCGAACGTGTCGCCCGCTTCGAACGTGTCGCCTGCTTCGAACGCTGAACTCTTATACTCGCCGTGCTATACTTTCGCCGATTAAGCCTCGGGAATGGGTGCCAATATCCAAACAAAGGTAATGACCGATGCCGCGGGAACATAAGAGTCGTCGCGAAGTCCTCAATGCCATTCGTGACGTCCCCTCGCTGAAAGATTTGCTCTCTGAGCACGAGGGTCACTTCGATCATGAGCTTGATCTTGAGGTGAGCGTGTATGGGCGCAACTACGGCGGCAAAAAAGTCGGTCCCTACCTGCGCTTGCTTACTTACGAGCCCGGCGAGGCGGTAATGACCGAGGGCGAGTGGGGCGGCAACACGTTTTATTTCGTACTCGACGGCCACGTAGATGTTTGGATCAACGCGCCTAACAACCAGACAATCAAAGTAGCGGAGCTCACATCCGGCACTCAGGTTGGTGAGATGAGCGTGCTTGCCGGTGTTCCCCGGAGCGCAACGATAAAGGCGCCGGCCGGCTCGCCGGCAAGTGTACTCGAGATCCAGCGGCCCGCCTTGCGACTGCTTCGCAAACTCAGCGCGTTCGGCGAGAGTCTCGACCGATCCTATCGCGAGCACAGCCGCGACGCGATGATCGAAGATCTCAAGAACATCATCAGCCTCACCCCGGAGATGTTTGCAGAGCTGAGGTCGATCTCCGCGTTCAGGGTCTTTTCAAAGAACCATGCGCTGATTCGTGAGAAAGCTACGATCGACCGGATATACCTGGTCAAGCAGGGATGGTTGAAGCGCTCACGCGAGGCTGGGGACGAAGACTATCTCGGGCAGGGCTTTTGCTTCGGGTTGGAAGGCGCGATAAGAAACGTCGTGTGGCCTTATTCCGTGACTCTGATGGGACGAACCGAAGCGCTCGAAATACCGCTCAGACAACTGCGCCAATACGTGGGGCTGCGCGAATCGCTGATGCGAGAATTCGCCCGGTTTACGCCTCCCGATATGGGCGCGAGTGTCAGCTCCAAACCTGGAGTCAAAGTCAAACAGCTTGCGGCTCAGCAGAGCCTGATCACCACCGGACTCGTAGACGCGACCAACCTGCTGGTGATGGACATGGATTTGTGCGTGCGTTGCGGCAATTGCTCGCTGGCGTGTCACACGATTCATGGACAATCAAGATTGTTGAGGCGCGGTATTCACGTGACGCGTCTGGAAGCGCCAAAGGCGAGCGCGATTCAAAGCGTGCTCTCTCCGGCGGTGTGCATGCATTGCCAGGACCCTGAATGCCTGACCGGATGTCCGACCGGAGCGATAGGCCGCTTCGCGCTTGGCCAGATCGACATCGATACCAAGACCTGCATCGGCTGCGGCGACTGCGCGTCGCAGTGTCCTTATAACGCGATCTCGCTGATCTCTCGCAAGGCTAAGCCTCCAGAGGCGAAGGGTGGATTAAAGGAAAAGTTTCGAGATTATCTTCGGCTTCGCCCCGAACCGCTGCCCTCGGCAGTGGATGCGACCGAGGACCTCCTGGCGGTGAAGTGCAACCTGTGCAGCGATCGCGTAACGATGAATCCGCCGGGCGCCAAGACTCGCGCTTACAGTTGCGAGGAGAACTGTCCGACTGGCGCGCTTACTCGCGTTAATCCCAAGGAATACTTTACCGAGATCGGCGCAATTCAGGGCCTAGCTTTTATCGATCAGAATCACGCGACAGGCCGGAACATTCATAAGTCGGACCCTCGAAAGCGAATCACCCATATCACTGGAATATTGCTTACGCTTATGCTCGGCGGGGCGGCGATTGTTGGTCTGCGAGAGTTCGGACTCGGCGAACGGCTGGCCGGCTTTCTCAACATGCGTTGGATAACCGGACTCGTAGGGCTGATTGGAATCGCCGGAGTGATGACCTATCCGGTGAGACGCCAGATGTACAAGCGCCGAGCCGGGCCTCTCAGATACTGGCTACTCAGCCATACCTATCTCGGGGTTATCGCCGGAGTAATGATACTGCTGCACGGTGGCGTGGATTCCGGGGGCGCGCTTACTACGCTGTTGATGATCAGCTTCGATCTTGTGATCCTGACGGGGATACTGGGGATATTTTTGTATCTGGTCGTGCCGCGAGTGATGACCCGAATTGAAGGCGCTCCGCTGCTGGTAGACGACCTTAAGCAGCGCCGCGAAGAGTTGAAGACCGAGCTTGCGGAGCTCGGCAGTTCTCCGTCCGAGGCGGTTCATCGCGCGGTCAAATCGAGAATCATCCCGCGTTTCGTTTCATTCGGCTACCTGCTGCGGCAGTATACAAAGCGAGAGAGTTTGGAAACTTTGATCGCGTCGGCAAAACAGGAATTCGGCGCAGAGATGAAGTCCCTCAGGGACGACGAAGTTCGAAAGAAAGTGGAGCGAGCCGTTGAAGCCGCGGCAACTCTTCGGCGGGTGGATGCGCTGATTTATCTCCACCGGTTGTTGAAGGTCTGGTTGCCGCCGCACGTGGCGACTACGTCGCTGATGCTGGCGCTGTTGATTGTCCACATTGTTCAAGTGATCTACTATGCTGCGCGGTAGCGGGAGGTATCTAATTTGGAGTGCGGCGGCAAGGTACTCCGCGACGCCGCTTTGGCTGGTAATTGAATCGATTGGGAAAGGAAAGCGGCGTCGCGGAGTACCTTGCCGTCGCACTCCAAATTAAGACACCGCTCGATAGCGGAATTCACTGATGCCGGGAAAGAACCGATTCATCATCAAGCGAAAAGACAGCGATGTGGCTGTCGACGACGTGATGCTCGAAAGCGAAGGCCTGACTATCGGGCGGTTGATCTCCAACGATCTGGTGCTCAACCATCGCGCGGTGTCTCGGACACATGCGGGACTGAAAGAAGTCGGCGGCGATTTCTGGCTATTCAATTTTTCCGGGTCAAACGGAACATCGCTCAATGGAGAGCTTGTCGACCGAACGCCTCTTGCCGATGCCGACGTGATTCAAATTGGTCCTTACCTGCTTCGAGTCAATTTTCTGCAACGGGCATTGGTAATCACGGTAGAGCGGCGACTGCAGGTTCAGACAGCGGAAGGCTCCGTAGTGCTTCCAACCGGTCCCGCCGGCGGATCACAGGAAGATGCGGGCGCGACAATCATCATCAAGTCCCCAATCGTTCAAGGCGCGCGAACGGTCACACCCGGTGGGACTGAACGATTCCAGGGAACCGGATTGCTGACAGGCGTGCTTCGCGTAGTTGATGAAAAGGCTCTCGAGATATTCTGGAAGAACCGCAAGAGAGAGGCCGGCAAAATCGAGGCGAAGACCCCTCTGCATCCGCGCGGCGGACGCAGAGTCGGGAAGGCCCAATTCAACTGGAGGCCGACGCTGGATCTTGGAAAGGTCTGGCGCAAGTCATATTTCGCGTGGGGCGCTCTCGGCTCGGTGTTTGTTTCGCTCGTTGCTCTGATCGCTTATCAGGGGGCGTTTTCGCCGGGCACGGTGTCGGTCGCGCACAGCGCCGCGCTGGTTTCGACACGTGGCATTGCCGATCACGCGAATGCAAATTCATGTTCCAACTGCCACGGTGTGACAAGCGGGATGGAAGACAAGTGCATCGCTTGTCATTCAACTCCAACATTCAGACCTTCAATATACGACAAGCACAATCGCGAGAACATTGGCTGCGTCAGTTGCCACACCGAGCATCAGGGTCCTGATATTCGAGCCGGGCTTGTGAGTTACGGATTATGCTCGCGCTGTCACAACGGCGCCTACACTATCAAGACCGGCGAGAGAGCGGGTAGCTTGCTGCCCATCCCGCACGGCGGAACGGTCGGATATCCAGTCGTCGACGGCAAGTGGCAGTGGAGGCTCACGGTTGACGATCTGAGGAAGAGACGTTTGCCTGAGAGTTGGGCGACCCAGGATCCGAAGGAACAGTTTCACAGCGTTCATCAGCAGGGGCGAATGGTGAACAAGACCAGTTGCGCTGATTGTCACAGCGCGGGGGTGCGAGGCGATGCGCGTTACCGGCAGTCGCCTCGCGACGAGTGTGCGAAATGTCACGCGGTGAGAAATGCACAGGGTGTTCTGCAACAAGTAAACTGCAACACCTGCCATAAGCAGCACGGACAAAGCGAGGACGATGCAAAGATGCTGACGGCGGCGGGCACCGACAACAAGCAGTTGAAGAACTATCTCGCAACTTTGGATAACGGTGGTGAAGGCGACCAGGGAAGACGGCTCGCGACCGAGGCTGGGAACTTGTTCAACGGAGTTGGCGCCGCGGATGTGCTTCGGCAGAACAGGGGCGCTCTCGGCGCGCGCGTCCTTCTAAAGTTCGGGGCGCTTCCGTGGTACGTGTGGGCTGGACTGATCGGCGCACTGCCGGTCGCCGGTCTCGCGGTGATCGCAGTTGGCGCCGCGCGCCGCAAGGCCTCTCTCAAGGCGGCGACCGATGACGTGAAACCGGCGCCCACAGCCGATCCCGTGGGAGTGAGATCGATCGATTTGGAGAAGGCAAAAGCAGAAGGACCGTCCTATCCTCATCCTGTCATCGATCCGGTGTTGTGCATTGGCTGCCACGCGTGCGTTGAGGCTTGCCCGCACGACGTACTCGCGATCGTCAACGGCATCTCGACGCCGGTTGCGCTCGATCAGTGCATGGAAGACACGAGCTGCCAGGTGGAATGCCCGACGAATCCGAAAGCTTGCATCGTAATCAACACCAATAAAAAGATTCCGCCGCGCAAGGTCCCTTCGCGCGATCAACGGTTGAAGACAAACGTAGACGGCATCTACATGATCGGCGATGTGTCTGGTGTCCCTTTGATCAAGAATGCGATCAACGAAGGCGGGCAGGTCATTGATTACGTCATAGAGGATCTGAAGAAGGAAGGCTCGAATGCGAAAGCCGACTACGATGTTGCTATCGTGGGAGTCGGACCCGCCGGCTTGTCCGCCGCTGTAATTGCGAAACAGCGCGGGCTCCGTTATGTCGCGATCGAACAGGATAAACTGGTAAGCACGATCGTGAACTATCCCGCCGGCAAATACGTGTTCTTCAAACCGGATACGGTCGAAGCGCGCGGTGGCATTCCCCTGCCGGGACCCGGCGACAAAAAGGAATCGATGCTCGAGGCCTGGACTCGCTCGATGATGTCGAACGGAGTCGAGATTCGGGAAGAAGAGAGCTGTAAGGAAATCAAATCCGAAGCCGGCGCGTTCAACGTCGTCACGGAACTCGGCAAGCTCAAAGAGAAATCTGAATATCGGACGCGAAAGGTGATCCTTGCAATCGGCAATCGAGGCACGCCGATGAAGCTCAGAGTGCCCGGCGAAGAGCTGAGGCGAATCGTGCATCCGGGTCCGTCGGTCGCCAAACACTGTCCGAAATGTGGCGAACATCGCCACGGCGACGCCGCCCATTGTGTGAAGTGCGGCCAGACGCTTCCAGTGAGAACGCCGGAGCCTTATGAAGATATGAAGGTGAAGTATAAGCTCTCTGATCCGGACGATTTCGTCGGCAAGAAGTGCATCATCGTAGGCGCGGGAAACTCATCGATCGAGGCGGCGGTCGACTTGACCGGGTTCAAGCGCGCCGGTGATTCGATAACTTTCACTCGCGCGAATGAAGTGACTTTGGTGGTGCGCAGTGATTTCAAGGGCGATCTTAAGCTTGGCAACAAAATGAATGTTTACGATTGCATCGACGCCGGCAAGATCAAAGTTTTCTTCAGGACTGAGATCAAAGAGATCAGGGAGAATGAAGTGACGTTGATGGACGTGCGGACTAAGGAAGAGAAGGTTCGGCTCGCGAACGATTACGTTTTTGCGCTGATAGGCGGGGAGAAGCCGACGAAGTTTCTGGAAGGACTGGGGATCAAGATCGGATAAGTAGTAGGATTCCTGGCGGGCTTTGCGGTCCTTTGCGGCCTTTGCGTGAAAGCCTGAATTCCTTAGCGCAAAGCTCGCAAAGGACCGCAAAGCTCGCAAGGACGCTACGGGAGGCGACAATCGTGAGAGTCAAACTTCTGCCGAGCAGCGCGGGGCGATCGTCGCAGTTCCAATCGCTGACGTCGTTCACGATTGACGATCGGCTTGCGATTGACGCGGGCAGCATTGGTTTCGCGCTTGCGCCGCATGAGATCGGCAGCATTCATGACTTTATAATTACTCACGCGCACACCGATCACACCGCTTCGCTGCCGATCTATGTGGCGGAAGCTTTCCCGGTGCTTGAAACGCCGGTGATTGTCTACGGAACGGCTGACGTCGTATCCGTCCTGAGAGAGTTTGTCTTCAACGATCGAGTCTGGCCGAACTTCGAAGCTATTCAACTCAACAACGGCGCCGGACCGGCGCTCGAGTTTCGCGAGCTTCAACCGCGCGAGACTGTAAACATCGCCGGGTTCGACGTGACCCCGATACCGGTCAATCACCTTGTGCCGACTGTTGGGCTGCTGGTCGCCAGCGAAACGGCGGCGGCGCTGTTTACCTCAGATACGTACGCGACTGATGAAATCTGGAAAGCAGCGGCGGCCGCCAAAAACTTGAACGCGGTGTTTGTTGATGTCTCATTTCCGAATGAAATGGGTGAGCTTGCGGAAGCGTCAAAGCATCTAACACCCGAGCTGTTGGCGGTTGAGCTCACGAAGCTGGATCGCGACGTCGCAGTCTACGCCGTGCACATCAAGCCGACCAGCCGCGATGAAGTGATACGGCAGATCGCCGCGCTTGGCGACTCTCGAGTTGCAATCGGCGAAATCGATCGAGAATATGTTTGGTAAGGAATATGGCGGCACAGCTTGTAATCAGGCATTCAGAAACCGGCAAGACCTTCGAGTTTGATCTGACGCGCGACGAAATACACATCGGACGCGCCGCGGACCGCAACGAGATCGTCCTGGATGAAGGCCAGGTTTCGCGCCAGCACGCCCTCATAAAGAGAAGCGGGCAGGGCTTTAAGCTTGTGGACCTCAACAGCGCGAACGGCACCTTCATCAAAGGAGAGCGAATCAAAGAACACGCCCTCAGCCCCGGCGACGTGTTTTCGATCAGCAAATTCGCTCTCGAGTTCAAAGACACGCCGACTGCTCCGGTCATCAAATATGAAGAGCAGAAGATGGGCAACACCGTCTTGATGCGCACACCGTCGGAACTCGCCGCGGTCATTCCGAAGATGGACCAGTCGATTATAGCCAGTGGCCCGACCTCGAAGTCGCTTTTGGAATACGTCGATGTGTTGAGGAAAAAGGCGGAGACGCTTGCGCGAATTTATGAGCTGAACCAGATGCTCGCGTCGGACTTCTCGCCGGAGGACATATTCAAAAAAGTAAGCGAGATGGTTTTTCGGCTGACACCGGCGGACCGGTTTCTGGTCTTGTTGAAGGACGCGGATACCGGGGACTTGACGACGGTTGCCGCCGAGTTTCGCGATTCGGCAAGCGCCGATTCGCACGAACACCTCACCGTCAGCAAGACGGTTTTGGACCGAGTGATGACCGAGCGCGTGTCGCTTCTGTCTTTTGACACGCACTCCGACCAACGCCTCGTTCAGGCGCAGTCCATCGTGATGCAGAACATCTCCTCCGTCATGTGTGCTCCGCTACTAAGTAAGAACGACGTGCTCGGCGTGGTGTATGTCGATTGCCGAGAAAGACTGAAGCTGCTCAAGGAAGAGGACCTCGATTTGTTGAACGCGGTCGCGGCCGAAACGTCCATCGCGGTCGACAACGCCCTCACGCACAAACGCCTGTTGCGCGAAGAGCTGGCCCGCGCGAAGTACCGGCGTTTCATGCCGCCGCACGTGGTGGACGAGATTCTCGAGAACCCGAATACTCTCAGCCTCGGCGGAACCAATAGCTGTATCACCGCGCTGTTTTCAGACATTCGTGGGTTCACTTCGATGTCTGAACAGCTTCGCCCGGAAGTGGTGGTCCAGATACTCAACGAGTATTTCGCCGATATGACGCCGATCGTATTCGCGAATGAAGGGCTGCTTGACAAGTTTATGGGTGATGGAATGATGGCGCTGTTTGGGGTGCCGTATGCTTGCGACGAGGCAGCCGCGAATGCGGTGCGCGCCGCGATTCAGATGCAGCGCCGCATGACCGCTGTCAATGAAGAGCTGACCGCGATGGGGTTGTCGGAGATCACCATCGGGATCGGTATCAACACCGGAACGGCTACTGTTGGGTACATCGGATCGAGAGATCGAACCGACTACACCGCGATCGGCGACACCGTAAACCTGGCCGCGCGTCTCGAAAAACGCGCAGATCCCGGGCAGATAATCATCAGCAAGTTTACTTTTGAAGCGATCGGCAATGCGTTCCCTGTCAGGCCGTGCGACCAGATAATGGTCAAGGGCAAGCAACAACCGGTTCAGATATACGAGGTGCTCTGGGAAGAAGCGCTGGCGCCCTCGATCCGTCGGCCTACCAAGATGGACTGAGCCTGGGAGCGCAGGCATCCTGCCTGCCTGGCCGGCTGCACGACGAAGGGCAGGCAGGATGCCTGCGCTCCCAGGGCCGCCCCTAGATAAGTTTCGCGGCGACGCGCGCCGCTCCGAGCAGCGCCGTCTTGTCGTTCATGATCACTCGGACCGATATCGCTTCAAGCAACGGCGACAGCCTCCCTTTGTCGGTGAACGCTTTCATAAAAGTCCCGTCCTTAAGCTTTTCGATGATCTTAGGCGCGATGCCCCCGCCCACGTACACTCCCGCGGTCGCCTTTAGCTGCAATGCTATGTTGCCTGCAACTGCGCCGTAGATGCCCGCAAACATGTCGAGCGCTTTAACGCACAGCTCACACTCGCCCGCGAGAGCGGCGTTCGCAACCACGCTGCTGGGATCGCTGTCCTTGAAGCGCCCGGCGATGGCCGACGTCTCATTCGCGTAATTGATGTCACGAAGAAATTCGTAGATGACGAACAGGCCCGGACCCGACAGTACTCGCTCGACGCTTACGTGCTGATGTTTTGTGAGCTGATCCTTTAGCAACTGGATCTCGAGCTGATTGCGCGGCGCGAAGTCCACATGTCCGCCTTCGGAAGCCGACGGCATCAGCTCGAGGCCGTCCCAGAACAAACTCGCGGCGCCCAGGCCCGTGCCCGCGGCGATCAGCGCAGCGTTTCCCGGCTCCGCTGTCCCTTCGTTGAGCGTGACGAACTCGCTGGGTTTGAGTTCGGCAATGCCATGAGCGGTCGCTTCGAGATCGTTGATCAGCGCAACGGAATTGAGTTTGAGCAACGAGGCGAGAGGCTGGGAGTCAACGAGCCAGGGCAGATTGGTAGTCGTGGAGCGCCCTTCGATGACCGGACCGGCTACTCCAACGCAGGCCGCGGTAACGACGCCGACGCCAGACGTAAACTCATCGATTATTGATTCGAGTCCGGGATAGTTCCTGCTCGCGTAGCTCTGCTCACACCGGAGCGTCATCGCGCCATCCACGATGTCAAACAAACCCAGATTGGTTTTGGTACCGCCAATATCGCCGGCGAGGATCAAGTGTTAGCTGTCCTCCGTATTTTCAGAGTTCAGAGTTCAGGGGATTCTGCGGTATTCCAGCCCGGCGCGACTAGTTGCTTGTAACGAGCATATTGCTGGTGAAAGCCGTCGTACCCGTGCTGATCCGTCAGATCAGCGTCATCCGTGGTCCATTCTTCGATAAGCGGAATTATTCGAACCATAGACCGCTGATGACGCTGATTTGACGGATTCCTGCGCTAACGAAATGCAAGTTACACCCACGGCGCTGCGCTAAGGGTTGGCAGAGAGAGCCCCGATCAATTCTCCCGCGGCCACGACCGCCTGTTCATATACGCGGTCGTGCCCCACGATCTCGATCTCTCGGCCAATCAATTCGCCTTCGCCCAAGCCCTCGTAGCTGAGCACGCGCTGGACGTGCGTTTCTTCTCCGCGCCTGACCGATGTCTCGATGCGCTGGCCGTCCTCACTTCTTCTTACAGTGAAGGAACCCCCGTTATCAGCCACGCAGTCACCGGCGCATCGCAAGGTCACCAGCGCTATATGGCCCGGTTCGATCTCGCGGGTCGTTCGAATGAACCGGACGGTGATCGGATGGGAATCTGCCGAGAATTCAAAGCTCGTTGTCTCGTCCGTTCGTTTGCCGGAATCCGCTTGAACTCGCCAGCCCAGCCGGCTGGCCAGCCACGAGCCGAGCAACAAAGCACGCGCGGGGATCGCGGACGCGTCGACAGTCGAGGGTGCGTATTCGATGTCGACGCGATCCAACCGGGCGAGATGTGATCGATACTCCCCGACGTCGTAGAACCCCGCAAGGAGCGCCCGCCACGCCGTCAGCCGCGCCCAATTCAGATCGCTGATCGCGCTCCATCGCGGAGTGTCATTCAGCACCCTCGCCATCTTTGCGATATCGCCCTGCGGATCGTTAAAGAACGCGGAGTCTATTATCACGCGGTCCGAAATGTCGGTCAGCTTTCGGAAGAGCGCTTTGTCCTGAATGCGCGGCACCGCGCGCCACCAAAGATAAACCGGAAGATCCGACAGGAGCAGCGGGGCTACTGCGCTGGGGACATCGTTCACTGCCGAGCCTGACGCGTTGATCGTCACTTGTTCGCAGCATACCTGCTTGGAGGTTGCGGTCGGCAGGGTGCATCGCGATGTGACCTGGGCCTCCAGCTTCGCCTCCGATGCCGATGCGTCGGCGAGCATCAACACCGCTCGGCACGGATGCGCCGCGGTTATGCCGGAGAGCATATCGTTGACCAGGTCCGCATCCGAAGTGTTCGATGTATAGACAAGCAGGTTGAGAATTGAGGAGCGAATCACCCCATGGTCTTCATCTTCTGAAGCCTGTTGCCACAAGGAAGTCAGCTCGCGTTCGATTGCACCTACATCGATTGCGGAGCCGGATGGTGGTTGCGTTGTAGTACTCATTCTATGAATCCTCAGTTAAGCATTCCAGGATCGTACTGTGTTGCTCGCTCACAATCGCGTTGCACCTCAGCGTCCTCGGCGTTCTCTGCGGTTCAATTCCCAGCACTGATCAAAAAAACCGCGGAGGACGCCGAGGACGCAGAGGACCGCTTGCCGGTCAAACAGTCATACACAACGACCCACCCATTTGTCCTCGCTCCTCACGGGCGGCGCCATTCGCGGCCGTCGCGCTCGATTAGTTCGTCCGCTTCAGTGGGGCCCCACGTGCCCGCTTCATACTTTGGAATCTCATCCCTTGAATTCTGCCACGCGTCGATAATCGGCATCACGACTTCCCATCCTCGCTCTGTCATGTCGCGGCGCGCATACAACGTCGAGTCGCCGAGAACGCAATCGAGCAGAAGCCGCTCGTAGGCTTCCGGCGAAGCGACGCCGAACGACGCGCCGTACCGGAAGTCCATGTTCACCCACCTAATGCGAGTAACCTGCCCCGGAACTTTCGCGCCGATCCTGAGCGTGATGCCCTCGTCAGGCTGCACTCGGATAACCAGCACGTTTGGCTCAATCTCCTGCTCGGCGCTCTTGAACAACTGAAGCGGCGCCTTGCGAAACTGAATTGCGATCTCGGTCACTCGCTTGGGCAGGCGCTTGCCCGATCGCAGGTAGAACGGCACATCGGCCCAGCGCCAGTTGTCGAAGTAGAGCTTGACCGCGGCAAACGTGTCCGTTTGTGAGTTCGGCCGCACGTCTTTTTCTTCGCGATAGCCGGGAACCGGTTTCCCGGCAACGGCACCCGCGGTGTATTGCCCGCGCACCGCAAAGTCGTTCACCTGGTCGGGAGGAATGGCCCGGACAGCCTGCATGGCTTTGATCTTCTCGTCGCGGACCGCGTTCGCCGAAAGGCTGATCGGTGGTTCCATCGCGATCAGAGATGTTACTTGAAATACATGATTCTGAATCATGTCGCGAAGCACGCCCGCGGTGTCGTAGTAGCCGCCGCGTCCCTCGACACCGATGGCTTCCGCGTTGGTGATTTGCACGTGATCGACGTAGCGCCGATTCCATATCGGTTCGAAGATGCCGTTTGCAAAACGAAACACCATCAGGTTCTGCACCGTCTCTTTGCCGAGGTAATGATCAATACGATAGACCTGTTCTTCGTCGAACACCTTTGCGACTTCCACGTTAAGTTCTTTCGCGCTCGCAAGGTCGTGACCGAAGGGCTTCTCGATGATGATTCGCGTCCAGCCTTTTCCTTCAGGTTTTGCGAGACCGGCCGCGCCCAATTGCTGAACAGCTTCGGCGTAGAGCGACGGCGAGGTCGAGAGGTAGAAGACGCGATTCCCCGCGGTGCCTCGCTCGTGGTCGATCTGATCGAGAAGCTTGCTTATCTCCTGATAGGAGGCTGCGTTGTTCACGTCGCCGGCGATATAGAAGATGCCCTTGGCGAAGCTTTCCCAAACCTTTTCATCGACGCGCTTGGCTTCCGAATAAGTCACGATCGCGTCTTTCATCTTGTCGCGGAACTCATCGTGGCTCATCGGCGTGCGCGCGAATCCGACTATTGCAAACTCGGCGGGAAGTAGTCGCTGCTGTGTGAGGCGATAGAGCGCCGGCACTAGTTTGCGCTTTGTGAGGTCACCGGAGGCGCCAAAGATTATCACCGCGCATGGGTCGGCGGTGCGTTCGAGTCTTACGCCTTCTCTTAATGGATTATCGCTTTTGCTGGGCATCTCTATTCCTGTTGGCGTGCTTTGCGGTCCTTTGCGTCTTTGCGTAAGGAATTTTCAAGGGAATTCTCAGCGCAAAGACGCAAGGGACCGCAAAGATCGCAAAGGTTATTTCGCTAAGTCTTCCCATTCTGTATGCACGAACTGTCCGGCCGCATCATCAACCCGTTGATACGTGTGCGAGCCGAAGAAGTCCCGTTGCGCTTGCGTCAGGTTCAGCGGCAAGTTTGCCGCCCGGTAAGTATCGAAGTACGCCAGGCTCGCCGACATCGCCGCGGCCGGTATGCCAAGCGATTGCGCGGTGGTGACTGCTTGCCGCCATCGAGGTTGAGCTTCCAAAGCCCACGCTTTGAAATCCGGATCGAGCAACAGGTTCGGCAGATCAGCCCTTCGCTGATAAGCCTGTTTGATCTTATCAAGGAACTGCGCGCGGATGATGCAGCCTCCCTTCCATATTCGACTCAACTCGCCCAGGTTGACATCCCACTTGTATTCATCGGACCCGCGACGAATCAAGTTCATCCCTTGCGCGTAAGAACAGATCTTGCTCGCATAAAGAGCGTCGTGAACGGCATCGATCAATTCCTGTTTGTCGCCCGGGTATCTCTCGCTCGGTCCCGGCAGTTGTTTGCTTGCTTCGACTCGTTCGGCTTTTAGCCCAGAAAGCACGCGCGAATCAAGCGCCGCCTGCATTGTAGGTATGACCACTCCAAGCTCCAGCGCCGTCTCGGCGGTCCATTTGCCGGTCCCTTTTTGACCTGCTACATCAAGGACCTTGTCCACCAGCGCGCCGCTTCCCGAGGGATCGTTGACGGTGAAAATCTTTGCGGTTATTTCGATGAGGTATGAATTGAGATCGCCTTCATTCCATCTGGCAAAAACATCAGCAAGTTCGGGCGCCTCGAGCCCCAGCGCGTTGCGGAGGATGTCGTAAGCTTCGGCTATCAATTGCATGTCGCCGTATTCGATGCCGTTGTGCACCATCTTTACGAAGTGTCCCGCGCCGTCCGGCCCGATGTAAGTCACACAGGGTCCGTCATCAACCTTAGCGGCGATAGCTTCCCAGATCGGACGAATCTGCTCGTAGGCATTTCGGTCACCGCCGGGCATAAGCGAGGGCCCCCACAGCGCGCCCGATTCGCCGCCCGATACGCCCGAACCGATGAAGTTGAAGCCCGCGTCTTTCATTTCCTTTTCACGCCGGCGTGTGTCCTGGAAAAATGAATTGCCTCCGTCGATAACGATGTCACCGGCGTCGAGCAGAGGCTTGAGCTGCGCGAGCACCGCGTCCACCGGCGCGCCGGCTTTCACCAGCAGGATGATCTTGCGCGGCTTCTCGAGCGAGTTGACGAAGTCCTGGATCGAATAGGCCCCGATTACTTGTTTGCCTTCGGCGCGGCTGAGAAATTTGTCGACCTTCGAGGTGTCTCGGTTAAAAACCGCTATTGGAAATCCGTTGCGAGCGATGTTGAGCGCGAGGTTCTCTCCCATCACGGCGAGGCCAATCATTCCGATCTTTGCAAGTTCAGGCTTTGTTTGTGCGGTCATTTCTATTCCTCTCAACTGACAGGGGTGGACAGGATGAACAGGATTGACAGAAACGAGATATCAGTACCTGTCGTTTATTCATTGTTCGATCCTGTACATCCTGTCGATCACTGTTTGAATTCGGTTAGCAGGCGCGCGGTCATTTCTATTCCTCTCAACTGACAGGGGTGGACCGGATGAACAGGATTGACAGAAACGAGATATCAGTACCTGTCGTTTATTCATTGTTCGATCCTGTACACGCTGTCGATCACTGTTTGAATTCAGTTAGCAGGCGCGCGGCCGCTTCATCCACCATCCAGAGTAACGTTCCACTGCCCGGCTGAATCATCTGACTGGGATAGAGGTCAGGTTGATAGTCGCCTTCGAGGACGTTCTTCAACACTTCTGCCTTATCGGCTCCGGCAGCGAGAAAAGTAACATTGCGCGCATTGTTTATCGTAGCCGCCGTCAGAGTGATTCGGTGAACGGCGAACTTCTCGACGTAATTCGCGACGACGATTTGCTCGCCCGCCTTAAGCGCCGCCGAATGCGGAAACAGGGAAGCAGTATGTCCGTCGGGTCCCATTCCGAGGAACACCAGGTCGAACCGAGGCAGGCGCGTCAGCGGCGCGGTTCCACTCTTTGGTGCGTCCAGTCCGACTAAGAAGAACTTGCTTAGAGCGCGGGCGTATTGTTCGGCCGCTTGCTCGGGCTCTGCAATCTCGGTGGGAATGCGAAAGATGTTTTCAGCAGGGATCGGCGCCTTCGACAGCAGCGTCTCGTTAGCCATCCGATAATTGCTGTCGGGATGAACGGGCGGAACGCATCGCTCATCTCCCCAGAAGAAGTAGATCGAAGACCACGGAACAGTGTCTGCGAACGGATGCTCGGCGAGCAGCGAAAACATAGCTCGCGGAGTTGAGCCGCCCGACAAGGCTACGGTGAAACGGCCGCACCCGACGACGTATTGATCCGCGAGTCGCGCGAATCGTCGAGCGGCCTTCACTGCGAGTTCTTCAGCGTCGCGATAGATGCTGACATTTGCGCGAGGAGTTTTAATGATCCCAGACATAAGATAAAGAAATGCGACGATAAGGAATTGCAAATTGCAAATTGCAAATTGAAAAACTGCAAATTGAAAGCTGCAAGCTAATCAGAAGCATTTACAGCGCGGTCATTTTGCAATTTGCAATTTGCAATTTGCAATTTGCAATTCTCAATTCCCAATTCCCAATTCCCAATTCTCAATTCTCAATTTCCCTTCTTCCTCCAAAGCCACGCGCCGCCTCTGACGCCGTTTTCATTGGAGATGATCTGCACGTCAGGGTCCAACTCGAACTTGATTTGGTCCGCGTTTCCGCCGCCGATATACAGCTTGTCGAAATGAGTCAGTATGCGTAGCGTATCGATCGCTCGTTTCACACGTCGATTCCATTTCTTCTTGCTGATCTTCCTGCGCGCCTTATCTCCGATCTGCTGGTCATAGTCCTTGCCCTTTCGAAACGGAAGATGAGCGATCTCGAGGTGCGGCGCAAGGACCCCGTCCATGAACAAAGCCGAGCCGAAGCCGGTGCCGAGTGTGATGACCATCTCGAGCCCTTTGCCTTCGATTGCGCCGTAGCCCTGCATGTCGGCGTCGTTGATTACCTTCACGGGCTTGCCCAGCCGTTGCTGAAGCGCGCTCGCGAGATCAAGACCCATCAGCGCTTCGGTGCCGAGATTGGGAGCGGTGATGATCTTGCCGTTGCGCACGACTCCGGGGAATCCGACCGATACGTAGTCAAAAGCCGGAAGTGGCTCGACGAGCTTGACCAGGGCATCGACCAGCTCGTCGGGCGAGCACGGGTGTGGGGTCTCGACGCGAAGGCGCTCGGTTGCGAGGTTCCCGTCGATGTCCAGTATCGCGGCCTTGAGCCCGGTGCCTCCGATGTCGATCGCGAGGATTCGCGCATCTGGTAACGGCTGTCCTTGATCGGTCGGTGTCAGTGCTGTCGGTTGTTGTGCTGTCATTGGCCCTCCTTGCTGTGTTCGTAGCCGGCCCAATCTGTGTGCACGTGCCCACGTTCGGGATGATCGACTCGCTCATAAGTGTGCGAGCCGAAGTAGTCGCGCTGAGCCTGCGTAAGATTCTGCGGAAGTTTTGCGCAGCGATAACTGTCGAAGTACGCGAGGCTCGCGCTCATCGCCGGCACCGGCACTCCAATCCCAATCGCGGTCTTAACTGCAAGCCTCCAGTTCGCCTGGGCGTTGCTGATCCATCGATTGAAGTCATCATCCAGCAGCAGGTTCGGCAGATCAGGACGGCGATTATATGCGTCCATAATCGAGTTCAGGAAGCGCGCGCGAATTATACAACCGCCCTTCCAAATCCGCGCCATCTCGCTGAGATTGACGTTCCAGTCATATTGGTCCGAACCTTGTCGAATGAGATTCAAGCCCTGCGAATAAGAACAAATCTTCGAGGCGTACAACGCGTCGTGGACCGCTCCAATAAGCTTGTTCTTATCTACGCGGGCACGCTTTGCTCTGGGACCTTTTATTCTCTTGCTCGCGATTGCGCGTTCCTCTTTCATGCTCGAGAGCACTCGCGCATCGATGGCGGCGGCGATAGTTGGAATCGGAACGCGCTGGTCAAGCGCCTCCTGGGTAGTCCACTTGCCCGTGCCTTTCTGTTCCGCCGCGTCGAGGATGAGATCGACGAGCGGCTTGCCTGTTTCAGAATCGCGATATCGAAATATGTTCGCGGTGATCTCGATCAGAAACGATTCGAGCGGTCCCCGGTTCCATTCATCGAAAATGTCCGCAAGCTCCGAAGCGTCGAGCCGCAATGCTGACCGAAGAATATCGTAAGCCTCGGCGATCAACTGCATGTCGCCGTACTCGATTCCGTTGTGGACCATCTTGACGAAGTGTCCCGCTCCGTCCGGCCCGACATAAGTGACGCAAGCTCCCGAATCTGTCTTTGCGGCGATGGCTTCGAAGACCGGGCGAATGTGTTCGTAAGCTTCGCGCGCGCCGCCGGGCATCAGGGATGGTCCGTTACGCGCGCCCTCCTCGCCGCCGGAGACGCCCGACCCGATAAAATGCAAACCGCTTTCGGCCAATGTTGCGACACGACGTTGGGTATCTTTGAAGTAGGAGTTTCCGCCGTCGATCAATATGTCGCCTTCTTCAAGCAGCGGTTTGATGGCCTCGATGGTGCTATCGACCGGGGCGCCGGCCTTGATCATCATCATTATCCGGCGAGGCCGTTCGAGTTGCTGCACGAACTGTTCGAGTGATTTTGCGCCGATGAATTCCTTGTCCCGATTCTCGGCGATGAAACTGTCGACCCACTCAGTCTCGAGATTCCAGACCGCGACGGGGAAGCCGTGTTCTTCGATGTTCAGGGCAAGATTGCGGCCCATCACCGCCAGCCCGATCATTCCAAATTGCGCTTGCTTAGATTTTAGTTGTTCGCTCGGTGTCATAAGTCACTTGTAAGCCTTTTAACGCAAAGACGCGAAGACGCAAAGCCGCCAGGCGTTCTCTTGCTTTTTGCTATCGCGTCTTTGCATCCTTGCGGACTTGCGTTAATAGCTTGCCGCCAGCAGATATTTTTCAATCCCGCGCGCCCAGCCTTCGTTGTCGTTTGAAGTCGTCACATAAGTCGCGGCTTCTTTCACTTCATCCACCGCCTGGCCCAGCGCGATGCTCAAGCCCGCTTGCTTGAACATCGCGACGTCATTTGGTCCGTCGCCGATCACCGCTACGCGGTCCGTCGGCATGTTCAGAAGATTTGCGAGTCTCACTACAACCGTGCCCTTGTGGATCCCATGCGCAGTCACATCGAGAAAGCGCGGCTTCGAGCGCGAGGCCGACACTTCCGTTGCCAACACGCTCAAGATTCGCCGTTCGGCTTGCGCTACAAGTTCCGGATTGCCGACAACAGTCAGCTTGTTTGCCTCTCGAGTTATGCGATCGTCGTAACCCTCCAGCCTGGCCGAGAAACCTGAAGTGTGCTCTTCGCGATCGACAAACGCATCACGCCACGGCGCCCACCAGTCAGTTTCATCGTAGAGCCACACGGCCAAATGAAAATCATCAGCGATTGCTTTCACACGAGCTATGATCGCCGCCGAAATACTACTGCGAGCAAGAACTTCCCCCTCTCGCTTCACTACCAACGCGCCGTTGAAAGCCGCAAACGGCCCGCTCAGTTTAAGCGCGTCGGCGAGAGGAACAATGCTCCGCGGAGGGCGCGAGCTTGCAAGCGACAAAGCGATGCCGCGGTCGCTGAGCTTTGCGGCTGCGGCTTTGGTAGCCTCAGTCACCTCGTGATTGGAAGTGATCAACGTGCCGTCGATGTCCGATATCACGAGTGAGATTGGTAAAGAGTTTACTGACATAGATCCAAGAACGTGTTTCGCGCAAAGACGCAAAGAACCGCAAAGACGCAAAGAAGACTAGCTTGCTTGCCCTTGCACAACCGGAAATGCGATCTGGACTACTTCAAGCAGTGTGCGCAACCCGGCGGCAACGTCGGCTCCCAGATGGACGCGAATGGCCCGCCGATGACGGCTTGCAAGCGATTGAAAATCGCCGAGCGCCTGGGCCTGTTTCAACACGCCGAACGTGAATGGCTCGTCAGGCAACGGCACGTCGACAGCATTGTCGGCGGTCACCTGGATGAACACGCCCGTGGGAGGCCCTCCCTTGTGAAGCTGCCCTGTCGAGTGCAGGAAGCGAGGCCCATAACCGGTCGTCGTCGCAACGTGCAGCGCATCTCTCAGGTGAGTTCGAATACCTTGAATCAGCTCCTCATGCTCGGGGGTCTCCTGAATGTAATCAAGCATCGCTATGTAGTCGCCGGCGTGTGCGCGAGTCAAATGAGCCTTGATGAACTCATCGATGGATAGTCCCGCCCCCAACTCCGTGATAGTTTCCGGCTGGCAGTAGACGGTCAGGCCTCGGCCCTCCGCGCCTTTTTCCTGATCCGGGAGCGAGCCTTCGTTCTTGTACACTTCCAGAAAATGTTTGGTGTTGTCTTTGCTCTCCTGCACGTTGGGCTGATCGAACGCGTTGATTCCGATGATGGCCCCTGCGACCGCGGTCGCCATCTCCCACAGGTAAAACTCCTCGCCGAGATCGAGCAGATCTCCGAGCCTCCTGCGGACGACCGGATGACCGGCCGCCTCGAGCGCGCGCAGCCTGGCTTCGGTATCCGGATCGGGGGCTCCAACGCCGATGTGAACGAAGAGCCGATCGTTTCCGTAGACCGACGGCGGCCCGAGCGTTTCGCCGGCTACTGGAATAATGCCTTTGTCCTCCTTGCCCGTACTCTCGGCGATCAATTGCTCGATCCACAATCCCAGCGACGACACTTCAGGTGCGATCGACAGCGTCAGCTTATCGCGGCCGGCGTTTCGGAGCGTTCCAAGAATCGCGCCGAGCCGTACTGCTGGATTGTCTTCCGACGGAACCGCGGGCGAGCAGGCGTGCATCGCCCTGTCCGCCCGGCCCAGCAGGGACTTGAAATCGAAACCCTGAAGCGCTGCGGGCGCCATTCCAAAGTAAGACAGCGCCGAATAGCGCCCGCCGATGTCGGGTGGGTTCAGGAATATCCTGCGAAAGTTGTCACCCTTCGCCATTGATTCCATGAGCGTGCCGGGATCGGTGATCGCGATGAAATTTTCTCCTGCCCGATCGCCTTTGATCTCGCGGGTTCGATCGAAGAAGTACTTGTAAAACATCAGAGGTTCGGTTGTAGTGCCTGACTTGCTCGCTACGATGAAGAGAGTGTGAGGAAGATCAATCCGCTCTTCGAAGCTCTTCACGGTTGCGGGGTCAGTGCTGTCAAGAACGTGAAGTTCGGGCATTCCATCGCGGTGTCCGAAGGTGCGGCGGAGTACTTCGGGGCACAGGCTGCTTCCGCCCATGCCCAGGACCATCGCGTGCGTGAAGCCGTCGTTCCGGATGCGCTCGCTGAAGGCCGCGAGCTCATCGGCGTGTTCGACCAATTGATCGACGACCGTGACCCAGCCCAGCGCGTTGCGAATGATCTTCTGATGAGCCTCGTCCTCTTTCCAAATCGTCGGATCTTTTTTCCAGATGCGACGAATCCACTGTTCGCTCTCGGCTTTCTTGATCGCGTCTTTCACCGCGTCGGCATAAGAGCCAAGGCTGGCCGTGTGACGTTCAAGCACGCCGCTGGTGATGGCGGCTTGCTTTGCCTGAATGCTGTCGGTCAGGGTGTGAAACGAATCCATGAACGCTTTGACGCCCTCGTCCTGGAGTTGCTGAGTGACTTGCTTGAGGTCGATGCCTATCGCCGCAAGCGCTTTGATCGTATCGCGCGCCTCATCGATATTTTCTTCGAGACTTGCGCGAACGCGGCCGTGATCGCGAAACGCGGTGAACGTAGCGGGCGGAACGGTGTTGACCGTATCGGCCCCGATCAGCTCTTCAACGTAATATGTATCTCTGTAAGCGGGGTTCTTCGTCCCGGTGCTCGCCCACAGCGGACGCTGGACCTGCGCGCCTTTGCTTCGGAGAGTTTCGAATCGATCGCTTGCGAAGATTTCCTTGAATCGTTGATACATCAGCTTCGCGTTTGCAATTGCGGCTTTCCCGCACAGATCGCTGAGTCTGGCTTTCTCAGAGTCATCGGTGGAGCGGCGAATCATGTACTCGAGCTGGTTGTCGATGGCGGTGTCGATGCGGCTGACAAAGACGCTGGCTACAGAAGCTACGCGCTTTACGGGCCCGCCGGCGTTCGCTCGATCCTCGAGGCCGGCGATGTAGGCCTCGGCCACTTGATCGTAAGTCTCGTTTGAAAAGATCAGCGTAACGTTGATGTTGATTCCTTCTGCGATCAGGGCCCTGATTGCGGGAATGCCTTCGGGTGTTGCGGGAATCTTGATCATCACGTTCTTGCGATCAAGCGCCGCCCACAATCGTTTCGCCTCCGATATGCTTCCGTCAGTGTCGTGCGCGAGCAGCGGCGAAACTTCCAGGCTTACGTAGCCGTCAATACCATTGGTGCGATCGTAAACAGGAGCAAGAAGATCGGCGACGTTTTGGATATCCTCGATGACCAGCGACTCGTAGATCTCTTTTATGCCCTTGCCGTCAGCGATCAACTTTCGCAACGCTTCGTCGTAGTCGGTGCTGCCGACAATCGCCTTCTCGAATATCGCGGGATTGGAAGTCACGCCGCGCAGATCATCGCCGCTCACTTTTTGCTGGAGGTTCGAGGTGACGCCTTTGGGCAAGCCGATCTTCTGCTGAAGGTCGCCGCTGGTGATCAACGCCCGGCGCACATTGTCGTACCAGATGCTCTGCCCGAGTTTTTGCAATTCGATCAGGGGGTTCTCGCTCATAGGAAATCCTTTC
>DATNBZ010000179.1:0-43858 GCA_035607285.1 Blastocatellia bacterium | reverse complement strand
CACCTATCTGCTCGACCGGACGAATCACTCAAACCGCACAGTAGACTTCGCCACTCGCGAGATCATCTTCAACATGCTGGCGGAGAGCATTTTCAAGGACTTCACTCAGGGTGAATTCGCCGGTTACAAACGCGGCGTTCGACTCAATCTGGATCAACACCTGGTCGATCTGTTCGCCTTCCATCACTTGAACGAAAACCGGGAGAGCATCATCGATCAGAAGTTCATCACCAGGTACTCGAGCTTCGGAATGGCTTCGATCACGGTCCCCTCTGACCGCATCGAGCAGGCTTGCGCTTACAAGCTTGCCGCCGATGTGGTGGACCACTGGGGGAGCCTGTCGCACGCCGAGTTCAACGCTGCGGTGCTCACTGACGTTGTGCTGGCCGACCTGCTGCCGGCGATTCGTCTGTACGAAGGCAATTTCGCGGCCGACGGAAAAATCGTTCAGCGGCACGATCTTCAAAACGCGCTGCGCGACGATGGGCGGAAACTCGGACAGCGCATCGACAATTTGATCGTGGAGACGGTGCGGCAGACAGCCCGCGAGGTCAGCGAAGGCGTTCACCAGCAAAAAGGAAACGGGCTGGCTCAATACCTAAGGGCGGCGGTTGAGCGGGAGATGAGCAAGCTTCGCAACGACAAACAGGACCCACAGCAATGGGGAGACTATTCGCGCGCCGTTCACTTCAATAAAGAACAGATAGTCGAAAGCTCTCAGAAGCTGCTTCGCCAGGAAGTCGCCCGAATCATCAACGAGGAGCATCAGAGCGTCGGCTACGCGATCGCGGTCCTGCGACAAGCCACAAATGTGCTTCGCGATGAGAACCGCGAGTACATTCCCGCCTTTCAGCGCGGAGTCGATCAGGCGGTCAAGACGGGTGAAGATGCAAAGCGGCGGCTTGACCATCTGCTTGCGGCTACAGGACGTCACGAAGCGCGTTCGAACTGGGACGGCCGCAAGAAGACGATCATTCAGTACGACGTCACGCTGTTCGAGGAGACAGCGCCTCAATATCTCAATGCCATATTAGCCTGGCAGGTTCGCGCCGCGGCAAAGGAGATATGCGAGCGATTGATTTCATACATCGGGCTTGCCGATCCAACCGAGAGCGGCGAGGTGCGCACCGAAGGGTTGATCGGCGAGCTCTACACGCTTGGTGGGCAGTTGGAAAACCTGAAGCGGCGGCTGGTGACCAAGTACGAGCACTTCCGGCAAAAAACGGCAAGCGAGTTGTCGTTGATGCTCTACGACCCCGCCGATATCGAGAACAACTATCTTCAGCGGTACCTCGGCTCCGGCGAAGAGGCCAGAAAGAAAATTGAATCGGTGGGCGATCAGATTCTGCAGGAACTCCAAACTTCGGTAATCGAGCTTCCAAGGCTGGTGCGCCAGCGCGGGATCGACAGTATCGAGCTTCAGATCAGCGATCTGGCTAGAAAGCCGTTCGCGAACATTAAGAAGGACTTCGATGTCCTGGAGACGCTGTGGCGTAAGTACCCCGGCGAGAGCGAGCGCGAAGCACAGGTACGATTCATCTTCAACAAGGCCAAGTTCTGGCTCCACGGCGGAAGCCGTGCTCGCAGTTATGTCCTGTCGGCCGAGCGCCACAAGATACTGGTTGGGATTCCGCAGGACAGCGCCGACCCAATCAAGCTGGCGGAATTCGAAACCATGCTCAAGACCAAGATTCCGGAACCCGGCGATCCGGCGCTATCGATCCAGCGAATACCCGAGCGCTCCGAGATCGTCTTCTACAGCGAGGTGGGCGGCATCCCCATAAACTGGGCCGACTCGGTGGCCGAACATCGAATCCGCTACTTTCAGAAACAAGGCGAAGGTGAGGAGCTTCACACCGACGCTCACGAAATCAAGTTTGATGATCTGCTCGTCCTGGATGATCGCGAGCGAGCAGAGATGGAGGAGGCGCACGAATGCTTCCTGCTCGGATTGATATTCGGCGAGATCAAACCTGAGAAGGACGCCGCCGCGCGAATACGCTACGTCTATTCCGAAGAGATCGGTCTGGTCGGCTCCGCCAAGATGGTCGCTCTTGGAATCGAGATGAGGGCGATCGCCGAATTGATCAGCAAGAGGGCCACGCGCTCGAAGCTGCTCGCGAAGTGTCGTGACCACCTCGACCGCGTCAGGCGCAGCGTCGAGGGGCTGGCTCAATACAATGCGCTGCTCGGATGGTATTTCAGAGAGGTCTATCCCGAGACGCGAATCACGGGCAGCGACGGAGCGGAGCATTGCGAGCAGTCGAATATGTGCCGGGCCGTCTATAAACAGATTCAGGCGATCGAGCAATTCCTCGAGTCCCGGCAGGAGTCTAACGGCAAGTCCCGGCAAAACGGCGGCGACTCGACGCAGGAATTCATGGAGCTCAGCCGCGCATACGGCCGGAAACTGGATTCGTTCGTCGAAAAGCTCATCGACGGCAAACGGGCGCTTAAACCTGCGGCAGGCCAGGCCGCCGCTCCGCCCAGGCCTTCAACACAGGCGAGCCATCAACGCTCGCGGCGAGGGGGCGCGTAATCATGAACTCAAAAGGATTTGCGCTGCGCGTGCTGGGCGTCGAAGCGCTTGCGCTCGCCCTGCTTGGCGGTCTCGGATACGCGTATTTGAAATCAAACGAGAAACCCGAACCGCCGCCGGCGGCCGGCCCAACCAAACCGGTTCCGCCGCCGCCCGCACCCGGTCAGGCGACGGTGTCCAAAATAGTCGAAGATTACGGCAAGAGCGGCAAAGGAGTCGCGGATCTGGCGGCGACGATGACCTCTCGCAAGAACATCGATCTCGTGATGTTTGTGATCGATACCTCCGCAAGCATGACCGATGACCGGAAAGAGCTGAGAGACAGCATCGACAAGATACTGAAGCGATACAAGGGCAAGCTTGTTCAGATAGTCGATTTTGGAAATACCGCGCAGGTCACGGGCGAGCCTACTCGTGATCTGGCCGAGTTGCAACGAAGGCTGGACGCCTCGCAGGATCTCGGCGGAACGGAAAATAGTTTTCAGGCTCTCAAGTTCGCCGCCGAGCAGTGCCGCTCCAAATTCAAAAGACCGCTGGTCGTGCTGATGACCGACGCGGCCCCCAATGACGGATTCCTTTTCAGCGGCAGCAACGTCACGCTCCAACAGGCGGCGGACGCGCTCAATGCCGCCAACGCCGAGTTGCACGTGTGGGCCGCGTTCGACGATGGCGAATACAGGTCGGGCGGCACGGCTTCAGCAAGCATGGTCTACCCCGAACTGGTCAAGTTGATCAAAGCCGGCGGCGAGAGGGCCATCGTAACGCGAAACGGGTTCGACCCGGCTTCGCTGTTTCACTAAGCGAATCGATTGATCGAATGCTCGACAGGATCTCAACACGGATTTGCGGGCTGGCCGCCCTGTGCGCTCTGACTTCGTGCGCCGCGGCGGGTGAGGGTGATTTGTTCCTGGAACTACAAGCCGCCCGGGCGCGCGCGCTCGCAATCGAAACGCGAGCGAACCCGAACGAGGCAATCGACGGCTACCAGGCCGCCGCCGACTTGATGACTCGCTTCCTCGATCAATACCCCGATGGCAAGCACGCGGACGAAGTGCGGTCGATGCGCGAACAGATGTTGAAGGAGCTTCGTGCGCTACGCTATGAGTTCGAAGAATTTCAGAAGACGCAGAAGGCCGAGTTGAGCTTGAGCCAGCCGCGGTTGCCTTCCGAGTGTGAAGCGATGATCAGGCTATGGCACGGCTTTGTCGATAGATTTCCTTCGTCGAGATTTGCGGCCGAGGCGCGCGAGAAGCAGGCGCGATGGCAAGATCGCGACCAGGAAGAGATCAAGCGCGGCTTTCAGGTCATCATCGACGAAGTCGAGATTCGCCCGGTCAAGGGACCTTCACATCAATTAATGGCGGGTCGCCCGTGGGACCCCGAGATATTCGGCCGGAGCTCGGCGCCTGATCCTTACGCTTTGTTGATGCTGAACAACGAAGCCGTGAGCTATGCGCCGGTCGCGCGAGACTCGCTGCATGCGGTGTGGGGGCAAGCTTCAGAAGTGCTGCGCGTTAGCGATACGCAAGAAGTGACGATAATAATCCGCGACCGGGATGTTGCCGAAAAGGCCGCGATCGCGCTTCTGGGTTCGAGCCTGTTTACTTTTTCTGGGCTTCAAGCCGCGCGCTCCGCTCTCAATCAAGACAATGACGACATGATCGGCAAATGGACCGGCACGATTCACGACTTGATCGATCTCGGATCAAACCGAACATTGCGGGCGGGAGACTTCGATCATTTGAAGGTGCGTGTAGTGCGCCCGAAATAGATGTTGCCCGACCGGTAACTGAACGCCTTGCTGCAAGCGCAGAGTGTAGAGGGAAAGATGATCTGCGACAACTGCGGGACCTCCATAGAAGACGGAATGCGCTTTTGCAGTTGCTGCGGCATCTCAGCTCCGCCGCGCTCGAGTCCGGCTGAACAACCGGTGTCCGGCCCTTCCGGTGCGACCGATCGCAATCAAGTTGCAGTTGTGCCCGTGCCGGCCGCGGCCTCCCAGACCTCAAAGGCAGCCATCGTCCCGCCGGTGTTCTCGGGCGCTCTCATCGGCGAGCATACGGCAACTCGCCCCGCCGTCGCCGGAGCTTCGAAGGCGAGAGCGCGAGCGGCCGCGGCCGGAGCCGCGGCGTTAATCGCAGTCGCGTCGGCAGTCTTGTTCCTTTGGAAACCATGGGTCAAACCTCCCCTGGCGATCCAGTCGATCGAAGCTAACAAGTCCAGGGTTCAGACAGGCGAGCGTGTGTCGCTCGCGGCGCGGATCTCGGGGCCGGATCCGAATCAATTGAGCTACGAGTGGACAACATCCAGCGGCAGTATCATCGGAATGGGCACGGACGCAAGTCTCGATACCTCCGGGTCCGGGTTCGGATCGAGTTCGATCAACGTCTCATTGGTGGTTCGTGATGCGAGCGGCCGCTCGGCGTCGGCTGAACACGTAATTTATGTTACGACGAGTCCCGTCGCAACGTCTCCTCCAACCACACCCGATCCGCCTTCGAATCCGGGCGCGGGTCTGCCGTCCGGCCCGACAGCGTCTCCGGGCAGTCCGGCCACCGTAACCGCTTCGGGCGTCGCCAACACAACCGCGCTCAAGAACTCTCCGCCGAGCGTCAAGCTTGCCGCCGGAGCGACGCGGATCACTCAGGGCGAAGATGTCGAGCTCATAGCGGAGGCCAGCGACAGGGAGGCAGGCAAGCTCAGCTTCGTCTGGAACTCTTCATCCGGGACCACGGTTGGCGGCGGCAACCGGATCACTCTCAAGACCGGGTCCGTCGAGCCCGGCCCGGTCCAGGTCCGCGTAGTCGTTTCGGACCAGGGAGGCTCGTCCGCAACCGACAGCCTCACGATAAACGTGGTGCCCCGTCCAACACCCGCGCCGTCCATAACACGACTGGACGTCGATCATACTCGCGTCGCGCCGGGCGAGAAGGTGACATTCAAAGTGTACCCCGCCGAACCGAGCAGCGACCTGACCTATCGATGGTCAGCTTCAGCCGGCTCGATCAACTACACTGGCGCAAGCGCGGTTCTCGACACGTCCGGCCTCAACGACGTGGTGCAAATCACAGTTACAGCAACTGTCCGCGATTCGCAGGGTAGAACTGCAGCCGCAAGCAAGTACGTCGCTATAGCGAAGCCGGTAATTGGCCGAGTCGAAGGCACGCGAAGACCCGATCCAGTCTCGGCCTCTGCTTCAAAGCAGGGCGATGATCTGGTGGTAACGGTTTCCGGCAGTCCCGCAAGTACGGGCGCCACGAGTGGTGCGATTGAAGTTACCGTTTTGCTCGGAGGGGTCACTCGAGTATTCGGCTATCTCCCGACCGGGGACTGTCGTTGGAACCTTGTCGCTGGAGAAAACACTAAGGCGAAGTCGCTGGTGTTTCAGGACGTCCCCGGGCCTTACAACCGATTCTCCAGGCTTTCAGTCCGGCTGCGCGTAAACAATGAGCGCCAGCCGGTCCACTTCACAATCACATGGCGGCTGCTTTAACCGGCCGGCAATAACAGGAGGCGTCGAATGAAAACCAGAAAGCGATCGATCCGAAAATGGGCAACTCTGCTGCTGATGGTGACGGTGGCAATTTCAGCGACGCGGCAAGCGCCTGCCGAGCCGCGCGGCGATGGATTGAAGCTGCCTCAGAATACGCGTTTCACCCTCGAGTTGTTGTCGCCGATCAGCACCGCTCGCAACAAAAAGGGTGATTCGTTCAGGTGCACCGTAGTCGAGCCGATTGAGTACAAGTCAGCCATCGTGGATGGCGAGTTGACCAAGGTCAAGGCTTCGGGGAAAGCAAGCGGCAAGTCGGAAATTGCGATGGGCTTCAGGCGGATCACGATGCCCAACGGGGACACCGGAAAATTTCAGGCGCAGATCGCAGAGGTGTACGAGGTGACCGGGGCGGCGAATGAGGGACGGGCCGACAATGAAGGGAGGGTCGGAGCCAGATCCTACCGCAAGCGAGACGCTTTGCGAATAGCTCTCGGCAGCGGAATTGGCGCGGCTATCGGCGCGGTGATAGCGGGCGGCACGGGCGCAGCCATTGGCGCAGCGATCGGCGCCGGGCTTGCAGCAGCAGGAACTCTGTCTGAAAAAGGGCCCGATCTCGAATTCGGCGACGGCACCAGATTCGTGGTGCTGACAGCGGGCCGCTAACACGCGCTGCATCTATGCCCGTACTCAACGGCATTTTGTAAAGCCGCGAGCTCGGACGAATTTTGGGCGGCCAGGACACGCGGAGGAGAAGCTATGATCATCTGCAATGAATGTGGAGATAGAGTCGAAGACGGAATGCGGTTTTGCAGTGAGTGCGGAGCCGTGATCAGCTCAGCTCGCGAGCAGGCGCCGTCTCCGCCGGTCTTGCCACCTCCTGTTCCGGCAGCCTTACTGGCGCCCCCGTTGCCGTCCTCCGTGCAGAGCGGATCGCACGGTGCGGCGGCAGCCCCGGCCCCCGAGCCCCAGCAGCAACAAATCCTGGCTCCTCCGCCCGGTGTGCCCGTCGAGCCGCCTCCGGTGAGCAGTCATCAGCCGGCGGGTTGGATCATATCCCGGCCGCTGGTGGGGATACTGGGAGGAGTAGCGGTGATTGCGATCGCGGTCGCGGTGTACTTCGCATTCAACGACACTCAGGTGTCGAGACTCGCGGGTTCGTTGCGAAGCGCGGTCAACAATGGACGGCTGGTGACGTTGTCGAATGACGACGCCTACAGTTTCTACTTTCAGCTCAAGGGGCTCGACGCGGACAACAAGGCATTGAAGGAAGCGGGTTCCAAAGTCTTGTCTCCGCTTCGGCAAATGGGCGACGAAGTTCTGCAAAAGCGAATGTCGGTACAGACTGAAAATGTTAGCGATCAAGATTGGACAACTACGCGGCGAGTTTATGAATGGGCCCACTCAATAGATCCGGGAGATAGGTTCCTCGAGGCCAAATGGAAATATGCAGAGGCGGAGGTCGCTAAATCACAAAATCACTTGGATGATGCAGAACGAAATTTTCGCGCTGCGCTCCAACTCAACCAGTCCTGGGCGTTACCCAACAACCGATTGGGGCTCCTTTATGTGGAGCGAAAGAGATTCAACGATTCGATCAACTACTTCGAACGCGCAATTCAACTGGAGCCCAACTGGGAGTTTCCATATAACAACCTGGGAACCGCGTACTTCAACCTGAAAAGCTTCGACACGGCTGAGAGATTCTACCGCAAGGCAATTGAGCTCAATTCCAGGTGGGCCCGGCCACACTATTGGCTTGGGGAAATCTACGAAAGAAAGCCAGAGACTCATCCCCAAGCTATCGAAGAGTATCAGCGCGTTAGGGAGCTCGATCCCGATGGCAGGGTATTCAGTTCGACGGTGATCGAGCGAAAGCTTCAAAGAATGCAGAAGTAGGTAACGAAGCGGTTCTGAAGCTGCAGCCGCTTGAGAACCAATGGAACTCTCGATACAGCCTGGGTTCAAAACAGGAAGCCTTTGTGATTATTTGCAATGCGTGCGGTCTGGCAAGCCTGAATGAGGGCTCGCGAATCTGCGTCGAGTGTGGCGCAGCATTCCCAAGCGGCAGCGGGAGCGACTCATCCGATTCTGGTGTCGGTCACGAAGCAGTCGCGTCGTTTTCAAAGCGTCTTACGGAACGGTCTGAGCCTGCGATGACTGTGACTGGTACCGAATCCGCTTGGCGGCCAGTCAGTCAAAAGACGGCCATCGCGCTCTTTGGGTTAATCGCTATTGTAGCGATGGTGGTCGCGCTTTATACGGCGCTGTCCAGGTCACCGTCTATCGTTCCAGTTTCCACGCCGCAGGAGAAAAAGCTGCCGGATGCTGACTCTCATAAAGCGTTGCTCGCAAAAGAATCATCACAAATTCACCGGGTCTTTGACGTGGTTGAAGCTGCAGTGGCGCAAGGCGGCGCTTTGCTTGAATCGGATCTCTCGGGATTCTCTCTCGACGAGCTCAGGCTGCTTCGCAACACTGTCTACGCGCGTCACGGCCGACTCTTCAATGACCCAAATCTGCAGCAGCATTTTGAGAGACGCTCTTCGTATGTGCCGCGCAGCACGTACAGCGTCGATAACTTGACGCCACGTGATCGCGCAAATATCCGGCTTATCCAGAAGCAAGAGAAACGACAACCGTGAGTCGGTAGCGTCGCCGTAGAAGCACGGTGGATCATGGTATTAGATGCCGATAAACGGCTTTCCTGAGTGTGAGTTGTTAATTATCAAAAAGGAGGATTGAGTATGTTATGTCAGATATGTGGACACGTGCTTGGTGTTACGGCAAAGTTTTGCCCTAGTTGCGGCGCAACCGTCGATGATAACCCTCGACTGCCGGCGACATTGTCGGGCGGAGACTATTCTCCGAACGCGCCTTTCCATCCGCCGGCGGTAATCAGTCCGCCCAGCCTCCCAGGCTCAACATCTATCAGCGCGACGGGCACCGACACTTATTTCCTGGTGCTCAATGGACAAAAGAGCGGGCCTTACACCGTCAATCAGATGAGGGTCATGTGGCAGAGCGGAACCATCAACGCGGGCACTCACTATTGGCAAGACGGGATGACGGGCTGGCAGGCGCTTGCGAACATAAGGCACTTCCTCGACACTCCGGCCGCCGCTCAACCGACCAATCAAATCGTCGTTAACCAGGTCAATCAGGCCCAGCCGATTCTCTTTCATTCGGCGAAGAGCCGCGGGACTTTTATCGTCCTCGGTCTGTTTTTGGGTTGCCTCGGAGTGCACAACTTCTATGCGGGATACTCCGGCAAAGGCGTTGCGCAGTTGTTGATAACCGTGTGCGTAGGATGGGTCTTCGGATTAGGCTTCTTCATCACCGGTATCTGGGCGTTGATCGAGATAATCGCAGTCAACACCGACGCCCAGGGGCTGCGAATGTCCTGAGCAATGCGTAACGAGGAGGAACTTTATGCTTGAAAGCAAAATCAAGATATTGTTTCTCGCTACGGGTTGGGGCGACCACGGCGACCGCGAGCGTCTGGCTGAAGAGGCGCGCGAGATCGTCAGGAAGATCCGTCTCGGCTCTCATCGCGATAGATTTGACTTCGCTTCAGAATGGGCGGTCAAGATAAGTGACCTGCAGGAAGCGCTGCTCAGACACAATCCATCCATCGTACACTTCAGCGGGCGGAGCAAGCCGGGCGGGCTGATTTTCCTGGACAATAAGGGAGAGGCCAAACAGGTCCCGAAGAACGCGCTGTCCAGCCTCTTTCGCATATTAAAGGACAACGTCGGCGTCGTCCTGTTGAATGCGGGTTACACCAGGGAGCAGGCCAGGGCTTTAAGCGAGGTCGTCGATTATGCGATCAGCATCGACGATCAAATCAGCGACGCCGCCGCGATAGTATTTGCCGCGCATTTTTATCAATCGCTGGTCTACGGCCGAACGGTGAGCGCCGCCTTTGATCTTGCGGTCAATCAGCTTCAGCTCGAAGCGATGGAGGGAGCGGAAGCGCCAAAGTTGCTGGTCGGGCGCGGAGTGGATCAAGCAGCTCCCTTTCTGGATCAACAGGTGCTGCTGCCACCGGCGAACAGCGACGCTTTTGAAGGCCCTGCCGCAAAAGCGGACCAGCAGATCAAGACGCGTTTGCAAGACATCAGGCTCAAGTCCGTGGCTGCTATTGGCCTGACGGTTCTGGCGCTCGCAGTTTTGCTGGCATCCCTTGGCAGGTACGTGAACTACGCTCGCGTTGGCGCAGATCAGCGAAAGGATGCGCCTCTCTCGGAACAAAAGCCCCGAGCCGGCACGGACACCGCGAGCTCCGATTCTTCCACGAGTTCTGAACTGAGGAAGACGGACACCACCAATAGCAATTCTTCCAGGCGTGCCGAACCTCAAGAGAAGATCGCACCAGGCTTTCCTCCGGCTCTCGAAAAAGTCTTTCACCTCAATAGCCGAGCTGATACCGGGCTGACGGTGGAACAACGCGACTGGGTCAAAATTTCAGCTAGCGGGCGAATAAGGCTTGGGTTCTTCGCTGGACTGGGAGACCCGGATGGAGTCCCTGGCTTTCAAGACTATAGTAAGATCGTAGACTTCCCGCACGGCGCCCTTCTCGCAAGGATTGCCAACGACGAAGATGGCGGATGGCGATTGGTTGGTTCCAAGGCAAGCTTTCAAGCTTCTCATTCCGGTCTATTGGAGCTTTTGGTTAACGACAAAGATCCGGGAAACAACCAGGGAGAGTTCTTAGTCACTGTCTCCATCTTTCACGTCCGATGAGGAAAACGGTAAGGGCATCTGGTCGCTTGCACAAGAGATCGATGGCGCGGGCGCAATGTTCACAAGGTCTCACTAGTGGCTTGGTTGTTTTGCTGAAGTCTTGCCCGGATCACCCGTCAGAACAAACGCAGCCCAGTAGTATGGATCCGGATATCTCTTGCGAGTTTCGGTTTGCGCCGCTTGTAGCGCTTCTGCCTTGCTCATCCCCTGCGTCAGATGGCCATAGAAGGACTTCATCAACAAACTTGTCGCTTCATCATCCACGGCCCACAAACTGGCGACGACCGATGGGGCGCCCGCGTAGATGAATGCCCGGTTAAGACCGACAATGTCATCTCCTTTGCCGTGCGCTCCCAATTGAGTCTCACACGCGCTCAACACGACCAGGCTTGTCCTGGACAGGTCGAGATCGTAAATCTCCCTCACCTCCAATGCGCCGGCGCCGTCTTTGGCTCCGAGCAGTATTCGCGAGAACAGCGGGTTCGCGGTGTTGAGCTCGGCGTGAGCGGCAATGTGCAAGAGGGAATAGTCCGCCGCGCGTTTCAGAAAGTCGGCTTTCGAAGCGTTGCCTGTAATTGATGCCGATGTGGAAAAGATTGCGGCTACTGCTTCGGCTTCCGCGTCGGCGAATTTAAGGTCAGGCATGCCTTCTGCCTGGCCCTGAGCCAGGGCCAGCATCCGCATACCAGGCGGCTTGCTTTTCTTCCTGATGAACGGCAGCACGCTCGCGCTTGGGAGATAGAAAATCGCGTGTTCATCGCCAAAGTAGCGGTGCCCGTCGGTGAGGGCCGTAAACGGAAGGTAGTTGAGCACACCGTATGGAACGATGCCCAACACGGGTGTCCTGATATATTTTTTGATCGGAGCTATCAGCCATTGGTGAAGCTGCGTGAGGCTCTGAGGTTGAGAGCCGCGGAGGCTCGCGAACTCTCGGAACCAGGCTATTGCTTCCTTAAGCTCGGACTCCTTCACCTTAAGCTCAAAAGTGCGGAAAGAGTCCCGAGTGATAACGAATGCCAGGGTCTTGTCTGGAGCAACGACGTATGAAAGCAGGGTCGTGTCTCCGCCGAGGAGCTTTTGCAGAGCCGGCAGCTTGATAGTGTCGACGACGCGCAACGAGGCGTATTCCGGATTGGTGAGCTTGAGCCGCATCAGCAAGCCTTCGTACTCCAGTCTTTTGGCCGCAAGCTGCGTCCGTAGGGAAGAGATCACATCGGGCTGCGCCGAAGACGATGGTTTTGACACCTCCCGTTTGAGACTAACCTCCAGCGCCACCAGCGCCGGCTTGGCCGCTTGCTCCTCGATCAGAAGCTGAGCGTCGGTTGATGCGCCCGCGTTGGGATGGATGTTCCCGAGCTGATCGAGAAGCGTGCGCGCGCGCGCGCGCTCCGAGAGGTCGAAAGCCTCGGCGCCGCGCCGGTAACCCGCCAGCAGCAAGCACGCAGGGACATAAGCCGAATTGAGATGCTCGATTGAACCGGTCTTGATCTCTTCTATCGTTGCAGTTGACCTTATGTCTTCGAGAGCAGTCACGGCCTCGAGATACATCCTTAGCGCCTTCTGTCTCAGACCAAGCTTCTCGTGAATATGACCAAGGTTGGCAAGTGTTCCCGCCTCGCCAGGGCGGTCCCCGACTTCCCGCGTGATCGGCAACGCCCGGTCAAGGAATTCCATCGCCTTCCTGTTATCGCCGGAAAGGTAATACGCTGCGCCGATGTTGTTGAGCGTTGAAGCCTCAGCCGGTCGACTCCTCAACTCCCGCGTAATCGCGAGAGCCTGATTCAGGAACTTTAGCGCTTGCTCCGGTTGTCCCAGGCCGTTGTAGGCCGTCCCGATGTTGGTGAGCGTGCTCGCCTCCGTGAAGCGATCACCGGCTGCCTGCAGAATCGGCATCGCCTGATCGAAAAACTCCAGGGCCTTCTTGCTGTCCTCGAGCCTGAGATAGACCGTTCCGATATTGACCAGCACGGCGGCTTCCTCGGCGCGATCACGAATCTCACGTCTGATTTTCAGGGCGGCGTTCAGGCTATCAAGCGCCTTCCGCTCATCGCCGAGAGTGTCGTAAGTAGTCCCGATGTTGGCGAGCGTTCCAGCTTCACTGGAGCGGTCGTTGACCGCGCGATTGAGCCTCAATGCCTTGTTGAAGTATTCAAGCCCTCTCTGGACGTCGCCGAGGCCAACGTAGATCGTGCCTATATTGTTGAGCGTGGAAGCTTCTCCGGATCGGTCTCCGACCGACCGCAGGATCGACAAAGCCTGGTTGTAGAAATCGAGCGCCTTCTTCTTATCTCCAATTGAATTGTAGACGCCCCCGATATTGTTGAGGGGGGCTGCCATCTTAGGGTCAGCGCTTGTCGCGCGAAGGATCGGCAATGCCTGGTTGTAGAAATCGAGCGCCTTTTGCTTCTCGCCCAGATTGTCGTAAACCGTGCCGATATTTGCGAGTGTTGCCGCCTCTCCCGAACGATCGCCGACAGACCGCATCATCGGCAATACGCGGTTGAATACCTCCAGCGCCTTGTGTCTCTCGCCTAATGAGTTGTAAAGCACTCCGAGGTTATTGAGCGGCGCGGGCTCGGCAAAACGATTTCCAAGTGACTGCATTATCGCGAGCGACTGGTCCAGGTAGGTCAGCGCCTTGTCCTTCTCGCCCGTCGAAAAGTAGAGCTTGCCGATGTTGTTGAGAGTGATTGCTTCCATTGCGCGGTCTTTCAGCTCGCGCAAGATTGGCAGGGCCTCATTGAAGTATTCGAGCGCTTTCGGTTTTTCGCCCAGATCATCCAGGATCTCTCCGATGTTGTTGAGCGCGGTCGCTTCTCTGGCGCGATCCCCCATTTCCCGAAGTATGGACAATGCCTGGTTCAAGAAGTCCAGCGCTTGTTTCTTCCGGCCGGTTTCGCTGTAGATGCCCGCGATGTTGTTGAGGGTGGCCGCTTCCTCGATGCGGTCCTTCGCCGCTCTTGCAATCGTCAATGCCTGTTCATGATAATCGAGAGCCTTCTTCCGCTCGCCGATCGAGTTGTAGACTACGCCGATGTGGTTGAGGGTGGTGGCTTCATCAGAGCGGCTGCTCACCTCCCGGTTGATCAGCAAAGCCCGGTTGAAATGATCGAGCGCCTTTTGTTTTTCGCCGGAATAATAAAAAACAACGCCGATGTTGTTGAGCACCGTAGCTTCGCCCGGGCGGTCCTTCATTTCGCGATGAAGAGGCAATGCCTGATTGTAGTATTCCAACGCCTTCTGCTTGTTGCCGAGCCCATCGTACGAAAGCCCGATGTTGTTGAGCGCCGTCGACAGAGTCGCCTTGTCGTCTCGTTCCTGCAAGAGCGGCAGCGCGCGGTTGTACTCGGCGATGGCCTGCTCGTGATTTCCCGCAGCGGCGTGCGCCTCTCCGAATGACATATAGGTGTGCGCCTCCGAGGGCGTTCCTCCCTTTTCTTTTGAGAGGCCCACTGCCGCTCGATTGGATTCGAGAGCTTCTTTTGTTTCGCCGAGCGAGTGCCTGACGACCGAGATGAGCGTCAACACTTCAACTTCTCGCTGCCAGGCGCTCACCTCACGATAGACATCGCGCGAGCGTTCCAGATATTCGAGAGCCTTGCGCCTTTCTCCGATTCGCGCGTTGACCTGGCCCAGGTTCTTCAGAGCGAACGCAACCATTTCTCTTTTCTTCACTCTGTAGATGCGCATCGCTTCTTCATTACCCATGCTCTTCAACGCATATTCGACAAGCTGGTCCATAGGCGTCGTCTCTTCAAACGCGGGAAGCGCCCGGTTCAGGAACTCGAGCGCTTTGGCGCTTTCTCCAAGGCTCGCGTAGGCAGCGCCGATACTGATGTCCAGAGTCGGCCTCAGAAACTGGAAGTGAGACTCGTCGACGTAACGTGAGGCATCGAGATATGCGCTCAGCGCCTGGCGTATGTCTCCCAGAAAAAAATAAGCGGCGCCGCATGCGAAACGAGTCGCCGCCATTCCAATCTTGTTGCCCTGGCCCTCGAAGATCGCGAATGCGGCCTTGTACTTCTCGATTGCTTCGGCGGCGCTCTTCCTCGTTGGCGTCGCGCCGAGCGGATTTGCCTCCATCGCCAGTCTTAGCGAATCGAAGAGACTGCCCGGCGTTGGTTCGGCTGTCTGGACTTTCTCCTGAGCGCTTTCACGCTCGGTTGTTTCAGCACGCAAGCCGCGCGGCACGGTGTCCGGCTTCGCCGAAATGATGTTAGAGCTTGACGTCGGATCTTCCGAGGCGACGCCAACGACATCTATTCGAGGAAATGGGATCAACATTGAAACGACCAGGCACCGAAGCGCAATTACCCATCGGCTTCGAGGCGGGTTCGGGCGCGAATTACAAAACAAATCATTGCTGTGAGTCATGCTTACTGCTCGCCTCCGTGTTTCGCCAGCCTCCGTTTTTCATCGAGGAGGACGTTGACGGTGGCGGTGTCGCCCAGTCGTTGATAAGTAGCTATTGCTTCGATCAGCTTTTCCACCGCCTGCTTCAAGATCCCGAGGTTCTCATACACCTGCGCCAAAGCTCTCTGCGTCAGCGCCAGTCCGTCGAGATCACTTTCGGGATTCAGGCTCAGTGCGTCCAGGTATTTCTTTTCGGCCTCACGATTCAACCCGATCTCCGCGTACAAGTCTCCAAGCAGCCTGGCGACCGCGGATTCTTTGTTCGTGTTGTATTGTATTTCCAACCGCTCGATGGCTTCCGCGTAGAGTTCCCTGGCTGCATAGAGCGTCGAGATCAGAAACCGTTTCTGCGGGTCGGGTACTTCGAGTTGTTTTCTCCTGTTCTCCTCGCGGGCCAGCGCTTGCGCCTGATCCTCTGTAAGGGTAGCGAAGCCAAGTCCGGGTAAGCGCTCGGCTGCGGAACTGAGGCCCTCGGCGGTAATAATTACTTTATAGGTCCGCCCGCGGTCCAGCGGAGCCTGCCCGGCCGGGTATGGAAGCTCGGTTCCTGACTCGACATTTCGGCTCCAGATGATCTTCATGTTCTCACCATACAAGGTCACCTTGTAGTTAATGCTTTCGCCCGACCCGGTAATCGGAGTCCATCGAATCGCCGGCCTCGTGCTCAGCAGCAAAGTCGCGCGCGGCGAAACCACAACCGGATAGGAACTGTTATCGGTGTCGGTTCCGCCACGCGTCGGCCTTATCCAGGCGCCATCGTAGTGAATGCCACAGACATCGGGCGAACAAGGCGCCGCGCAAGGACACGGTTGCAGGCCAGGCTCGAGGTTGCGCGGGTTGTTGTCGCCGCAGAGAACAATGGCCCTGGCCATGGGAGCCAGGTCCAATAGATAGCCTTTCCGAACCAGCATCTTCTCAGTGGCGTTTACCGGTTCGGCTCCCTTTGCGCGAACGATCTTCAAGCTGCCCCTGGGCTCTTTCGGCGTTATGAGAATTATTTGCCCTGAGGCAGGGCCGAGACTCCCGGCAGACTGGGCTTCGACTCCGAACGCCGCAAGGAAAAGCCAGACGAATGTCAGCGGAACCCACTCGATTGAAAACAAGCGGTCATTTCGCATCATTACTTTTGCCTCTTCATCAAGCACTCCTTGGCATCACTCAACCACTTCCCTTCGACGTCATTTTCGTTGTTCGACATGGCCACGCAGTCGTGACACTCACCGTTCACTCCGGTCTTTCCGAGTTTCTTCAGCACGTAGGCCATCAGGCAATGCGCGGCTGCTCTATCCGGCCGCAGAGAAATCGCCCGGGCCAACTCTTTTTCAGCTTGCAGGTAGTTCGCCAGGGCGTAGTCAGCCCAGCCAAGGTTCTTATAAAGCGAATACTGCGCGTTCATTTCTTCGGCCGACTCACCCTGCGGAAACAAGTCTCTGGCTCGGATCAGTTCGGTCAGCGCGCGATCGTGGTCATCGTTCTCGCCTCTTATCAGGTAAAGGCGGGCGAGATTATTGTAGGCGGGGTAAATATGGCTGTCGTACTTGATCGCGAGCAAGTACTCTTCGATCGCTTTATCAGGTTGCGAGTCCTCGTACGCAGTAGCCAGATCGTAGTGCGCCGCGGCGTAGCCCGGCTGCAGTCGCACTGCGCGCTCATACGATTCGCGCGCGGCCGAAAGATTGCCCTGCGCGTGATATTGAAAGCCTCGTTGGTTGAAGGCGTGCGCGAAGGCCGGCAAAGACAGCTTCAACCCCAGCGCGATCACCGCGACGATTCCAGTTGTGAAGATCGCTTTCCTGGAGCCCAATCCTTTCTTTAGGAGGCGCCGGGAGGCTGCTCCTCCAATAAGCGGATGTCCCGGCAGAAGGAGCGCCGCCGCTGCGAGAAAAGCGACGACCAGTCCGAACGTGACGATCACCGGCTGAGCGATCATGCTTGCTACGTCGGGCCAGTCACCGTCATTTCCAAGGAACCGCCGCGAGACATCGGTGACTAAGCCGGTCGCAATCGCTGAAAACTGCAACGGCAAAAAGGCTATTGCGCTCAGCCCTTTTTTCGCTTCGCCGCCGGCGAGCTGCTCAGCATTCATCCCCGGTTCGGTGGCCGACTCGCCAACCGGACCGGGCTGGGTGACCAGGAAGCACTGAGAAGGGTCAATGCCTTTGCGGCATAGTAGCTCGGGTTTGTCGGCGCCCTGGATGCCCTCGATCAAAAGCTGGTTAACGGCGAGATCAAAGGCGACTTTCACCGAACGGCCGAAAGCCAGCGCCTGGTAGAAGTGCGCGGAAAAGATCCGCGCGCCCTTGTCGAGAATCGCGCCATTCATACCAATGGCGAAATCGATGGTTTCGGTCAGCGCCTCGGCCTGGTGTCGTGCGTAGCAGGCATTGAGGACGACGATTCGAATATTGTCTTTGAGTATCGCGAAGAGTTTGGTCAAGGCTTCTTTGCTGACCGGTTTGCCCTTTCCGGCGCGGTCTTCGAGGATGATTTCCTGGCCCTGACCGTGTCCGCTGAAATGGACCACATGCGGTTCATGACTCAACAGCGCCTTTTGGAGATCGGCGGACCTGACCGCCCACTCCGATTCAAGGATGAGCGAGTCGCGATGCGGACCGGCGCGAATTCTCTCGCCGATATCGCGAATCTCTTCATCGAGCCGCAGGCGCCCGCGCGCGTCCACCGGGTTCGCCCCGAGAAACAATATTTTCACCTTCACAATAATTAGTGACAAAAAGGCGGGAAAATTTCGAGGACCTGACCAAGGCATTCGTATCCGGATTGTGCGGCTGGCTGGCGCCTGATCGTGTCATTGGAGCATGAAAGACAACCTATCCAAATTTACTGAAATGTGACAAACTCTACCGACTCTTGCGGCTCTTTCTGGTTCGCGAACTCAGCTTGGATCGGGTAATCGTCAACGCGGCGATCGAAGAGCGCAGCATGGTTACCGACGACGGAGCAAAGCCATAGCCCTCGATCAATAAGATCGTCATGACGGTTGCTCCGCCGAGAGTTTTGGCCAATGTCGACAAATGATGACCCTGTGGAGCAGTTTCTCACTCGCTGCGAGCCGGAAGTGTCCTCTTCCGCCGAGAGGCACCGAAGGCTCCGCAGCAAGCTGGTGAGTTTCTTCCGCTGGAAGCGGTGTGAAGATCCGGAAGCCCTTGCGGACGAAACCATCGCCCGCCTGGTAACGAATATCCGCGCAGGCGCAGTGATCGAGAAGCCGGGAAGCTACGTGAGAGGCATCGCTCTGAACGTGTATAGAGAACATATCAGGGAGATTATCAGGCTGAGGCCGCATCAGGCCGACTGGGAACTCGCGCTCCAGAAACCGGAGGGCTCACCCGAAGAGCGTGCGGTCAGCGAGTGCATGAATCTCTGCCTGGACAAACTATCTGATGACAAGAGGCTGGTTCTTGAACGATACTATTCCGAGGATGAGAGCCGTGAGCAGTTGGCAGCGTGGTTTGGTCTTACGCTTCCGGCGTTGAGAATAAAGATTTTTCGAATCAAGGCTGAGTTAAAGGACTGCTTTCAGAAGTGCATAGGGCGTTCTTCACCGGGCTGATTACATAAGCGTGATGCGGGTTTGTCATTCAGGTAGGGGGATTGAATAAACTATCGTGACTCACAGTGAGGACCAGGAAGCAATAATGGTCCGTTATCTGCTGGGCTTATCTACGGAAGAAGAGCGGACCCAGGTTGAAGAGCGGTACTTCTCTGATAGCGAGTATTTCGATCAAATGCTCGCCGTGGAGGATTCGCTTATCGACGACTACGTCACCGGCCGAATGCCGCGCGAGCGGCAACGGGCGTTCAGGGATTCTTTTTCACTGAGGGGCGAAGATATTCGTTTCTCACAGGCGCTCGTCAGGAGCGTAACGAAAGAACGACCCGACACCCAAAAGACCGTGAGACCGAAGCGTCGACTCTCTCTTCGACAAGCGTCTCTTTTCAAGCTCTCGAGCAGATGGCTTGTCTATGGGTTCTTAACTGCGTCCTTGATTTTGCTGGCAGTGTGCATACTGTCGGTCAGAGAAACGCGCTCGCTCAAGGCTCGGCTCTCACAAGCGGATCTCGAACTGGCCAAACTGAAAGAAGAATATGTTTCGACGGAAAAGCAATTAGCCGATGAGCGCCTTGAAGGCGATGCCTCAGCGCGTGAACTGGAAGCCGAGCGCAATCGCAGAATTGAGGCGATGAACGCCCTGCAAAAGCTCGGGCGCCAAACCGACTCCTCAGACACCAGGACGATCACCCTCAGCGCCGCATTCATTTTTCGAGGCTCAGGCAGCTCGACAAAAGAAGTCCGCATCTCTGACGGCGTCAACTTTCTGCGATTCAGGGTGCCGGTGCGCGGGTACGGCAAGCATGACGCGTATCGAGTATCTTTCAAAGTCACCGGCGGTAAAACCATATTCGAGAGTCCGTCAATCAAGGCTCGCGGTCCAATGCTTGAAGTGACGGTGCCGCTCGGCGGTTCAAAGGCCGGAGACTACATCCTCAAACTTCACGGTGAAACTAGCGGCCTCTCCGCAATTGAGTTGGAGCAGTACGCAATCCGGCTGGTCACCTGACCCGCTGCGCGACAGGACCGCACTTGAAGGTGCGTGCGGATCGCATCATTTCCACTCCCCGTGCAAGATGAATGCTGCCCAGAAATATGGATCTTCCCAGTGCTTCTCGCGCATCATCTCGATCTGTGCCGCGCGCAAGGCTGCCGCCGGGCTCAGCTTCTCGGGGCCGAGCATCTTCTCATAGAAGCGTTCCATCAGCTTCGCCGATGCATTGTCGTCAACGTTCCACAGACTTGCAGCAACCCGCGCGGCGCCTGCATAAAGAAAGCCTCGCGTCAGGCCCACCAGTCCCTCTCCTCTAATCTCCTTGCCCAATGCAGTCCGGCATGCGCTTAGTACAACAAGATCGGCCGAGAGCTTCATATTGTAAACATCCTGCAAACGAAGGTAGCCGTCCTGTGGGTGACCGCTCCGATCGAAGCGCGAAAGGAGCAGGCAAGACAGCTTGGGGTGTCGGAAATCCAACAACCCGTGGGTCGCAAAATGGATCATCCGAAACTGGCTTAAGAGCTCGCTGGTAGCTGCCTGACGATTCGCATCGAATCCAGTTCGAACCAGACGCTCGCTCTCCGGCACTAGCGTAGCCAGCATCGCCGCTTCCTCAGCCGCAAACGGCAGGCGGACAAAGTTCAACGCTTCATCGACGCCGGCATAACCTTCAAGGCGATCGAGCCCATCTTCGAACGCCGATGCGCCGCGGACCGCGCCGCTCCCTCGCACTCGCAGACGAGCAACACCCTTGGTCTGGTCTTCCAGGAACCTGGGGTCATGTTCCTCGACCACCGGATCGGCAAGCACTGCGAGGGTCTTCGGCGCGAACGGGCGGCCGGAAACCTCGTCTCGCACCTGCAGAAGCACCGTCAGTGAAGGCAGTGTGACCAGTTGGTGCGCAACCACAAGCGGCTGACTCCCGCCCGGCTCGATCAGCGCGGCAAAGGGAACGTAATGAAGCGCACCGTCGGGGATTATTGCAAGCGGCCGGGAACGGGCGATGTCCTCGATCGGAGCCAGGAGGGTTCTGCTCAATCGATCGCGCGCCGCCTTGAAGTCCCTGAGATTAGTTTGTGACCGCGGCGGCCTGGACGGGTCTTTGCGCGTTTTCGAGATCGAGATCATAGCCTTGTAGAACCTGTAAGCCTCGCGCTCAATCGCAGCCCTGCCGGGCAACAAATAACTGCTCAATGAATCGCGGCCGACGATCCAGAGGTAACTTCGCTCTTCACTGATGGAGTACTCGAGCGCAAGCGAGTCCGTGTCCAGCACCTTAGCTTGAAGTTCTTTGAGGCCAATCCTCGGGGATCGCAAAAGATTCGAATACTTTTTCGGTCTTTCAGCCGCTATCTGTGTGGCAGCCTCGTCCAGCTCGGCCGAGAGTGAAGTAATCTCGCGACCGACCGACTCGAGCGCCTGGCTGTTTTGCGTGAGCTTCTCCGCCCGGTTCTCGCCTTCCGAGGGCCTGGTCCGCGTGAGCTTGTACCTTGCCTCGCGCAACGCCATCTGCTGGAGCGCCTTTTTTCGCAGATTGACCAGAGCCACATTCTCCCTTTCAAGCAACTCCGCCGGGACCCCTTCGCGCAAATTGGCGCGAGACTCCAGGAGGGTCTCCGTCAGACTGCGCGCGCGCCCAAGCTCGCTGGCTTCGAATGCGGCGACGTCGTAGCCTGCCGCCGGCTCGCGCGCGTGCTTCTGCATCAGGAGGTCGACGAGCAACTCATAATTCCGATGTATCAGCCCAAAATACGAGGTCTTGAGATCCGCGCTCAGCATTTCCGCCCGCTGAGCTTCAACCGCTTGAATGATCTGTCGCACGTCGGAAAGAGCGCTATCGACCTCTCCAAGATACTGCTTGAGTTTCGCGATGTTGTAGAGCACCAGCGACTCTCCGGCGTGGTCGCCCGCCTGTTCCATTAGCGAGGCCGCCGCGTCAAGCTGCACCCGTGCTTCTCTGGGCTTCTTCATCCTCAGGTAGAGCGCGCCAAGACGAACCTGGGAATAAGCCCGCGCTCTCGGATTGAGCGACTCGCTGACCGCGGCCGCGCGATCGTAGCAGGCGCGCGCTTTTTCGAAGTTGCCGAGAGATTCGTAGATGAGGCCGACATCGATCAGCGCGTAGACCTCAACCTTTTGATCCTGGGAAATATGCGCGACGGGGATTAGGCTCCGGTAGATACGCAGAGCCTCCATCTCGTGACCCGCCTCAGCGTAAATGCTGGCGATGTGAAGTAGCGTGAGGGCTTCGTTTCTCGGGTGGCCCATCTTGCGCGATATGGCCAATGACTCCCTGAGGTTTGCCAGTGCCTGACCCACTTCCCCCAGCTCCTCATACAAAGAGCCGAGACCGTTGAGCGCCAGCGCCAGCGACATCCTGTCGCCATATTGCCTCAGCAGCGATACGGTTCTCTTGTACAGGTCCAGCGCCCGTTGCCACTCCGCTCTCGCGGTGTGGGCCAACGCTACGGCCTGGTTGATTCGTGCTTCCCTCACCGGATCTTGGGCTGCTCTTGCGAATGTGAGCGCGCGATCGAAGAACTCCTGCGCCTTGCTCACGCTGCCGGAATCCCCGTACATCAATCCGAGGTTTCTCGATGCGTCAGCCTGCCCGCCGAGATCTCCCTCGGCGCTCGACAATGAAAGTGAGCGGTTGAAATAGTCGATCGCTTTTGCCTTGTCGTTCTTTCCATAGGCAACCAGCCCCAGGTTGTTCAGTGCCCGCGCACGGCCTCGACCGTAGCCCGCCCGCTCGGCAAGCTCACACGCGCGTTGTGCGTGCGACTCACAGGTCGGGGCGCCCCGGTGGAACTCAATCTCCGCGACTCGGTTGAGAATGTCTACTTCCAGGGTCGCGTCGCTCATCGCCGAAACGATCTGCAAGGCACGCCGGTATCGACCGAGCGCTTCGTCCTGCTCGCCGAAGATCGACAGCACCTCACCGGCGCCGAGCAGCGCTCTCGCCATTCCCGCGTTGTCGCCGGCCTCCTTGAAAAGAACGGCAGCCGACCGGTATCTCTCAAGCGCGATACGCAGCGGTTCTTGCTTCCACTCAGAACGAAGCCGCTCCGCTTCAGCTAAAAGGTCGTTTCCCGTTCGGTTATTTCGTGGAGTTTGGCTAGTCCGGCTCAACAGCGGTTTCTTCTTGCCGGCCGAACTGCGTGTGTCGACGGCGTTCCTTCGATCAGAGGCGCCAGCACGTCCCGGAGTCGCGGGCCCATTCAAGAACAGGAGAGACAGGCAACAGCAGCACGCCGCCAATCGGACGCGCTCGAGTGGTCCATTACGCTTTTGACTCATCACCGCCCGCCATAGGTCGCTCTCAGGATTCGGGTCCAGCGCACACATCCCGAAGGATTCGAAATCCGGGCTAGTATTAATCGGGACTTGTTTAAAGATCAAGGAGGGTGAGTCGAATGAAATACCGCGCTCCGGCAGAGACTGCCTTCATGGATTCATTCAAGCGTCTGGGGAACTTCAAAAGGAAGGACATTGGTCCTTCCGTGGCAAGGTAACCCCGGGTCACACTGCATCTTCAGTCTCGGCCGAAGTTGTCGATGTGTAGCGGCTACCCTTGCCACAGAAGTTTTCAAAGTGCCTGTTGCCCGCACTGCGCAAGCCCGGTATCTGGCTGAGGTCGAGTGTAAGCGGTGCACCACTGTCGGGCAAACCGCGGCCATGACCTCGTGACGCGAGATCTTAGTCGCGGAACACGTTGTCACTTTCAGACTCGTCGCCGGCTACTGCGCTATTCGCTTTCTTTTTGGTAGATGGTTCAACCGTCGAACCAGGGTCCGCCGGGTTATCGGAGTCGTCGCCGCGCATCCAGTCATCGAGCATCCCTCGTGTCACGTTGTCCTCGGAGGGCGGCTCAGTATTGGCCTGGCCCTCGGTTCCCGTCTCACCGTACGCATCCGTTATCGGCCGTTGCCGCTCGTTTCCGCCTTTCTCAACATTCTCTGTTTTCATGCTTCCTCCGCGCGATCATTCTTTTCTCTGCGACTTCACGTCGCATCCATTAGTGACTCCTCGCGGCTGATTATTTCATCGGGTCGTAGAAAAAAGTGATGACACACCGCGCCGGCTGCGCGATACCCACGAACGTCCTTGATCGGGGAGCGTGAGAAGAAGACAGGCATGCTTATCGAATCAAGCTCAACCGAAATGTTATCTGAAGTGTATCCGCGGCGGCTCAGCAAAGGAGAAATTAGTGCCGGCCATTTGTCACTCATGGACAGGTGTAATCCAAATAACGTGACTGATAGCGATGAACAAGTAGCAATGATGGTCCGCTATCTGCTCGGACAGTCGCCGGATGAAGAGCTTGCTCAAGTCGAGGAGCGTTTCTTTTCGGATCGGACGTACTGCGACCAGCTTCTCGCGCTCGAAGACTCGCTTATCGACGACTTTTTGAGAGATCGCATGCCCATCGAGCAGCTAAACGCTTTCAATGAAACCCTGTCGCTTCGGCAAGACGATGTTCTGTTCAGCCGGGCTTTGGCTCAGGCGGTTATCAAAAAAAAACCTGAACGTCGCGCCCCTGGATCCAGGCGTCCAGTGAGTCCGTCTCAACGCATGCGGCTTGCTCTAAGAGCATCATTTATGTTCGCTGTGGCAATCGCCCCGCTGATCCTCCTGGTTGTCGCTCTCGCATTGCTCTTAAGAAACCAAAGTCTGAAGAATATGCTGTCGGAGACCGGGGCTCAGCTCGCCAGGCTTAAGGAAGAGAAGGAAACCGCTGAACGGGAACTCATCCAGGCTCGTTCGCAAACAGAATACTTGTCGCGCGAGATGCAGATCGAGCGAAACAAAGGAACCGACGCGAAGAGCTTGCTTCAGAAGGAAAGCCAGACTCAATCGGCCAGACGTTCGTCGGAGGTTGAGAGGATCCTCCTGAGCTCGGTGTTCATCAATCGAGGTGCTGGAAGTGCCATCGAGACAGTCCGAGTCTTCGAGAACGTTCGTTGGCTCCAATTCGTGATTCCGGTAAAGGATTATGACCGGTATGAGTTGTTCGGCATTGCGATCAATCCCGCCGGTCGGAAGGTGATAATTGAGAAACGGTCACTGACGCCCATTGCAGGATCACCCAATTTGGATGTGTTGATCAATGCCACCGACCTACAGTCGGGGGACTACGTGCTGACTCTGTATGGCGAAAGGCCGGACGGTCCGCGAACCCAAGCGGAACAGTATGCATTTCGGATAGTATTTCAATGAAGACCGGCCTGCAGTGACAGGACACGGCATCGATACTCGCGAAATAGTCGTGAGGCCGCCAAATCATTCGGGGGTTTGAGCGAACAGGCACGTTATCGAATGAGGCTGGACGAGGCAGGTTGGGCCGGTGATGAGCGGCGCTTCCGCCTCTTCGCAGATGTCGTCCGGCGACGCAAGGGAGGTGTCAATCCACCGCCGCCAGACAGCGCCTTCCTCAGTCGGCGGGAGTTCGAACGCAAGCGCCTCCCAATAGGCGTTGATCATAACGTGCACTATTCCGCATGCCGCCGGCCCCCGAGCCGTGAACGTGAAGGCCAGGCTGTGAGATTCGTGGCTCCAATCCGGCTGATCAAGCTTAACGCCGTGAATTTGAAGGTGAGCCTCACGTAGAAAATCCGCCAGCGTATCGCCCAGCTTAGTTGGCACGACCAGAACGAGGTGAAGGCGGTGGGAGATGAGCCGCTCGACGAAGCGGCGCACATCGCCGTGCCGTTCAAGAAGCGTCCAGTCGAACCAGCTCGTCTCGTCGTCGTGGCAGTAGGAGTTGTTGTTGCCCCGCTGCGTGCGCCTCACCTCGTCGCCCATCAGGAGCATCGGCGTGCCCATAGCCAGCAGGGTAAGCGTGAGGAAGTTCTTTACCTGACGGTTGCGGAGTTGCTCGACGGCCGGGTCTTTGGTCGGTCCCTCGACGCCGCAGTTCCAGCTTAAATTATGTTCGGTGCCATCGCGGTTTCCCTCTCGGTTGTTCTCGTTGTGCTTAACGTTGTACGAGACGAGGTCGTTGAGCGTAAACCCGTCGTGGCAGGTCACGAAGTTGACGCTTCGCTCGGGCCGCCACGTTTCGCCACCGAAGACGTCGGGGCTGGCGAAGAGACGGTGAGGGAGTTTTGTGACTGCTCCGTTGTCGCCCTTCACAAAGCTGCGTATGTCGTCACGAAACTTTCCGTTCCATTCCTTCCAGGCGTCGCCGACAAAGCTGCCGACCTGATAGAGACCCGCGGCGTCCCAGGCCTCGGCGATCAGCTTCGTCCCGGCAAGCACCGGGTCGGTCTCTATGTCCCAGATGACCGGCGGGTCCTGCATCGGTCGGCCCGCTTCGTCACGCGAGAGGATTGAGGCCAAATCGAAGCGGAAGCCGTCCACGTGCATCTCCTCGACCCAGTAGCGGAGGCTGTCGAGGATCATCCGGCGGACGACCGGCCCGTTCGTGTTGAGGGTGTTCCCGGTCCCCGTGTAATCCGAGTAGCGCGAGCGGTCTTGCTCGAGAAGGTAATAAACATCGTTATCGAAGCCGCGAAAGCAGAGCGTCGGCCCCGTCTCGCTGCCCTCAGCCGTGTGGTTGAAGACCACATCGAGGATGACCTCCAGGCCCGCCCGGTGCAGGGCCTTGACCATCTCGCGAAACTCGTCGAGTGGGCCGAGCGGGTCTTTGCGCAGACTGTAGCCGGAGTGCGGCGCAAAGAAGGAGACCGGCTGATAGCCCCAGTAGTTCTTCAACCCAGGCGGGGCGTCCTGCTCGTCGAACTGAAAGACGGGCATCAGCTCGACGGCAGTGACGCCGAGACTCTGGAGATATGGGATCTTCTCGATTAAACCGATGTAGGTGCCGCGCTTCTCCGGGGCGACGCCGGAACTAGGGTGTCGGGTGAACCCGCCCACGTGCATTTCATAGATGATGGTACTCGCCCAGGGGTGGTGGAGCGGGGCGTCTCCTTCCCAGTCGAACTTGCCCGGATCAACGACCACACTCTTCATTGCCGCGGCGGTGTTCTCTCCCGGCTCGCTGGCGGCGTGGCGGCTGTAGCTCGTGGGCACGACGACACCCTTCCCGTACGGGTCGAGAAGCACCTTACCGGGGTCGAAACGGAAAGCTCTTTCCGGCTCGAAAGGGCCGGCGACGCGGTAGCCATAGACCTGCCCCGCTCGAAGAGCGGGGACGAAGACGTGCCAGTAGTAATAGGTTCGGTTCTTCACCGGATCGAGGCGGATCGAGCGCGACGGCCGCGCGTCGTCGGCGCGATCGAAGAGGAGCAGTTCAACCGCGGCGGCGTTCCTGGAATAGACGCTGAAGTTGACGCCGTCCGCTCGGCAAGCGGCCCCAAGGGGGGAACTGCCGCTGCTGTTGATCCGGCTCGCGACTTCCGGAACCGGATCTTCTGATCTTCTTGATCCACTCACTTTCAGGTTACCTCCTGCGCCAGCACGGCCCGGCTCGTGGGCTCACCGGCTACCTGGCCGCGCAGGAGCACTACGTGCTGGCACCGTCGGACGAGCGCGTGCGATTTGGCCCAGTCGATGCCAGCAGCCAGTTCATGCTCGGCCGAAGACGCCTCAGCCAACAGCAAGGGCGTCACGCCCCAGCACAGGGCAAGCGCCCGGGCAGTCTGTTCGGTGCGCGTCAGGGCGAGGATTGTCGCAGTGGGTCTCCGATTGCTCAGCGCCAAGGCCGTGCGCCCCGAGTCGGTGGCGACCACGATCAGCGGAGCGTTAAGCCGTTCCGTAACCAGGTGAGCAGCATCAACGGCGGCCTCGGTGATCGGCTCGATCAGACCGGCCAGGGAAGCCGACTCGCCGAGCGGCATCCGTCCATCTGACTCCAGATACGCCTCGGCCTCCGCGCAGATCTGGCGCATGGTGGCCGCCGCTTCGACGGGGTATTCGCCGACGGCGCTTTCGCCCGACAGCATGACGGCGTCGGTGCCATCGAGCACTGCATTGAACACATCGCTGGCCTCGGCCCGCGTCGGGCGGCTGGAGTGCTCCATGCTGTTGAGCATCTGCGTCGCAGTGATTACGGGGCGGTGCGCCCGGTTGCACAGCGCTATGATCTTCTTCTGGATAGCCGGCACGCGCTGCGCGTCCATTTCCACGCCCAGGTCGCCCCGCGCCACCATGACGCAGTCTGTGGTGTCGACGATCTCCTCCAGATGCCGCACTGCCTCGGGCTTCTCGATCTTGACCACTATCCGCGCCGGACAGTTTCTCGACCGCAGTTCGCGCCGCAAACGGGCGACGTCGTCCGCGCTGCGAACGAACGACAGGCCGACGAAGTCGACATCGCCCGCGTGCCGTGCGGTCCAGTCGAGGTCATGCAGGTCCTTGTCTGTCAGCGACTCGACGGCCAACTGCGAACCGGGCAGGTTCAGACCCTGCCGCGAGCGGAGGCGCCCGGGGAGCGTCACCTTCAGCCGCGCCCGGCCGGGGGATTTCTCCGTGACCGTCATGGCGACCGTGCCATCGGCGAACAGGACCGTCTCTCCGGTCTTGAGATCGTTCGGTAGGTCGCGGTACGAGCAGGTCAGTTCCCGCACGCCGCCTATGGACGGCTCGGCGACGAGCGTAAATACCTCGCCCAGGGGGCACTCGACGAGGTCGCCCGTGATAGGTCCGAGTCGCATTTTAGGCCCGCACAGATCTTGCAGGATGGCGACGTGCCGGCGCATCTCGCGGCTCACCGCCCGGATATCCGCGAGCACCGCCGAGTGTTCCTCATGCGTCCCGTGAGAGAAGTTGAGGCGGAATACAGCGACGCCCGCCTCTATCAGCTCACGCAAGACCTCGGGCGAGCGCGAGGCCGGGCCAACGGTCGCCACAATCTTCGTCCGGTTCGGCGTCGAGTCATTGTTATTCGTGTCTGACATACCACCTCATCATTGCCACTACTTACTACTTCTTCACCGCCTTCTGCCGCAGCATCGCGGCGGCAAAGATTCGATCGACCATCTGCTGGGCCTCTTCCTGAATTCGGCGGAGATGCTCACGGTCACGAAAACTCTCGGCGTACAGCTTGTAAACGTCCTCGGTGCCTGATGGGCGCACGGCGAACCAGCCGTTCTCCGTAATGACCTTCAGTCCGCCGATCGGCGCGCCGTTGCCCGGCGCCGTCGTGAGCTTCGTGATGATCTTCTCGCCGGCGAACTCCACCTCCTCGACCTGCTCGGGTGAAAGTTTTTGCAGCACCGCCTTCTGTTCGGGCGTTGCGGGCGCGTCGATCCGCTCGTAAACGGGCTCGCCGAACTCGCGCGTGAGTTCCTGATAGAGTTCGCCGGGATCGCGTCCCGTGATGGCCGTCATCTCCGCCGCGAGCAGGCCGGGGATGATGCCGTCCTTGTCGGTTGTCCAGACTGTCCCGTCGCGCCGCAGGAAAGAGGCGCCGGCGCTCTCCTCGCCGCCGAAGCCGAGCGAGCCGTCGAGCAGTCCTTCGACAAACCACTTGAACCCCACCGGAACTTCAACCAGATGTCGGCCCAACTTGTTCACCACGCGATCGATCAGGCTGCTGCTGACGACTGTCTTGCCGACGGCGACCGTCTGCGACCATTGCGTGCGGTTGGCGAGCAGGTATGAGATCGCAATGGAGAGATACTGATTCGGATTGAGCAGCCCATGGCTATGGCTCACGATTCCGTGCCGGTCGGCGTCCGCATCGCTCGCAAAGGCGACGTCGAATCTCTCCTTTAGGCCGACCAGGCCTGCCATCGCATACACAGATGAAGGGTCCATGCGAATCTGGCCGTCCCAATCGACCGTCATGAAGCTGAAGGTAGGATCAATCACATGGTTGACGACTTCCAGATTGAGTCCGTAGCGGTCGCCAATGGCATCCCAGTAAGCCACGCTGGCGCCGCCCAACGGATCCACGCCGATGCGGACATTGCTCTCGCGGATGGCCTCAAGGTCGACCACCGACGGAAGATCGCGCACATAGGAATCGAGGTACGGATGGCGATGTACGGTCGAAGCGCTCCGCGCGCGTTCAAACGGCGCTCTTGCCACCCCACGCAGGCCGTCGGCGATGAAAGCGTTCGCCTGTCGTTCAATCCACTGGGTGACTTGAGTGTCCGCGGGCCCGCCGTGCGGCGGATTGTATTTGAAGCCGCCGAAGCGCGGCGGGTTATGCGACGGCGTGATGACGATGCCGTCGGCAAGTCCGCGCTTGCGGCCTTGATTGTAAGTGAGAATCGCGTGCGAGATGACCGGCGTAGGAGTGTAGCCTTCGTCCGCATCAACCATGACCTCGACGCCGTTGGCTGCCAGCACCTCCAGGGCGCTGGCAAAAGCAGGCTCCGAAAGCGCGTGCGTATCGACGCCGATGTAGAGCGGTCCGTCGATGCCCTGCTGCTTGCGATAGAGGCAAATCGCCTGCGTGATGGCGAGAATGTGCGCCTCATTGAACGAGTTATCAAGCGCCGAGCCGCGATGCCCGGAAGTTCCAAACACGACGCGTTGTGCGGGTTCGTTCGGGTCCGGTTGCCCCGTGTAATACGCGGTCACCAGCCGGGGCACGTTGATCAGCAACGATGCGTCGGCAGGCTTGCCTGCAAGTGGTGAAATTGGCATGGTGATTTCCTTCCCTTTCGCCGACGACTTCACTCCACCGGACACGGCTTCACGTCCCAGATGTCGGCGGCATATTCGGCAATCGTGCGGTCACTCGAGAATTTCCCGGAGCCGGCCACATTCAAAATCGCTTTGCGTGCCCAGGTGTTTGGTTCGGCATATGAATCACGCAGCCGCTGGTCCGCCTCCAGGTAGGATTTGAGATCCGCCAGGTGCATGTAGTAGTCGCCACGTGTCAACAGCGCGTCACGCAGCGGCGCAAAGACGCCCGGCTGATTGCGGCTGAAGTGGTCCGAGAAGATCAGGTCCAACGCCGCGCGCGTCTCCGGCTCGTTATCATAGTGCCAGTGTGGGCTGTACCGGCCGCGGCTGGCGGCCACTTGTTCCGCAGTGAGGCCGAAGAGGAAGAAATTCTCTTCGCCTGCTTCCTCTGCCATCTCGATGGTTGCGCCGTCGCGCGTACCGATCGTCAGCGCGCCGTTCATCATAAATTTCATGTTGCTCGTGCCGCTGGCTTCATAGCCGGCGGTTGAGATCTGGTTAGATACATCACTCGCGGGGATCAGCCGCTCTGCGAGCGAAACACAATAGTCGGGCAGGAACAGAACCTTGAGCCGTCCGCGGACCGTCGGGTCGCCGTCGATGGTGCTGGCGAGGTTGTTGATAAACTTGATGACGAGCTTAGCCAATTCGTAGGCGGGCGCAGCCTTACCGGAGAAGAAGAAGGTCCGCGGCGGCATATTGAGATTCGGATTCTCCCGCAGCCAGTTGTAGAGCACTACGATGCGGAGCGCGTTCAGCAGTTGGCGCTTGTATTCATGGATGCGCTTGATCTGGCAATCGAAGATGCTGTCCGGGTCTATGGTTTCACCGGTGGTCCGCTTGAGCCAGCAGGTAAATTGCAACTTGGCCTCGCGTTTAGCCTTCAGAAAGGCGTTACCCAACGCCTGGTCATCGGCCAGCGGTTTGAGCATTTGCAACTGGCTGAGATCGGTCACCCAGCCGTCGCCGATGGCGTCGGTGATCGCGCGCGACAGCGCCGGATTGGCCATCAGCAGCCAGCGGCGCGGCGTGACCCCGTTGGTCTTGTTGCTGAAACGCTCGGGGAACAACTCGGCCAGGTCCTTGACCGTCGTCGTACGCAACAGTTGTGAATGGATGGCGGCGACGCCGTTGGTGCTGTGCGAGCCGACGATAGCCAGGTTGGCCATGCGAATCTTGCGCTCGTTATCTTCCTCGATCAGGCTCACGCGCGCGACGCGGCCCTCGTCGCCCGGATGCCGTGTGCGGACCTCGTCAAGCAGGCGGCGATTGATCTCGAGGATGATCTCCAGGTGGCGCGGCAGCATCAGCTCGAACCAATCGAGCGGCCATTTCTCTAACGCTTCGGGGAGCAGGGTGTGGTTGGTGTACGCCAGAGTCTTTTGCGTGATCAGCCAGGCCTCGTCCCAGCCGAGATGGGCTTCGTCGAGCAGAATCCGCATCAGTTCCGGGACCGCCATGGTTGGGTGCGTATCGTTGAGCTGGATGGCAACTTTATCGGGAAGCGCGCTCCAGTCGAGGTTGTTCGCCCGGAACCGCCGCACGAGATCGGCCAGCGAGCAGGCGACGAGAAAATACTCCTGCACAAAGCGCAGTCCCTGCCCCATCTCGGTGTGGTCGTCGGGATACAACACACGGGTCAGCGATTCGGCCCCGAGCGTCTCGGCGAGCGCGCCGACGAAATCGCCGCTACTGAATTCCTGAAAATTGAAGTACTCATGCGCGGAAGCGGCCCAGAGCCGCAGCGTGTTGATGGTCTTGCCACCGTAACCCACGATGGGTCGGTCGAACGGAATACCGATCAGACGAGTAGGCCGGCCGGCGACCGGCTCAAAGGTCCCGCCGCGCAGCTCAAACGAGCAATTGAGCTTCACTTCCACGCTCTCATTTGGGCGCGCAACTTCCCAGGGGTCGGCGCGACGGAGCCAGTTGTCGGGCAGTTCCTGTTGCCAGCCGTCCTGGATGGCTTGTTTGAAGATGCCGTATTCGTAGCGCAAGCCATACCCCATGGCCGGGAGTTGCATCGTCGCCATTGAGTCGAGGAAGCAGGCCGCCAGGCGCCCGAGGCCGCCATTGCCCAGCCCCGCGTCCGGCTCCTGCTCCAACAACTCATGCCAATCGAGGTTCTCCCGTTCGATCACTTCGTTCAAGATGGGATCGAGCAAAAGGTTGGTGACATTGTTCGCCAACGAGCGGCCGATGAGAAACTCCATCGAGAGATAATAAACACGCTTCGCATTCTGGCGCTCATAAGTTTTTTCCGTACGCACCCACCTCTGCGAGAGAACATCGCGCACCGAGCGGGCGATGGCTTCAAAACGCTCGCGAGCGCCGATCCTAGTCTCTTCCACAACATTGTCAAAGATGAGGTGCCGCTCGTAAAGCGCATCATCCGCTTTCGTAAACTGAACCGGCCCGCTGCCGTACTGATCCATGAGCTTCGACAGGTCAGATTCCATTGAGACGGCGGTAACTGATTGGTTTTGTTTTTCTGCTTTCATTGCGTTAGTCCTTTTGAGTTCTCCGTCGGCTACAGGCCTGACCGTGAGACTCGATCTAATACCGTTGCGGCTCGCCGTGCACGCAACGCACGGTGTCACGCGCGATCAATAACTCTTCGTCTGTCGGAATCGTGTAGGCCGCCAGCCGCGACGAGTCGCTGCTGATCAAGCCTTCACATCCGCCGGTGCATTTCGTGTTGCGTTCTTGATCCAGCTCAAGGCCGGCCCACTCGAAGCCTTCGCAGATGCGCTCGCGAATCTCCGGCGCGTTCTCGCCGACGCCGCCCGTGAAGACGATGGCGTCAGCACCGCCCATCGCAGCCAGGTAAGCGCCGATGTACTTGCGCACGCGGTAGCAGAAGATTTCAATCGCCAGCCGGGCGCGGCGATCGTTGTTTTCATGAGACTCTTCGAGCAGCTCGCGCATGTCATTCGTCAGCCCCGATATGCCGATCAGTCCCGATTGTTTGTTCAACATCCCTTCGAGCTGTTGAAGCGATAAGCCTTCTTTGACGGCCAGGAAATCGATGATGGCCGGATCGATATCGCCTGCGCGCGTGCCCATCACCAGCCCTTCGAGCGGCGTCATGCCCATTGAGGTGTCTATCGAATCACCGTTCTTGATCGCCGCCGCCGAGCAGCCGTTGCCGAGATGCAGGGTGATGACATTCGTCTCTTCGCGCGTGATGTTGCGCAGCAGCCGGTAGCGGTAGGCAACGTAACGGTGCGAGGTGCCGTGGAAGCCATAGCGGCGCACCTTGTAGCGGCGATAGAACTGATACGGAATCGCGTACAGGTAGGCGCGTTCGGGCAGCGTTTGATGAAACGCCGTGTCGAAAACCGCAACCTGCGGAAGGCCCGGCCCAAAGAGGTCTCTCGCGGCTTGAATGCCTTTGATGTTGGCCGGGTTGTGCAGCGGCGCAAGCTCGATCATATCTTCGATGCCCTCGAGCACCTCGTCTGTGATCAGCACAGAATGCGTGAAGCGTTCGCCGCCGTGGACAACGCGGTGACCGATGGTGTGGATGTCGGCGACTGAGCGCACGCCATCGATGCCGGCGGCCTCCGACGACGCCCAGCGAATGATGTGATCAACCGCGGCGCGCATGTCGCGAAGATTGGCGGTCGAGCGCTGCTGGGCGCGGCCTTCGACCTTGGTGGTGACGATGGCTTCGCCGCCGATGCGCTCGACGACACCCCGCGCCAATCTGCGGTCGGCGTTGCGGCTGATCTCATCCATGTCCGTCGCGATGAGCTGGAATTTGACCGTCGAGCTGCCGCAATTGAGAATCAAGACGTTCATAATGAACCTTACAGAGGGACTAGAGGTTAGTGATCGGATGTTTTCTCTAGTCTCTAGCTTCTTGCCTCTTGCCTCCAGCCTCTAAGATGGCCACTTCCAGTCGGTGATCTCGGGCCGATCCACGCCGAACTCGTGGGCTTGTCTTTTACACGCGATCTGCTCGTTCGCCAGGGCCTCGCGAACGCCGGCGCCCTTGACTCGTAAACGGGACATACGGTCAATGGCATCAATGGCCAGGCTGAAACGGTCGGCCTGATTGCGGATGGCCAGCTCCAACGGCGTATTGATGTTGCCCTGCTCCTTGTAACCGCGCACGTGAATGTGGTGCTGTCCCGGCCTGCGATAGGTGAGGCGGTGGATCAACCAGGGATAGCCGTGAAAGTTGAAGACCACAGGCTTGTCCGGCGTGAAGATCGCCTCGAACTCCGAATCGGTCAGACCGTGCGGGTGTTCGGTATGCGGCACCAGCCTGAAGAGGTCAACGACGTTCACGAATCTGACCTTCACGTCGGGCAGGTGCTGGCGAAGCAGGGCCGTGGCGGCCAGGGACTCCTTCGTCGGCACATCGCCGCAACTCGCCATGACCACGTCGGGTTCGTCGCCCTGGTCATTGCTGGCCCAGTCCCAGATCCCGACGCCCTTCGTGCAGTGCGTGATCGCTGCTTCCATATCCAGATACTGCACGTGAACCTTTTTGTCCGCGACGATCACATTTACGTAGTTGACGCTGTTCAGGCAGTGGTCGCCGACCGAGAGCAGGCAGTTAGCGTCAGGCGGCAGGTAGATACGGACAACCTCGGGGCTCTTATTGGCCACCACGTCGAGGAATCCAGGGTCCTGGTGCGTGAACCCATTGTGGTCCTGCCGCCACACCAGGCCGGTGATCAGCAGATTGAGCGACGCTATCTTGGCCCGCCAGGGCAGCTCGTTACACTTTTCCAGCCACTTGGCATGTTGATTGAACATCGAGTCGATAACGTGAACGAACGCCTCATAGCTGTTAATCAGCCCGTGCCGGCCAGTCAGAAGATAACCCTCCAGCCACCCTTCAACGGTGTGCTCGCTGAGCATCTCCATGACGCGGCCGTCCGGGGCCAGGTGGCCTCCGTCGGCGTCCTCTGGGAAATACTCGCCGAGCCAGACCTTCTTGCCGACTTCATAGAGGGCCTGGAGCTGGTTGGACTCCGTCTCGTCCGGCCCGAACACGCGGAAATTCTGCATGTTGAGCCGCATCACTTCGCGAAGGAACTTACCGAGGGTGGGCACGCTACCGGCCAGGGTCGCGCCAGGGCTGGTAACTTCGATGGCGAAGTCGCGAAAATCCGGCATCACCAGAGGCCTGCGCAACAAGCCGCCATTGGCGATGGGGTTGGCGCTCATGCGGCGAGCCCCTATCGGAGCAAGGGCCTTTAATTCAGACAGCAGCCGGCCCTCCTTGTCAAAAAGCTCCTCTGGCTTGTAGCTGCGCATCCATGTTTCCAGGACCTTCAGGTGACCGGGGTTGGTGGCGATGTCTCCCAGCGGTATCTGATGCGCTCGCCAGAAACCTTCGAGGTAGTGGCCGTCTATCTCTCGCGGGGCCGACCAGCCTTTGGGGCTGCGGAGAATGATCATTGGCCAGCGTGGCCGGAGAGCCTCCCCGGTGCGCCGAGCCTCCTCCTGGATGTCGCGGATTTCCAGGACGCACTGTTCAAGCGTAGCGGCCATCGCCTGGTGCATGCTGCGCGGGTCACTGCCTTCCACAAAATAAGGTGTGTACCCATAGCCGACGAACAGCGCCTCCATCTCGTCGTGACTTATGCGGGCCAGCAGGGTCGGGTTATTGATCTTGTAGCCGTTGAGATGCAACACCGGCAGCACCGCGCCATCGGTAATCGGATTGAGAAACTTATTGCTGTGCCAACTGGTGGCGAGCGGCCCGGTTTCGGCCTCGCCGTCGCCCACCATGACGAGAGTGATCAAATCGGGGTTGTCGTAAACTGTGCCATAGGCGTGGGAGATACAATAGCCCAGCTCACCGCCCTCGTGGATGCTGCCGGGGGTTTCGGGTGTGGCGTGGCTGCCAATCCCGCCGGGGAAAGAGAATTGTTTGAAGAAGCGCTGCATTCCCGCGAGGTCTTCACTCTTGTCGGGATAAATCTCTGAATAGGTCCCTTCGAGGTACGCGTTAGACAGTACAGCCGGCGCGCCGTGGCCGGGTCCTGAGACAAAGATGGCGTTCAGGCCATACTTGTTGATCAACCGGTTGAAGTGAACATAGGTGAAGGCCTGGCCGGCGTCCGATCCCCAATGGCCCAGCAGTCGGGGCTTGGTGTGCTCCAGCTTCAGCGGCTCTCGCAGCAAAGGGTTGTCCTTGAGGTAGAGCATGCCCAGGCTGAGGTACAGGCTTGCCCGCCAGTAAGCGTCGATCTGGGCCAACTCTTCGGGACTGAGCGGGTCTCCCTCTACCGTCGAGCGAGCGGGGCCGTACGCCGAGATTGATTCGTTAGCACTAATTTCCTTTTTTGTCGTTGCCATGATTCTGCTACTCCTTATTTCTCTCTGGCTTGATCCTTGACAGATCGTTGCGCCAATTTGGCGATGCTCTTGTTGACTTCCTTATCCATCTCCATGCTCTTCCGCTCAATGGCCTGATACCATCCCGCGCCAGACTTGCTGCCGCGACGCCGGATCACCAATATACGAGGTCACGTCACCACGACGTGCTGCGTTCGCCTTCGATGGCGAAGTGGGTTGGCACGCCTATCGCCGGCATCGGAGCGCCAGACCCGCGCATCTCACGCAGCCAATCCGGCTCGATCTGTTCCTGGATCAATGTTTCGATGACGCGGTCGGGGTCGCCTAAATCGGTCCATCCTGAAGCGGCATCCGGTAAGACCAGCAACCGATGCGGCTCCCGGCTCAGCACTGCCATTGAGAAATCTATGGTGTCTAAATCAAGGTAGGCGCCATCAAGGTCGTCCCGGTCGAGCGCGCGTGCGATTTTGATCACCGTATGCGGAATTGTCGAGTAAAACAATTCCAGAAACGCGCTGGCATGGCCTACGGTGACGAAGGTATTCCACAAGCCGCCTATCTTCATCAGTTCGCGAGCCCTCGCCAGCGGAGGCTTCTCCCAAAAACCAATGACTCTCAGCAATGGGGATTGGCTCCCGCTCACAAACGGCTCTCCCGGTTCAATCCACCCGTAACCGACCTCCGGCGATTGCGGCTCGGCGCCGATCAGAATGACTGACTCGGTGTACTTTCTTGCGGCGACTATTGCTGATCGAACCGTTGCCACGAAAGCCGCGTCATCGGCGAAGTAGTGATCGGATGGAAAGACGGCGACGACCGCATCGGCGTCGTGCTTCAAGATTCGCAGCAGCGCCACGATGATGGCCACTCCCGTTCCTCGGTTCGCCGGTTGCGCCACGATCCCCGATGCGTTGGCGTCGAAGAGTTCCTCCATGTAAAACGTTTCGTGGTCCTTGTTGACCACGAACATGGTTCGATCATCGCGGAATATCGAGCGGAGGCGTTTCCGCGTGTGACCCAGCAAGCTCCTGTCGCCGAATAGGCGGCAAAACTGCTTAGGCCTCAAGTCGCCTGTGATCTTGCGTGTCAAACCTTGAAGGCGAGTCCCATCGCCGCCCGCCAGTAGAACGGCCCAGGCATCCGGGCGGTCTTGCTCTGCGTCTGTTGTGTATTTCATTTCGGTCTCCATCTCTTTCGGCTTGCGGCCGCCGTGTCCACATCGTCACCACACGTGCGTTGTCTTTCTCTCCCCACAGCGGATCATTTTCGACTCCAGGTCATCATTCGCTTTCTCTGCACGACCGCGAAACGAGTGAGGATCTTCGCATTCGTGTAAGTCGGACTAAAACCCACAACGTCGTGAGCCCCGCCGAATCGCTGATCGCCTCCTGCGAGCGCCTGCTTCCTGCCGTCTTCACGTACCCGGTAGCCATCGAAATGAGTCCACATCTGCTTTTGTCCCCACCCTCGTCCGGGGGCGAGATAGATGTAAACGTCCGGCGGTATCGCCACCAGCCGGAATGCTTCCGGGTCGAGTGAGAGCTCTTCCTCAAGGATTCGCGGGCCATGCCGGAGAAGCGCGGTTTCAATCTCGATCCGGGTCAGCCCCCAACGACTCTGAAGGCCAAGCGCGGAGAGCAGTTCGGCGCAGGGCATCTTCTCTTTTGGCTCTGGCTCCGGGAAATCCTCAATCAGCAGGTCTTCTGTAACAAAACATCCCTGGTAGCGCGTACCGCCCGAGGTGATGAACGGGTTGAGCAGGAAGAACTCGATGGCCTCTTTCTCATGGTCGGTGGTGCCTGACGGATAGGTAAGGCGCTCCACCTGCTTTTTCGCATTGAGCTTGACTTCATCTCTAAGGAACGATGGCTGCCAGCCTTGGGGAATGAGATAAGCCAGGTGGCGGCGCGACTCGGTTCGCACAGCGACGAGTCCAAGCCGCTCGGCTCCGGCCAGCGTCGCTTGCGAGAAGGAGTGGAGCAGATCACTACCAAGCTCCGCTGCTTCAGCAAGCCCTGCGTCGTCAGATTCCTGCTTTGCTTCCTGCTCGACAGGTTTCTCCATCAGCTTCGCGATCATCCGATCGAGGCCCGAGCGGTTGCCTGCGTCGAGCGCTTCAAGGGCTTCCCGCTGAAGTTGAGCCGCGGTTACCGTCGTTGCCTTCTTCTCCGGCTCGCCGGCCGGCGCATTGATCGAGAGCGCTTCAAAATCGCTTACCCGGCGCGCGTAGAAATCTTTCTTTGAATCATCTATGCGCTTGAGCGTCGAGAAGATTTCAATCGCCCGGGCTTGCCAATCCTTGAGGTCCTTCACAGAGCCGCGCACAAAGACGTGGAAGCCGGGCGAGAACGGATCGATATGGATGTCGCCAGCGCCATCGTAGAGTGCTTCTGCGTACTTCATCCATTCGCTGCACGCCGCGGCCGACCCCTGTATCCCGCGAATCCGCTCGTTCAGCTCGCGGGATCTTGCCCAGTCCCCACGCTCGATGGCGGCCCGCAGTTGTTTTTCGCCCAGTGAGATTGAGGCGAGGCTTTGTTTCACCCGCGCATAAGCCGATTGAGAGAGCATGGGCTCCGTCAGCTCGTGCGCCCGATGAAAGTAAAGGTCTTTGTAGAGGGTGTCGAGCCTGCTTATCTCCAGCAATAAAGATATCGTTTGCGCGGTGTTCGCTGGACTTGCGGCACTGTTCGTATCCATGATCGGAACCTCCTGATGTTTGGCAAGACTTGATCGTGCATGCTTGCCATTCAGATCACGCTCGCGCAGGTGCTCGAGAGCAACGGATGCGTCGATCGTGTCACAGTTGATTTGGCCTTCGTGTTTCATATCGTGATTTTTAGCCGCGGTCTGTTGATCGCGAGCTATTCATTGGTCCCCATGCGCTCCAACCATGCCGCGAACCGTGCGTCGCCGTGCAGGGTCTCGAAGCGGGGGTCGGCTTTCAGGTGCGTCAGCGTAGCGGTTCGCTCGGTGAATGCTCTTTCGATCCATTCGAACGCGGCATCCTGCTCTCCCAATGCCGCATATATCGTCGCCACGAACACAGGCGTGGCCACCCTGTGCTCAGACAACTCGCCGGCAAAATCAGCAAAGCGCCGCCAGAACCCACTCATACCTGATTTTGCGTAAGCTGCCCGCAGCGCTGCAGACATCTCCTGCCTTCCTCTCCACTCAGGGAGCATCCGCAAGTATTCCGTCACGGCTTCATCTGTCCTGCCGATTCGCTCCAGCGCCGCGCCGAGCATCTGGTGCGAGAGCTGATACGTGGGGTCGAGTTCTGAAAGCGGAAAGACGGGGTCCAACGTCAGCGACTTCCTGATCTGGCTGACCGCTTCGTTATACCGCCCGGCGTAGAATAAGAGGATGCCTTTACTGGTGTTGGCCGGCAGTGACAGCGGGTCAAGTTTGAATCCCATCTCCATCTCTGCAGCCGCCTCTTTAAAGCGACACTCGTCCATCAGAAAGAGGCCGTAGGACAGATGCGCGGCGGCCAGGTTCGGGTTCAAATCGAGCGCGACTTTGAACTCCTGCTCGGCGGCGTCCCACTGCCAGTCGTAAAGGTGTGTGAGGTTGGCCAGCAAAAGGTGCGCCTCCGCCAGTGCGTCATCAATCTCCAGCGCCCGTTGCGCGCAGGCTCGCGACCTCAAGATCGCCTCCCGTACCTGAGCCGGGTCGGAGCTAAAGTAGGATTGAACACAGAAGACTTCGCCCAGCCCCGAATAGGCAAGCGCAAAGCTCGGGTCGCTGCCGAGCGCCCGTTCATAACACGCCTTTGCCTCGCGGAATCCCGCCTCCGTCCACTTGCCGAAGTGATAGCGGCCCTTCAGATATAGCTCGTAGGCTTCCGGGTTTCTGGTATGCACACTGGAGAGCCGGCGTCTATCGCTGCTCGTCAGTTTTAGTTTTAACTGCTTCGCGATGTCGCTTGAAATCTCATCCTGCAACGAAAGAATATCGGACGGTTTTCGGGTGTAGTGCTCGCCCCAGAGCAGCGAGCCGTCCAGCACATCAACCAGTTCCGCGCCGATGGCGAAGCGATCTTGCACCCGTTGCATTCGTCCAATCATCACCGCTCGTACGCTAAGCTCATGACCGACGCGCTCGGGGGCAATCTCGCGGCCTTTGTAGCGGAAGACGGTTGAGCGCGCCATGACGCGCAGCTTCGGGATGCGCGACAGGGCGTTGATCAAACTTTCGGTGATGCCGTCGCTCAAATAGTCAAGGTCGGGATCGTCTGTCGAATTAATCAGTGGCAACACGGCAATGGAATCGATCTGCTTTCGCGTCCGCCGGCGCACCCCGGAGTCCCGCGCGATGTGTTCGCCCACCGCCCGGTGTCCGCTGTGACTGTTGGCGTAGTCGAAGCCGCTGACAGCGGATGCGGTTGTGGTGTTCAAGCTCTGAGCGACGGACCGCAGATCGGCGAGGAAGTCACGCGCCGTCTGGTATCGCAGTGTCCTATCCTTGCGCAGCACCTTCGAGACGATCCAGTGCAGCTCAGGCGGAAGAGCCGGCGCGATGCGCGCCAGCGGCTCAGGCTCTCGACTCAAGAGCGCAACCAGCAGGTCGCCCGTCGTCGCGCCGGCAAATGGTTGTTTGCCGGTGAGCATCTCGTAAAGCAGCACGCCGAGGCTGAACAGATCGCTGCGTGCGTCTACTTCAAGGCCGCGTGCTTGCTCGGGTGACATGAACGCCAGAGTACCCAGGATCATCCCCGGCGCGGTCTCGAGGCCCAGTCGCGCCGTGGCGTCATCATCAAGGGGATACTGACCCGGAATGATCTTGGCGAGTCCGAAGTCGAGGACTTTAGCGCGACCGTTCGTGGTAACGATAATGTTTGAGCTTTTAATATCGCGATGAATGATCCCGAGCGAATGGGCTTCGTCGAGCGCCTTACAGACCTGCATGGCGATGTCGATGGCCTGGTCAATCGCGAGCGGGCCGCCTTCAAGTCGCTTTGACAGTAACTCACCTTCGACATACTCCATGGCGATGAACATCGTGTGGTCGCTTTCGCCAAAGTCGTAGACTGCCGTCACGTTAGGCGAGCGCAGCATCGAAGCGGCGCGCGCTTCCTGGAGAAATCGCTCCCGCCGGTCCGTGTCATAATGAAATGAAGCCGGCAATAACTTGAGCGCCACCTTGCGCCCGAGCCGGGTGTCTTCGGCCAGGTAGACCTCGCCCATGCCGCCCGCGCCCAGCTTCTCCAGAATCTTGTAGTGCGCAATGCTGTTGGTCACCATTTCGCCACCTTCGCCAAAGCTGGAGACGGCGGCATCAGCAGTGCCTTTTTGAAAATCAGAATGGGATTCAGCGTCCCGACGACCCTGCTGCTGCCATCCGCGCTCACGATCGGCAAAACCTCTATGCGTTCAAGCAGAAACATGATCAGTGCGTCAGTCACCCACTGGTTTTCCAGGATGACAGGCGGATTCTCCCGCATGAAGTCGCTCACGCGAGTATCAAGCAGTGGCATCCCGCGAATTGCCTCATATAACTCTTCTCTTCCGCAGTAGCCCCGCAAGACGCCGCTCCGATCGGTCACCGGATAGCCCGGATGCCCGCCATCGAAGCGCTCCATTGCCTCTAGAAGAGAGCTATTCGCCGATAGAGTCTCAACGGGGCTCGTCATTACGTCGGAGACTTTGACCGATGTGAGGAGGGGATTGTCTTTCACCATTGCCATCAAACCCCTATACCCTTTGAGTGCCGCCGAAGCCCGCTGCAATTCCTTACGCACCTCCGTATCGAACTGCGCCAGGCGCTCGAAATCGTCACGGCGGAGGGTTAGTAAATCGAGCGGGCTCTCCGCCTTGACAGACACCACATGCGCGCCCTGCTCGCCGGGCAAGAATGCATCGGCGCCGAAATGATCGCCGGGCTTGAGTAGCGTGACCGGGGGGGCAACTTCATCCAGATAGACACTGGCCGTTCCCGATTCGATGGTAAAGAAATTGCTCGCCGCCTCACCCTTGTGAAAGACGAACTCGCCCGGGGCGTAATGAGCCAGTCCTACGCAACCGGTGCGCGACATTTGTAATTGGACGATTTCAGGAGGGAACAGCGCCGTCCAGGTCCAATCGACTACCACCTCCAATTTACGCGCCAGGCTGGGGATTTTGCTCAGATAGATGCCCCGCCATAATACCCAGGCGATGAATCCTGAGAGGCGGATGCCGAGGATCTCGGCGACTCCCGTGCGATTCCCCAGTGACGCGAGCATGCCGAGCACCCTGAAGGAAAAGGGTCTGGTGGGTTGTCCCTTGAAGATACGCGCCAGGTTTGCGGCAAGTTGTTTAGCCTGTCGCATGGCGAACTGCGCGGTGGGCGGGCTCGGTTTTTGATCGAACGCGTTCGGAATAATCGCGCAATCGCCGACCGCCCAGACATTCGTGGCGCCTGTCACCCGCATGTCGGGGCGGGTAACCAGGCGGCCATGCTCAAGCGGCAGGCCTAGTTGTTGAATAAGCGGGCTGGGCGACGTACCGACGGTTGACACGACCGTCGCGACTTCGAGCAGTTCTCCGCTCTTCATCCGCACTCCTGCTGCGGTGATCTCCTGCGCGCCGGTGTTCAGGCGTACATCAACACCGGCTTGGCGCAGTTTGTCACAGGCGAATTTCGAGAGGGAGAGGGCTTGCAATTCCGGGATCAGGCGGTCGCTGTGTTGCAACAGAGTGATTCGCGGCCGCTCACCCCGGAGTGTTGGATAGTAGCGACGCGCCTCACTCATTAGTTCCGCCATCGCGCCAGCCACCTCGACGCCGCTAAATCCTCCGCCGATCACCACGACATTGAGCAACCGCTTCCGTCGCACGGGATCGGTTTCGACCGCCGCTTGCTCCAGTCGCGCAATCAAATCATTGCTCAGATAGATCGCATCGCCGAGCGTCTTGAGCGGGTAACCATAAGCCGCGAGGCCGGGCATCAGGTTCATGTTGACGACCGAGCCGCAGGCCAGGACCAGGTGATCATAGGTAAGCGATCCGCTTTCGCCGCCCGAGCCGACATAACTGACCCGATTGCCTTGCAAGTCGATGCCGGCTACTTGGGCCGTCAGCCACGTCGCCCGTCGCACCATCTGGCGGCCGGCGACAACAACGTGCAAAGGGGAGATCGAGCGCCCGACCACCTCGGCAAGCATTGGCGTGAAGACGAAATGATTCTCGCTGCTGA
>DATNBZ010000263.1:0-41558 GCA_035607285.1 Blastocatellia bacterium | reverse complement strand
CAACACCGCAGATGTAGTGATTATCGGAGGCGGCATCGTCGGCTCGAGCGTTGCCTATCACCTGGCCGAACGCGGCTGCACAAATGTTCTGATCGTCGACCGCGAAGACCGCCAGGGAATGGGATCGACCGCCAAGAGTATGGGCGGCGTGCGCGCTCAATTCGCAACGTCGATCAACATCAGGATGTCGCTTTATTCGATTGATCTGTTTTCGAAATTCGAGGAAGTGACCGGCCACACCGCGGGCTACACCCCTCAAGGCTACATGTTCGTCGCGACTAACGACCGTCACCTCGATTATCTCAAGAGCAACATGCAGCAGCAGCGGGCGTGCGGTCTCACTGGTGTTGAATTGGTTACTCGCGAAGACATTCTGAAAACCGTCCCGCAGATCGTGGCCGACGATGTTGTTGGAGGCACCTTCTGTCCGACGGATGGCTTCGTTGATCCTTACAGCGTGATGACCGGGTTTTCAAAACGCGCGCGCGAGCAAGGTGTGAAGTTGTGGCTGGAGACTGAAGTAACCGGCATAGATCTAAAGCAGGGAGCAGTCGCCGGCGTTCAAACTTCCAGGGGCTATGTTTCGACCCGAGCGGTCGTTAATGCCGCGGGACCATGGGCTGCGAGCGTCGGCCGCCTCGCCTCGGTAGATCTACCCGTCGAGCCGCTGCGCCGTCAGATCGTAAAGACCGAACCGTTCGAGCAACTGTCTTCGCGGCTTCCTATGGTGATCGATATGTCGACCGGTTTCCATTTTCGGCCTGAAGGATCGAGTTACCTGATGGCCTGGCCCGACCCGGAAGAAACTTATGGATTCCGTACCGATTTTGATTACGGGTTCATCGAGAAGATTCTGACGCGAGCCGTAAGCCGCGTCCCGGTTTTTGCCGACGTCGAAGTAAACCCTCGCCGCTGTTGGGCCGGTATGTACGAAGTTACGCCCGACCATCACGCGATCATCGGCCGGGCTCCTGGAGTTGACGGAATGTTCCTGGCGAACGGTTTCAGCGGGCACGGTGTGATGCACTCGCCGGCGACTGGCAGAATAGTTTCGGACTTGATTCTCGATGGCACGTCAAGCTTTACCGATTCCCAGATGCTCAGAGCGGAGAGGTTTGCCGAAGGGAACGCCTTCGAGGAAACGGCGGTGCTTTAGGGCTTGCGGGTATTGGGGTATTAGCGTGTTGCCAGCAAGCAGTCCTCTGCGTCCTCTGCGTCCTCCGCGGTTTCTCCTGCTCAGTGGCTCGGAATCAACCGCAGAGGACGCCGAGGACGCAGAGGAGAAACCCGAATGTGAGGGAGCAACACACTATCACCCCACTACCAGATTGCGAGGCACCTTCGTTTTCGGTATTGGCTATACCATCGGCCAGCGCCGCGACGCCGGAATTCGCTGTGGCTGTTTTGCGGGCTCGGACAAAACGGCCACATAGGAAAAGAGTTCGAGATCAATTATCGGGACCTCCACGCATTGAAATCACGCGATAAGTTGCGGTTCACCGCGCAGGTATTTGCCTCTTGAACTGGGCACACAGGTTGCTCCATAATGTGGCGCCCTGTCGGGCGAGCGAACCGATCGCTCGAGTTCCTGGTCTTGATCAGCGGAGTGTCTCGCGGGTCAAATCGTATCAAACACGTTGGAAGAAAAATCAAACGGAGGATCCAGAAATGAAGAGACTAGTATTATCAAGCCTGATGGTGATCGCTCTCGGAGCCGGGTCCGTATTCGCGGCTCAGAATTCAAACAAAGCGAAGCCTGCTGCGAAGCCGGCTGCGAAGCCGGCTGCTGCTAAGAAGTCCGCGGACGCGGGTGGCGCTGCTGCTTCCAACAAAGGCGGCGAAATGAAGGCTTCGGGCAAGAAGCACCGCAAACACCGCAAGCATCACAAGAAGGCGTAAGTTCGTCGAAGCAGTAATCTGCAGTTGAACAGGGCCGGTCGAAGTTTAGCCGGCCCTGTTTCGTTGTAGAGGGCGGGTGTGATTAAGAGTGACTTTCAACGTGATAACGCCCACGTAGTAACGAATTTATTCGTTGGGATTTCGGAAACGAATAAATTCGTTACTACGTGGGAAGTCCGGCTTTTAATCACCCCCGTTGTAAACCGACGCGCAAACTAAACCAGAGAATCGAGAACCGGTTTGGGTTATAATAACGGCGCCAAAGAGCGATTGGAATTCTGAGTAACGAGTAACGAGAGCGCAGTAAAAAGATATGAGAAGTTTACGCAAGTTGCCGTTGATCACGCTCCTCGGGTTGTCGATTGCTTGCTCCGGGATCGCGCTGGCGCAACAGCCGGCCGTCTCCAACGACAAGAGTCTTATCGAGAACGCGGCGAAGAAGTCCGATCCAATTCCCGAGGCATGGCCCGCTGATGTTCAGATCGAACGTCTGTCCGACATCGGCAAGCACAAGGCCGTTATTTTCAGCCCCGATTTCGCCCAGCCCGGCAATCGCGAGTTTTACGAGAAGCTGGGCTTCCTTTACATTCAGGACGCGAGCTGGCTAAAGGCCCTCAATCAGATTGACGCCCGCAATTACTGGCATCCGGAAGACCCAATCGACACGATCATCCTCGAGACTCACGGGACGAACGGAAACGGATTGAAACTCCAGAGCGGACCCGCACTCCGGGCGGCGCGCTCTTACATCTCGGTCGGTGCTTTACAAGAGAAGCTCGATAAGATAGGCGTCCGCCTGTGCGTCATCGGCGCGTGCAATTCCGGACGATTGTTTCGCCCGGAAATATACAAGACTCTCAACCCGCATCCGGGCGACCCGTTGTTCCTGCCTGCCACGCTCGGAATAATCAACGCCTCTCAGGGATACGATCCGTCGAAAAGTAAAATGCTGGTCGTGCGTCGCGCGGAAAGCGAAATCGAAACAACGAGCGACGGCGATACGTCAGAGCTGTCGCCGATCGCACGCTCAGTCCTGGGGCTCGAGCCCAGGGTTTCGACCGGCGTCGCCCGTTCTGTGCGCTTTGCGGTTTCGAATCTGCTGATTCAGTTGTTGACTCATGACCCGAGACTCGAGCTCACTTCGAACGGGTACGCCAACGAGAAATCGAGAAACGATCTCACCGAAGACGAAAGCGACGAGCTGTTTCAGCGACTGGTCGCGTTCATAGACAACATCGCGACCCGCCAGTATCAGATTGCTCACGCAAATCGGGCGACTGCCCCGGGCCAGCCGTCGCAAATCACGCCTCAACCGCAGCCTGCCGGTCCTCGCATCCCGCAGCCGGCATCGCCGCCTGACAAGCGCACCGCACGAAGAGTGATCAATTGAATTTCTTCTAACGAGGGTCAAGCTAATCAATCGTTCCAATGCCCGACCTGCCGCGAGCTACTTGCGCTGAAATGCCGCGCTATGGTTTAAAAGTGAGAAGCGCCTTATGGCGCGCAATCATTCGACAAGGGGGACCGACATGCCAAAGTATGTAATCGAGCGTGAGATTCCAGGCGCCGGCAATATGTCGCCGCAGGAACTACAGGCGGTATCTCAAACTTCCTGCGGGGTGCTGAGGCAAATGGGGCCGAGCATCCAATGGCTGCAAAGCTATGTGACCGGCGACAAGATCTACTGTGTCTACATCGCGCCCAGCGAGGAGATGATCCGCGAGCATGCCCAACAAGGCGGTTTCCCCGCTAACCGAATCTCCGAGATAAAATCGATCATAGATCCAACTACCGCCGAAGGTTGACGCTCGCGATGACATCGATCGAAGAACGCGGCGGGCCTCATTCATGGCGCGTACCAGGCCATCTCGAAACGCGAGCCGGTCACCTGACCGTCGATGGCGTCGACGCCGTCCTCCTTGCCGAACAACACGGCACGCCGCTTTATGCGTTCTCTGAGAAACGAATTGTCAGTAACATTCACAACCTCCGCGCTGCTGTCGAGACCGTTCATCCGCGAGTAAAGATCTGCTACGCCTCCAAGGCCAATTCGAATATGTCGGTGCTCGACGCAGTGCGCCGCGCGGGCGGGGACATCGAAGTCAATTCGGGCGGCGAGCTGTTCAAGGCGAAAACGATCGGCTTTCGCCCGGATCAAATAGTCTTCAACGGCGTTTCCAAAACCGATCAGGAAATCCGCGACGCGATCGAGTACGGCATCCTCGCGATCAACATCGATTCGCTTTACGAGCTCGAACAAACCACGCGAATCGCGCGCTCGATCGGCAAGCGGGCAAACGTCGCGATCCGGATCGTGCCCGAGATCATAACGCGGTCGCATATCGGACTTCAGACCGGCTTGCTGTCCTCGAAGTTTGGATTGTCTCCGTCGCAGATCGACGAAGCCTTCAAGCGCGCGCTCGAAGCAGGCGACGCGATCAACCTCGCGGGGGCGCACATCCACGTTGGCTCGCAGACGCCCGACGCCCAGCCGTTCGCCCTGGCTTTCGCTGAGATGTGGAAGCTCCTCGTGAGCCTCCATAAGAAGACCGGTCATCGTTTGAGCCATATAAACATCGGCGGCGGACTCCCGGTCAACTATCTTTCCGATACTCCGATGGCCGAGGAGATCGATCAGCGCGAAAGGCTGATGCTCAAGGCAGAACTGGACCCGGAACAGGTGCTGAAAGGCGCGCTCGAAGAAGCCTGCGTGCAGGACGACGAGCGGCTTCTGGAAGACCTGACCATCGTGTTCGAGCCCGGCCGGCGCATTGTCGGCGATACGGGAGTGTTGCTTACTCGAGTGTGTAATATGAAGCACAGGCCGGAGACTGGGGATACCTGGCTGCTGACGGATGCGGGTTACTCGCTGGCGCTTTCGATGGCGATGTACAAATGGTACTACCACTTGATCTCGGCCTCGCGCGCGGAAGAGCCTCACACGATTCCTTTTAAGGTAGCCGGGCCGCTCTGCGATTCGGGAGACGTTTATTTCGATCTCGAGCGCGGCGCGAGACTTCCTGACCATCGCTTGTTGCCCGCGGGAACGGGCGTCGGCGATCTGCTCGCGCTGTTGAACGCGGGCGCTTATACGCTGGATCAGGCCTCGCAGTACAACGGGCGCCCGATGCCGGCGGCGGTGATGATTGCCGAATCCGGCGAGGTCAAGCTGGCGCGCCGCCGCGAAACCTACGAGGATTTGTGCTCGCAAGACCTTTGGTGATTTGCTACCGGCAGACGGTGGTCAGCCGTTGGCCCAGTCGAAAAGTTCCCACCACGCTCCCCGTCGGCGATTAGCGGATCGCGCAGGTTGTCGATTCTACCGTTGCCGCCTGGCAATTAGCGCCGATGACCATCAGCCGGGAGAGTGACGAAAACTCCTTGACCTGCGAGGCCGTCGCTTGATATAAACGCCGCGCACTGACGAACCATTCTGGCTGACGGGTAGTCGGTAAGTTCAAGCTGTTTTGGCCCAAGCTCAATCGCGGAAAACTTAGAGTGGATTGGTACCCGTCTCTGCCTAAGCCGAGCGTGATCTCACTAGCCGGTCGAAGGAGGCAGGTCAAGGAATGGCTTTGTGAGCAGCCTCGCTTTCGCAAGGCAATGAAAAACCCAGGTGCGCTCGTTGTGTGGACAGGAGCGCGTAATCTTATTGAAGCCGGCGGGACCAGGTTCCCGCTGTTTCGGAACCCGTATCAAAGGAGCCCCCAATGAAGAAGTCTCTCCCCGTCTCTACGCCCATTCTCAGTGTAAGCTTAATCGCCTTAATTCTTGTTGTCGGCACGATGCTCGCCGGTCCGATAGCCGGCCTCTGGACAGCCAGAGCGTCCATGCAACAGCAAGGTCCGGGCAAAACCCCCGCTTATGATTTCGCTGAGGGTATGGAACCCGGCCAGCCGGCGGAGAAGAAGGAGGAGGCAGGCGATGGTTCAACCGCGGCCCCGAATCCGAATGTCATCACCGCGGGCACCTATGCGTTCACCAGTTCGAGCGGCGCTTCGCTCGAGGATATGTCGAGCGGCACTACGATGCTGCTCACTCCGGATCTGGATGATGCAGCATCCTCGATCGCACCTGTCGGGTTTGATTTCTGGTTTGACGGCGTGCGACAGATTTTCTTCTCCGTCAACGCGAATGGGTTGATGAAACTTGGGCAGACTCCTGTTACAACTGCGTTCACGAACGATCTGGCAAGCGCGACGAACGTCCCTCAGATCGCGCCCTACTGGGACGATCTGTGGATAGGCAACACTGGCAAGGTGCATTACAAATTGGTCGGCACTGCTCCCAATCGCAAGTTGGTTGTCGAATGGCAGAATATGCAGATCCCGCGTGTCGGAGCGGCGAACTCAGGGGCCGGCACCTTCCAGGCATGGCTCTATGAATCGACGGGAAAGATTGAATTCGTTTACGGCGCAGGCGTCGGCGCCAATGCCACGAACAGCGGATACTCGGTCGGGTTTGGAAGCTCGGCGACGCAATTCGTCAGCTTGACGACCAGCGGACCAACGGCCGCCTACGGCACCGCCAATAATACGAATACCGGCGCAATTGCGAGCGGGACCAAATACACCTTTACGCCTAACGTACCTGCTGATCCGAGTCCGCTGTCGTATACCGCGGTTGGGCTGAACACTATGACGCTCAACTGGACGGACAATGCGACCAATGAAGTTGGCTACGTTGTCTATCGTTCACTTGACGGTGTCACTTATGAATTTGTCAGGCAATTGGCGGCTAACTCGGCCTCCTCGGTTGAGGGTGGGCTGGCCTCGAATACCACTTATTTCTGGAAAGTATTCGCGGTTACTGAAGGCAGTCTGAGCTCGAATCCCGCGTCCAGACCGGGCCGGCCCGACAGCCAGGGGACTACGACCGGAACGGTTAGCGGTACGAGGACAATCGGTCCAACCGGAACCTATTTGTCGATTGGCGCAGCCGTGACCGACATCAACACAAACGGTCTCGCCGGCAATGTCATCCTCGAACTTCAGGCGACCTACCTCAGCACGGCCGAAACATTCCCCCTTGTCATCAACACGCTCGGTTCTCCATCGAACACGATTACGCTTCGCCCGACGACCGGCGCGACGGCGTTGAGTATCACGAGCGCCGGCACGCAGACCCTTAATCTGAACGGTGCTTCCTATTTGACCATTGACGGAAGGGCCGGCGGCGCTGGGGGATCGCAACTGACGATCGCGAATACTTCGACCGCGGGCGTGCCGATTCAGTTCATCAATGATGCGCGGAATAACACGGTCCAGTTTGCGGCCGTTCAAGGTGTAAACACTTCGACGACCGGCGGCGATATTGTCTTCAGCACGACGACTGGAACTTACGGCAACAGCAATAACCTGATCGACAACTGCGACATCAAGGATGGCGCGACGACTCCGGTCAATGGGATCTTCTCCCTGGGCACCGCCGGACTCCCCAACAGCAACAACACGATCTCGAATAATTTGATTCACGAGTACTTCAGCGCCGGCACCGTCACCAACGGGATACTGCTGTCGTCCGCCTCCGGTAACCTTGGCAATATCAGGTGGACGATCTCGAACAACAAGCTCTTTCAAACCCCAACGCGCACTTACACGACAGGTAATATCCACGCCGGGATAAGCATTGGTGCAAACACTGGCTCAACCAATTCCGGCTTCGGCTATAGCATTAGTGGAAACACAATTGGATTTGCGTCATCAGCCGGGACCGGGATCTATACGATGGCCGGCACCATTGCGACGCGTTTCATTGGCATCAACCTCAATGTCAGCGCCGAACCGACCAGCGTTCAGAACAACACGATCGCCGGATTCTCGCTTGCTACATCAAGCGGCGCGACGACTACCAACGGCATTTTTAGCGGGATCAACGTCCTGCAAGGCAACGTCAATATCGGGACGGTGACAGGGAACACAATCGGCAGCGGAACAACAACCGGTTCGATTACCACCACGCCAACCACGACTCTCGCATTAAACGCGGGTATCACGGTTCATACAAACGCGAGTGTTGCGGCAATCAACATCTCAAACAACACGATCGGCGGATTCACCGCCAACGGTTCAGGCACCATCGCCGGGATTCAGATCTCGCAAGGTCAGCCGACCATCTCAGGTAACACCATTGGGAGCAACGCAACCGCCTTGAGCATGAGTTCGCCGACGGTCGCGGCCATCAGTACTTTGCTCAATGGCATCAACATCCAGACCGGCACGGCGCCGGCAGGAGTTGTGTCTCCGACTACAATCTCGAATAACATAATTGCCAACTTCAGCGGGGCGGGCACCGGAACAACAGCAGTTGCCCGGGGCATCTCTAACTCAAGCACCGGGCCAGCTACGATTTCGTCCAACACCATTCACGACATAGCCAGCGCCAGCACGAACACAACCGTAGCGGGAGGCGGCACGGCGGTACAGGGGATTCTTCAAACGGGCGCAGCGGCGCTCGGCGCGTCACTTGACCAGAACACCATCTTTACGGTCTCCGCCACCAACGCCACAGCGGTCGCTACCGTTGTGACCGGGATCGGTTACTCGAATCCGACTAACGGAACGGTCACCAAGAACAAAATCTACGATCTTAGAAATGCTTCGACCGGAACGACCGCAACCGCGCCGCCGATGGCGATTGGTATTCTGATCCGCGCGGCGCTCGGGTTGGGCGGCACATTCTCAAACAACATGATCTCCCTCGGAACGTCGCAAACCACCAATACGCAGTTTGAAGGATTGATGAACAGTTTTGTCACCGCTGGTGTTTTTGCCTACTACAATTCTGTGCACATTGCGGGAGCCGCCGGCGCCGGAGCGCTGCCAAGCCATGGCTTCCTGCGCGGAGACAACTCCGCCGGATCGGCAATAACGACGGTGGTCGATGTCCGGAACAACATCCTTAACAACACTCGCACCGGTGGCACCGGCAAGCACTACGCTATCGGCAATGTGAATACTGTTCCGGCGACTGGCTGGGGCACGAACGCTTCAAACTTCAACGTGCTGAATAGCGCTTCGGCTGCCACGGTGGGAATATGGGGCCTGGCGACCGACGAAACTTTTGCCAACTGGAAGACTGCCTCAGCCAGCGATGGCAGCAGCCTGTCGGGTGTGACTGTGACCTTCACTGCACCCGCGACCGGCGACTTGCACCTGAACTTCGGCTTAACGCCGACCGCTATCGAGTCGGGCGGAACTGCCATCGCCGGGTTAACCATAGACTATGATATGCAAACCCGTCCGGGACCTGCGGGCTCGGTCAATGGCGGCGCGCTGGCGCCGGACATCGGCGCGGACGAATTCGACGGTGTGCCACTGGACATCACACCGCCGGCGATCGCTTACACGCCGCTCCCAAATACTACGTTTACGACTGACCGAATGCTCACTGCCACGATCGCTGATGCATCAGGAGTGGCGACCGGGGGACTTGCACCACGGATCTATTATCGTAAGAACGCTGGCGCCTACGTATCTCGCGCCGGGAGTCTCTCGTCGGGAACAGTCACCAACGGCACGTGGATGTTTCCCATCGTGGTTACGGATGTCGGAGGCGTCACCGCGGGCGATGTGATTTCTTACTTCGTCATCGCGCAGGACGCGGCGGGAAACATCAGCTCGAATCCTGGAGGCGTGGTCGCTACGGATGTCAACAACGTATCGACGCCGCCGGCGACGCCAAACTCATACATGATTCTCGCGCCGTTTGCGTCTTCAGTGAACGTTGGAACGGGCGAGACGATTACCTCTCTGACCAATGCCGGCGGGCTCTTTGCGCAGATCAACAGCGGGGTTTTGACAAGCAACGTCACTGTTAATCTCACCTCGGATCTTACCGGCGAGACGGGTTCGGTGGCGTTGAATCAGTGGACTGAAGAGGGCGCAGGAAATTACACCGTAACCGTCAAACCGAGCGGCGCGGCGCGCAGCATAACCAGCACGGCAACCGCCATCTCCGTCATCAAGATCAATGATGCCGACCGCTTCATGTTAGATGGCTCGTTGAGCGGCGGCACGGACCGTAGCTTGACCATCTCGAACATCAACCCGGCGGCAAGCACCGCTGTAATCTGGGTTGCGAGCGCGACTAACGGCGCTCAGAACAACACGATTAAGAACTGTGTGCTTTCGGCAGGCGCGGACCAGAGCGCAGGTACGAATTTCACATTTGGGATTATCTCGTCTTCGAGCGCGGCGATTCTGACGGGCGGGACCGACAATGATAACGATACCTACAGCAACAACCTTATCAAGAAGGCCAGCGTAGGTATCGCGTCGCTTGGCGGGCTTACCGCTAACATGAACCAGAACACGACGATTTCCAATAATCAAATTGGGCCGGCGTCGTTCGGAACAGATGAAATCGGAACGTGCGGTATTCTGTTCTTCAACGAGAACGCCGCCAACATCACCGGCAATGAAGTCCGTTTCGTCGGCGACGCAACCACCGCCGGCGCCGGCAGCGGCCGCGACCGAGTTGGTATCGAGATCGGGGGCACGAGCGGCAGTTGGTCCAGCACTTCGGCAGGCACAACTGTTCCCGCGACAAACTGCAACGTAAGCGGCAACCGAATTCACGACATATCCGACCAGGCCACGTTCTCAGCAGTTGGTATTGTCGTCAATGCGACCAACACCGGCGCAACCAATAACACCATTGCCAACAACGTGATTTACAACATAGTGGCGAACGGTACGTCGCCTGACCAGGGCGTGGGTATTGGAATCTCAAATGGTAATGGCGACAAGGTCGCCTATAACAGCATCTACCTGACCGGCGATATCGATCCGGGAGCGGCAACTTCGGCTGATCGCGGGACGTTCGGAATCTCCGTTATCAGCACCGGTGTTCTCAATCTCAACCTGCGAGATAACATCTCAGTCATGGATATCAGCTCGAACACCGCGTCGCTGTTGCACGCGGCGATCAACATTCCCGCCGGTTTTGCGTGGGGAACCGGTGGATCGAATTTCAATGATTGGTTTGCGCCCGCAGCAAACACGCAAGCACGCGTCGGCTGCGTCGGCAACACGCCGAGCGGCACCTTCCACGCCACGCTGGCGGCATGGCAAACAGCAACCGCTCAAGATGCCGGCTCTATTTCGGCAGACCCACTCTTTATCGCAGCGCCCGATTTCCACCTCCAACCGACCAGCCCGGCGCTTTCAGCAGGCAATGGAACCGGAACAGGCGTGACCACTGATGCTGACAACGACCCTCGACCCGCCAGCAATCCGGACATCGGCGCGGATGAACTCGTGCAAGCGGTCGCCGGGACGATTCCTGCCGGTACCTTCTACAACGCGCTGACTGCCGACGGTGATTCGCTCGCGGGCAACGTCTCGATTACGAATGTTATTTACCTGAACGGCAAACTCAGCACTGGCGCCAACACGCTTGCGATTGGCTGCAATGCTACGGTGTCCGGAGGCGGGGCTTCGAACTACGTGATCGGCAATTTGAAGAAGACCTACTGCGCCACCGGCAGCAAGAGCTTCGAGGTAGGAACGGCCAACGGGTTCTCGCCCGTAACGGTCAACGTTACCGCGGGGACTTTCCCTGCCGACTTCACAACCAAAGCCGTTCAAGGAGCGCAGCCGAATTTTGCGGTGCCGGCGAAGGCGCTGTCGAGATACTGGACGCTCGCGGCTACAGGAGTAACTGCAGACCTGACATTCAGCTACCTCGACCCGCCGGACGTGCCGGGGACTGCCACCGAAGGCAACTTCGTCATATTCAAATACAACGGCAGCTTCTCGATGCCGGGCGGCAGCGTCGACACGACGGCAAACACCGCCACGATTACCGGAGTGACGTCGTTCTCGGATTGGACCCTGGCCGAGCCCAGCGCGGAGCCTTGCCCAATCTCGACGACTCCTACCAGCCAGAATTTCACAAGCGCCGGCGGATCCAACAGCTTCATGGTTACCGCGGATGGCGGTTGTAGCTGGACTCCTATGAGCAACAACGCGTTCATAACGATCGATTCCGTGACTGCACCTTCAGGCGGTGGGCACCCGGGCAACGGCACCGTCAATTATTCAGTTGCCGCGAACACTGGTCCCGCTCGCATGGGAACAATCACAATCGGAGGGCTGACCTTCACGGTGACTCAGAACTCAGGCTGCAGCTTCATGCTCAGCTCGACGAGTCAGAACTTTGTTGCTGCCGGAGGTATGGACTCCGTCAATGTGACAACAGCGGCAGGCTGCATGTGGACTGCTGTCAGCAACGACGCGTTCATCACGATCAATTCCGGAACGCCCGGCTCAGGAAACGGAACGGTTGGGTATACGGTTGCTGCTAATACTGGTCCGGCTCGAATGGGGACGATGACGATTGCGGGGATCACGTTCACCGTTACTCAGAACTCGGGCTGCACGTTCATGCTCACCCCGACGAGCCAGAACTTTGTAGCAGCCGGAGGTATGAACTCGGTCAACGTGACATCAGTAACGGGCTGCGCCTGGACCGCGGTTAGCAACAACGCATTTATCACTGTTAACTCGGGGACGCCGGGCTCAGGGAACGGCACAGTCAACTATACGGTTGCCGCCAATACCGGCCCCGCTCGAATGGGCACGATGACGATCGCTGGAATCACGTTCAACGTTACTCAGGATTCGGGCTGCACGTTCATGCTCACCCCGACGAGTCAGAACTTTACCGCTCCCGGAGGCAGTAATTCCGTCAACGTGTCACAGACGACCAGTTGCGGCTGGACTGCGGTTAGCAACGACGCGTTCATCATAATTGATTCGGGCACGCCCGGATCAGGAAACGGTACGGTTGGTTATCACGTCACCGCTAATACTGGTCCAATGCGCACGGGCTCGATGACGATCGCAGGGATCACGTTTACAGTGACACAGGATGCAGCGTGTGCGTTCAACCTGAGCTCGCTGAGTCAGCACTTCGTGAGTACCGGGGGAATGGACTCGGTCAACGTAATAACAGGAAACGGTTGCACCTGGACTGCGGTGAGCAATGACGCGTTCATCACGATCACGATGGGTTCGAGTGGCTCCGGGAATGGCACGGTCAACTACACCGTCGCGGCCAATGCCGGGCCTGCTCGCATGGGCACGATGACGATTGCCGGCATCACGTTCACGGTCTCTCAGGATAGTGGCTGCATGTTCACGCTCAGCCGAAATCATGAGAGCTTCCCGGGCAATGGTGGATCCGGTTCGGTGAACGTCATCGCCTCGGATGCCGCTTGCCCGTGGACGGCGAGCACTGCTGCGACGTACATACACATCACTTCGGGAACTCCGGGAACCGGCAACGGAACGCTTATGTACACCGTAGACGCGAACCCCGGCCCGTCCATTCGGAGCAACACGATTACGATAGCCGGGCAAACCTACACGGTGTATCAGGGTATCAACTTCCTTGATGTGCCGTCGAATGATCTGTTCTACACCGTGATCGGCCAGCTATCGGCCCGAGGTGTAACTCTTGGCTGCGGGGGCGGGAACTACTGTCCGAACGACAGCGTTCTGCGCGAGCAGATGTCGGCGTTCATCCTGCGCGCGAAAGGCGAGTTCAATCCTCCGACACCCGCGAGCCAGCGATTCACAGATGTGCCTCCGGCCAATGTGTTCTACGATTTTATTGATCGATTGGCTGTATTGGGGATTACCGTCGGATGCAACCCGCCGAGCAACACGATGTACTGTCCCGGGAGCGCGGTGACGCGAGAGCAGATGTCGGCGTTCATCCTCAGAGGGCTTGGAGAATTCAGCCCGCCGACACCGGCCAGCCAGCGATTCAATGATGTGCCGCCGGCGAACGTGTTCTACAACTTCATCGACCGAATGGCTGTGTTGAACATCACGCTCGGTTGTACTCCGGATCACTTGTTCTACTGCCCGAGCGATCCGGTTACGCGAGCGCAGATGGCGGCGTTCCTCGTGCGGGCGTTCGACCTGTAAGCAGAAGATAGCTTCGACTGCGCGAGTTTTCAGGCTTACGCCGGAACGCGCGCGCGGAAGAGATTGAATGTGAATAGGGCCGTCGCCGGCTATTGTTGTCGACGACGGCCTTTAGCCTACGTAGAAACGACTTGTATGGGCGGCCCTCCGTGGCCGCCCCTCTTTACATACGGCGCTCGTTGGACCGAAGAGGGGCGGCCACGGAGGGCCGCCCATACAGGTCATTACTACGTGGGAAGTCCGGCTTTTAATCACATCCGCCCCACTCTGTCCTGACGATTGCTGATTGACCAAGGGCATTGGTTGTTCGATAATAAGGCTAAATTCAAAGCAGACGGGAGTTCTAGGTATGCGTAAAGAACTGATGCGCGTAATCTTTATTGCCGCCAGCCTGGCGGTGGTCCTGATTACGTTATCCTCACAAACAGCCGCCAATCTGACAACTGGCGCGGGACAACCTCGACAATCGTCCGCGACCTGGTCGCCAGACCAGCAAGTGGTGGCGCGAGTTACCGTCGGTCGCAAGCAGGGATTGGAAGCGCTGATAGCGACAGGCGTGAATCTGTTGGAGGGGCGAAAGGGTCAAGACGTATTTGTCCTGACAACGGTGGCAAAGGTTGAAGAGCTCAGGCAGCAAGGCTGGCCGCTTACGATGCTATTTGTTCGCGGGCTTGACGCCGACACCTGGCAGCACGTCGAAGCGCCGCTTGGCGGCGGTTGTACCTTTTCGCTCGATCCAACCTACCTGTCTGTTACCGCTCTCGGCGGCAACTTTTCTTTCGCGCTTAACACCTCGGATCCCAGTTGCGAGTGGACGGTCTTCAGCAGCGAATCGTGGCTTCATGTCAACGGGCCGGGCCAGGGAACGGGCAGCACAACCGTGTTTTACGGCGTTGACGCAAACCCCACGAGCAGCAACCGCGTCGGCTTCATATTTGCCGCCGATCAGTTCTTCACTCTTTATCAAGGAGTGCAGTATAACGACGTCGCGGTAGGCAGTCTCTTCTATGAGGAGATCGAAAAACTGTCGGCGCGCGGCGTCACGGTCGGCTGCGGCAATGGCAACTACTGTCCAAATGATCTTGTCCCTCGCGAGCAGATGGCAGCGTTCATCATGAGAGCGAAGGGCGAGTTCAACCCTCCGACACCTGCAAGCCAGCGGTTCAATGATGTGCCGCCCGACAACGTGTTCTACAACTTCATCGACCGATTGGCAGAGTTGGGTATCACAGTTGGCTGCCAGGCCGCTCCACCTTTGTACTGTCCTTCCGACCCTGTGAAGAGAGATCAAATGGCGGCGTTCATTATTCGAGGGCTCGGCGAATTCAATCCGCCGACGCCTGCAAGCCAGCGCTTTGCCGACGTGCCTCCTTCAAATCCATTCTATAACTTCATCGAACGGATGGGGGCATTGGGAATCACCCAGGGATGCGGGGGTCCAAACTACTGCCCGAGTCTCTCAGTCACGCGCGCGCAGATGGCGGCGTTTCTTGTGCGAGCGTTCAATCTCTAGTTCGGAGGCCGCGTGTGACGAGGCGCGATCATGCAACGAGTTTCGATCCTGGGCGCTCTTCTCTTGTTGAGTTTTGTCACACACCGGCCCCAGTCATTCAGCGGTTGTCTTCCGGAGTCAATTAAGCCGGCTGATGTTGTGACAAGCCGGCTGGTCGAGTCGAGTAAGGCAGTTAAGAAGGTGACGGTCGAGGAAAAGCTGATCCAGCTAAAGGCGTCGTGCAAGAACGGAAGGCTCGTCGATGCCGCGGGGAGGGAAATTCGCTTCTTCAGGCTCGAGGGTTGCTGGGGTAACCCACCCGCGGATTACCAGGAGATTCTTCAGAGACAGAGCGACGAGTTGGACCGGCTAAAAAGGCATTACACGGTCATAGAGATGACCTGCAACGCTGACGGTGTGGCGAGACCCTGAGGCGGGGTCTGGCCCTTTGAGCTCTGTCTAAGATCGTGACGGAGTGTTGACCGATCTATGGCGGTGCCCTAATTTGGAGTGCGGCGGCAAGGTACTCCGCGACGCCCCTTTGACTAGTGATTGAATCTATTGCGAACGGAAAGCGGCGTCGCGGAGTACCTTGCCGCCGCACTCCAAACTAAGGCACCGCGCGATCTTTTGTCCCGAGCGCATGAATAGTTGTTCGACCAGGCGCGTCATCTGGTCGTTGCCCAAATATCCAATCAACGAAACGACGACTTCTTCATCGGAGAACTATGTCCCAAAGTGGCTTTGAAGCCCAAAAAGCATCGATGGAAGCGTCGGTCTGATTCCATCGGACTTGAGAACGCTCGAGTATCCGATCAAAGTTCTGTGCCCGTCTTTTTCAACGTTACTAACAAAAAAGAGGTTTTAGCATGAACGCCAAATCAAGGCTATTTCTACTGGTTGCGATGGTCAGCTTGTTTTTCGGTCCTACCGCAGCAGGACTGATAATGGATGAAGGTGATGATCCGGATCGACCGCCGGGCGTTCACGGCCCTTTCGACGAAACCGAATACATCAAAGCCAGGGAGGCGTTCATTGCGCTCCGTCGTGGAAATGACCCGAGCAAACCGCTCGATCCAACCGCGCGCCAACGGGCAGTTGAGATGATGGACCGTCAGATTGCTGCGCGTGAGCAGGCCACGAAAGGCTCGAATCAACCGGACGCCTTCTCGTGGGTTGAGCTGGGACCGAATCCGATTCCGTTGGGTCAGACATCGGGCAGCAGGGCAAATGTCAGCGGCCGCATATCGGCGATCGCGATCGATCCGGCTGATCCAAACAAGGTTTATGTTGGGGCGGCTCAGGGCGGTGTTTATCGCTCGCTTGATGGCGGCACGACGTGGACTCCTATCTTTGACAAAGCACAATCACTTGCTGTTGGCACTCTCGATCTGGATCCGGTAAATGGCTGGCTCTGGGTTGGAACAGGTGAAGCGAATGGGTCGGCTGACAGCTTTGCCGGAGTTGGACTCTATCGGATTGAAAATGTGAATACTACCGCGAATCTGGTTGGGCCGATCAACCCGATAAGAAACTACAACGACTCAGGCGGTATCCCGCGCAGCACCGGGTTTTTTACCGGCCGCTCCATTAGCAAGATCCTGAGAGTGCCGGGTGATCCCAATACGCTTTTTGTAGGCGTTGCCGGAGGTGTGATTGGCCTGGGCGCCAATCCTCCATTTGGTAACACCGTTCCGCCCCTGGCAATGCGCGGGCTCGTAAGACTGTCGAATGTCACCGGATCGCCGGCCGCGATTACCGGTACGCGCCTCGCCGTCAGTACTGTCGATACAGGTCAGGGGTTGTGCCTGGATCTGCCTTGCACCGTCAATCGCAGCGTCAACGATATGGTGCTCGACCCTCAGGACCCTACCGGCAACAAACTGATTGTATGGTTGAACGGCCTCAGCAACGGCACCGTTACGTCAGGCGATGGCGGCATCTATCGCTCCACAAACGCGATGAGCGGATCGCCGACTTTTACTCAAACGCTGGTCACAACCTCGACGTCCACGTCCAATGGACGAGGCGAACTTCGGACTTACGTTCGCGCAAGCACGACTGTGATTTATGCCGCCAGCGGCGAACCCTCCAACGTGCCCGCTGGAGCGACGATTTGTAATACCTCGACGCAGTTCGGGGCTCTGCGGAGGTCCGATGATGGGGGCGCGACCTGGTCGGCGAAACTTGCCGGCGGCGGTGGATTCTGCGGAGGCCAGTGCTTCTACAACATCGGTTTCGACGTCCTTCCGGGAGCTACCACCGCGACGGACAAGCTCGTACTGGGTGGCAATGTTGCAAGTGGAAGTTGCTCGAGGCAGCAGGCTACTTCACTCGATGGCGGAGCCACCACTTTCACGAGTCATTCAACGATCACGCACGCAGATACTCATGTGATCAAGTTCGCTCCTTCTAACTCGAGCATCGTTTATCGCGGCGATGATGGCGGCATGTGGAAGTCGACCGATGGGGGCGACACGTTCGCGACTCTAAACAACTCCACGATGAGGGCAACGCAATTTCAGAGCGTTGCCGTCCATCCGACTGATCAAGACATCACTATCGGTGGCACTCAGGACAACGGGAGCAACATGCTTCTGACCGGAGGAACCACCTGGCTCCATTCTGATGATGGTGACGGCGGGTTCGCGATGATAGACCAGAGCACGCCCAGCACGATGTATCACACTTACTTCAACCAGGCGAATACGCAGATAGGATATGCTCGCAGCCTGGCGGGGGGCGCCTTCGGCACATGGTCGTTCCTCGGCTGCTCCGGGACGAGCACCAGCAACGGAATTGCATGTAGCAGCGCGACTACGACGGCGGTCAACTTCTATTGTCCAACAGCGCTCGGTCCGGGCAGTCCGAACAATACCGTGTATATCGGCACCGACCGTTTGCTGCGCTCAGACACGCAGGGAACGGCCAACGTGACGGTCAGTCAGGCGCCGATCCAAAGTGGAGTAGCGCTCAGTGCTATCGGCATTTCGCAACTCGACGACAACTATCGCATCGTGGGTTTGAACAACGGCGCCATCTGGTATACGACCACAGGCTCTGCGACGCTCACGAGCCTGGACCCTGTTGGCGTCGGAAGCGTGATCCCCGACTTTTACGTTGGGCGTCTCGTGTTTGATCCAGTCAACAAGAACACCGTGTACATTGCACTGGGCAACTTTGCGGGAGGCACTGCAGCAGCACAGTCCCACGTTTGGCGAGTGACGAACCTGAATACTACGCCGGTGCTGACGGCCATGAACGGCACAGGGCTCAACATCCTTCCCGATGTTCCCGTTAACGGTTTCGCGGTTGACCCGCAACAAGCATCGCGTCTCTTTGCGGGAACCGACATAGGAGTTTTTTCCTCGGAGGATAGCGGCGCGAACTGGGCGCCTTACGGCGCCGGTCTCCCTCGCGTGGCCGTCTTCGATATTGCGATTCAAAACGTCAAGCGAGTGTTGCGCATCGCTACTCACGGGCGCGGCATGTGGGAAGTCTCGGTTCCCGTGTTCACCCTCGATACTTCTTACAAATCGTTCCCCGGCAACACCGTTGGAAGCGGCATAGTGAACGTCACCGGGCCGAGTGGACCTTCGTGGAGCGCTTCGACCGGGACTCCATGGATTCACATAACTAACGGCGGTCCGGGCACCGGCAGTGGCTCGGTTACCTACACCGTGGATATCAACCCGAGCTCAAACGCCAATCGCTCCGGCGCGATAACGATTGCTTCCCAGACCTACACTGTTTATCAAGGGGCGGCGTTCCTGGATGTGCCGTCAAACGATCCGTTCTACGACGACATTGGGAGGCTTTCGGCGCGAGGGATAACGGTTGGATGCAGTGGCGGCGGCAGCAACTTCTGTCCAAATGATCCGGTGACCCGCGAGCAGATGGCGGCATTCATCATCAGGTCGTTGGGTGAGTTCAGCCCGCCGACTCCCGCCAGCCAGCGATTCACTGACGTGCCGCCGGCAAATCCGTTCTATGACTTCATCGACAGATTGGCAGCGTTGGGAATTACGACGGGATGCAACCCGCCGGCTAACACGATGTACTGCCCGTCCAGTCCGGTGACGAGAGAGCAGATGGCGGCGTTCATCATCAGGGGCCTGGGCGAGTTCAACCCGCCAACGCCGGGCAGCCAGCGATTCAATGACGTACCCCCGGCAAACGTGTTCTACAGCTTCATAGATCGAATGGCAGTGTTGAACATTACGTTGGGATGTACACCGGATCACTTGTTCTATTGTCCGAGCGATTCGGTAATTCGAGCACAGATGGCAGCGTTCCTCTCGAGGGCGTTTAACCTGTAAGTGTAGTCACTGATCACAGAAGGGCACGCGCGAAGAGTCTCCCGAGGTTCTTCGTGCGTGCTCGGCCCTGTGATTTCCCTTCCTCCCCTCTTAAAGTCCTGCGCGGTATCGCCGATAAGATCCTTGGGATGACGTACGCGAATGAATTCGCGACTACGTGTTTTCTTCAAGCCAACTCAAGGTAGACAAACTCCGGCGTTCGTCAGTAGCATAGGCGTCGCCATGCCCAAGTCCGTCGTCATCGTTTGCCCCGATCGAAATATCAAACTATGGCCCGGGAGAATCGAAGAGGCCGCGATGGGCGGAGGAAAGAGCGCGATTCTGCAACTTGCGCGAGCGTGGGGACGTCGCGGTTACCGCGTCACGATCGCCGGCGCGTTTGTGAGGGAAGGCGAAGATCGACGCGTGAGGACAATCCCGATTGAGAACGCCGCGGGTCACTACGATGCTATGGTTTTCGTAACCGGCTCGCTTGGTCACTTTCGCGTGCCGGGAATCGAGGGCATTCGCGGCGACAAAGCGCTCTTCTGGATGAATGCGCCGCTGAAGATGGAACCACCCGAGACCCACGCGATCGATTACTACATCGCACCCGCTCAGTTCATGGCCAGGCGCGCAGTCGATGAATGGGGCTATCCGTCGAGAAAAGTGGTTGTGATAAGAGGCGAAGGTGTTTCGGGCAAGAGGCGCCGAAGGTTGTTTGGCTCGCCGCGCAATCCTTATAGTTTTGTTTACGCGAGCCATCCTTTTAAGGGACTCAATAACGCGCTGCTCGTGCTCGATAGTTTCAAGGGCCGCTATCCCGAGATCTTATTTGACGTGTACGGTGGAGCGACGCTTTACGGAGACGATCAAACCGAGATTTCCCTGGACCATTTTCCACCGTGGGCTGTAGCCAGAGGCTCGATCCCGCAAGCCGAAGTCGAGACGCGAATGAGCCAGTACGGAGCGATGCTCTACTTGACTCATTATTTGGATGGCTTTTCTTTGGCCACCTCCGAAGCCCTGGCGTCCGGTGTGCTGGTGATAGCCACCGCGCAGGGAGCGAACGCCGAACTGATAAGTCACGGGTGGAATGGTTTCCTGGTTGGCACAAGAGGTGAGCAGCCGAACCTGGACGAAGCGAAGGAAATCCTGGCCGAATACTTTGCGAGTCCCTCATCCTTCGATTTTATCCGCCGTAATGCGGCTGAGAGTGTGCCGACGTGGGATGAGCAGGCTGCTCAATGGGAAAAGGTATGGACGAACTGACGAATCCCTTGATCGCTCGATTTGCGAATCTCCGCACGGATACAAATGAAAGACTCTTCAGCGCGGTAGCTCGATACTACGAGAGGATTGCTGACCTTCCAGTTGTTGAAATGTATGTTACCTATGCGCTCAGCACCAACGAGAGGGGGCGCACAACTGCCGGCCTGATAGAAAAGCAACGAGAAATAGACGGCTGTTCTTATCTCGATATTGGTTGTGCTTATGGAGGTTTCCTGGTGGCATTTGCCGAACGCGGCGCCAGCGTGATGGGAATCGAGATTGACCCGGTGCTGATCGAAATAGGAAAAGCGAATCTGGCTGACGCCGGACTTGATGCAAGGATTCTTCAACGGGATGCAACGCGGATCGAGCAGTTAGTCGAGTTGGTTAATCGCTTCGACATAATCACGTGCAATGATGTGATTGAACACGTGGAGGACCCGAGCGCGTTGGTCGAAAACATTTCCTTGTTGCTGCGGCGCGGCGGCGCGGCCTATTTGGAGATACCGAATCGCAATCATCCCAGGTTCGTTCTTGAAGACGGGCACTACCTGTTGTTCGGAATAACGCTGCTCGATCGTCAAGAGGCGGAATTGTATTACAGGACCTTGCGCCCACAGGGAATATACAACACACAGTTCTACCTCGAGCTTGATCAGTACGAATCCTTATTCAATCGTTTTGGATTATCGCTTTCGATGCTTCCCGAGACGTTTGACTCCTGCACCGTTGAAAGTACCCGCGCTGATCTGGTGAATCTCAGGCAACGCGCGGAAGAAAGGTTATCAACAGTGCCCGAAGTTGTTCGCGGGCAAACTGAGAAGCGACTATCGGAGTATCTAAGAACTGCCGACGCCTGCGCGAAGGATGATTTCTTCGCGCGATATGGGCCGAGTTTTTGGCGGGTGATGGCCGCGAAGAACTAGAGCGGAACGCCGCCCCTTACCGAGACAGGCCAGCCTGGGTGTGATTAAAAGCCGGACTTCCCACGTAGTAACGAATTTATTCGTTTCTGAAATCCCAACGAATAAACTCGTTACTGCGTGGGCGCGATCCGTTGCAAGGCCCACTTTTTATCACACCACGCCATTCTTCTGCAGCACACCTTCATTTGACCGTTTCCGTTGCTTTGGTAGAAGGCTGCCGCCTCAGCAGATAGTAAAAGAGCACTACCGCGACCAGGATTACTTGCCCTTGCAGCAAGTAAGAATTGACCGACATATAACAGCCGTGATTCATGAAGTATGATTGCAAATCGACTCCCGGAGGCGTTGCAGATTTCGATGCGGAATTAATATCGAACCAGACCTTGGAGAAGAAGAACGCGGTGGCGGCAAAGATCCAGTAGATTTCGCTTCGCCACCTGCATTGGTCTGTGGCCTTTACCAGAAACGGCACGAAGACGGGAAAAGCGCCGATCGAATGACGCGACTCGGGGTCCATTCCGACGAAGACACTAAGCAAAATGGCCGAGACCAGGCCAACGCCGTATTTCCATATCTCTTCGGAGAAGGCCTTCCACTTGAGGGCCAGCAGAATGACAATCGGGCCGAAGTAGACTACATGCGATACAAAAGTAATAAGAGGTTTGGCTATCGACAAGAGCGCGATTCCCGCCAACAGTAGCAGGTGCATAGTCGCAATGTGCGCCTCCCCGGATGAGTCACCCACTCGTACCGAAGGTGTAAGAAAGAAAACAATCTGTATTCCTATCATCAGAACGGCAAGAATGACTCGAACAGGCTCGAAGCTTTTCAGCTTCAACTCCGGGAGCAAAGAGTGGAAGGAGAGTCCCCCGAGCAGCGCCTGGATCGCGCGAAACAGCAGGAGCATCGACAATGCCAGGCTGAGATAGACCACATTATCGATTACCTTTTCCTCACCATAGCCCAGAGTTGTCCATCCTTGTATGAAGTAGAAGTAGACCGCGGAAGCACAGTAAGTCACGGTGACTAGTCCGGCGATGATGATACTGAAGATGCTGCCTTTGGCGCCTGTCGCCTGGAGCGGGTTGCGCGGAAAGAGCAAAAACAAGACGCCTGTGCATACAATCATCGGCCAGGTGAATGCCGCCAGCAGCGTGACGACAAAGAGCGCCCAGACGTTGTTCTTCAAGAAGAAGTAAAGCGCAAGAAGTCCGAGCGCAAACGCCGGTATGTCTGTCAGTACGGGATAATAGAAAGCCTGTTTTAGGACGGCGAAGTTTACGAATAAACCAAAAAACCCCAGCCACTTGCCTCTGGTGCTGATCCCAAGGAGGTTCGCAACAAGAATCCACACCGCACAGGAAAGCAAAATAAGTAAAAGGTTGTAGATACGAAAGGCAGCGATGACATTCGCGTCAACGAGAGGAAGCTTGAGGAGAACGAGTGCGTAGTGAATCACCGCGATTGGAAAAAGTCTCTGCACATAATAAGGACCGATCTCGCTTACGTGAAAGTTCTTAACCCAGTTGCCATAGCGTACCCCGTCCCACCCCAGGCCATTACCTACGGGAACTAACTCACCCCAGAATGCGCCGTAGACACAGATTGCGGCGAGAAGAAAAAACATCAATCCGTGGGATAGCACGCCGGACGGTATCTTAATCCGCCCGTTCGTTCTCACTGTAGGCGCGTCTGAACCATCCATCGCGGAAGTTATATCATCGACCGAAAAGAAAGTCTCATGTCCAGGCAGTTTCAGTGTCTCAGCTTGAATGTCCGACCAACTTCAGTTTGTCGAAACACGCCGAAATGCGACAAACTGAAGTTCGTCGGACGTCCAAACTGAGACACCACCGAAGTTTCAACCCGCTTGCGGCCCGAAAGAGGGTGAGTTGCTACAAGATGCTAAGGTACATTTCCTGATACTTCTGAGGCATTGAATTCGTAATTCCGTCGGCGTGCCGCGAGGCATTCGCGCATAGCTCGAGATACAAGCCGGCGTTTTCCAGAATCTGTTTGCAGTAACCTAAGAACTCTTCGTCATTGTTTGCGAAATAGCCATTGTGTCCATGCACGATGTATTGTTGTCCTAGCTGCCCCCTCTTTAAGGTAACAACCGGCAGTCCCAAACTCACCGCTTCCATTACGTTCAACCCATGGCACCAGAGGGGATTGTTATTGTTCTGCACATAGTAGGTAAAGAACGAGTGCCCGATCATCCGGCGCTCGAGATCATGGCAATACGGCAGGCATTCAATATTTGGAAACTGTTTGGCGTATTCGCAAAGATAGTTATTGTGTTCGGAACTGAAAGCCAGAAACTCGTCGGCGCCGTAGAAATAAATCTTCGTATCCAGCTTCGCAAACAAATCAAGCAATGCCGGCTGCATCTGATCGGCTGAAAACCGCAGGGCATTACAGATGCCATTTTGATTTGGCGTGTGCCTCGGAATCCCGGAAACATCGACTGAGTTTTCAATCCACACACTCTTTGCGCCCGGATTAATGCGCAGCCTGAATTCATCTATGCACACGATCCTGTCCGCGATGTCCGCGAAAATGCTGGGAACGGGCGCAGGCGTGTGCACGGTGTGCACAATGCGTGGTTTGTAAGATAATCGTTTCAAGAACTCAGATTGAGGATGTTCTCCGCCATAATGCATATGAATAATCTTAGGCTGCGTTTCGTTTAGGATTGGAGCAAGATCAAGCTGGAAATCCGGGAAAGATACTACCGCGTGACGAAGCTGTCTGGCATTGGTCATGAGATTGTCGACGATTTTGCTAATCGAGGTCCGCTTCTCGTACCAAAACATCACATGGAGGACGTCCAAATCAGCAAAGTAATCGAGCTCATTTGACGGCTGCATGGTTCGTTCAAGAGTAACACAGGCTCCGCTCGAGTGGAAAATTGGGCGGTGCCTTAATTTGGAGTGCGGCGGCAAGGTACTCCGCGACGCCGCTTTGGCTAGTGATTGAATCTATTGCGAACGGAAAGCGGCGTCGCGGAGTACCTTGCCGCCGCACTCCAAATTAAGGCACCGCCGAAAATTGCGCTTGACACATGATTGAGAGCCGGGTGTGATTAAAAGCGGGACTTGCAAACGGATAAAGCCCACGTAGTAACGAGTTTATTCGTTGGGATTCTCAGAACGAATAAATTCGTTACTACGTGGGAGTCCGGCTTTTAATCACACCGTTGAGAGCCGTCGGCCTTCCTTATGCTATGATTTCCGGGATGAAAAAGGGGCATGCAAGAATTCTTATTACTGGTTCCTATGGACAGGGAAACACCGGGGATGAGGCCATTCTTACCGCAATCCTCGATCAGCTTCGCAGAAGGATGCCGGACGCCCGGCTGGTCGTGGTAGCTGGAGACACCGAGACCATACGCCGCCAATTCGGTGTCGAAACCGTTTGGTGGGGGGATTGGGCTGGGATCGCTCAGGCTGTCCGGCAGTCCGATATGGTGATACAGGGCGGCGGCGGAATATTTTTCGACTACTCCGGCTTTCATGCCTGGAATCTGTTCGAGAATGGGGCCCCCGACCTCGCACACTACGGCGGGTTCTCGCTGCTCGCGAATCTCTACCACAAGCCCTTCATGGTTTATGGCGTCGGAGTAGGACCTTTGACCACCGATGCCGGGCGAGAGATGGTTAAGGTTGCGCACTCGCTGGCAGACAAAATCACCGTTCGTGATGTCGAATCGAAATCATCACTGGAAGAGCTGGGCATCGAATCGAACGGAATCGAAGTTACAGCCGACCCGGCTTTTTCCATGCGGCCCGCGGATGAAGGCAGGGCCCGGGAAATTCTGAGCGAGCAGGGAATAGATTGCGCGCGACCTGTAATAGCCGTTACCGCGCGCCCCTGGGACTACGAGATCACGCAATCGGAGTGGGAGCACTCGCTTGCGGGCGCCATATCGGAACTTGCTCATTCAAAACAAGCGCAGATACTTATGGTCCCTTTTCATAAAGGCTACGATGACGGCCCGCTGTCGCGGATCAGGGAGCAGCTAACTGCCAGCGAGGTTTTTGTGCTTGGAAACCGGTATGCGCCGAACGAAATCGCGGGAGTTATTGGCGCCTGCGATTTACTGATCGGAATGCGCTTGCATTCAATTCTGTTTGCGATTTTGACTGGTACTCCGGCCGTTGCTCTTGCTTATGACCCGAAAGTTCGCAGCCTGGCTCGGCGAATCGGGCACGAAGAAATTTGCGTTGATTTGGCTGACCTTTCGAGGTTGAAAGTTGTGATCGACGATGTGTGGGAGAGGCGCGAAGAGTTGTCGCGCGATTTTGGCAGGGCCGGTGTCGAGATGGGGCTATTGTCTGAAAGAAACGCCGATCTGGCTTGCGAGCTGCTGAACGGCGAAATTGCAGGCGCAGTTTCACCCGATGAACAGAGTGATATGTTCGGAGAGGCGTTTTATGGGCGACTGCAAGCCGTTCGCGTTCGGGACCGGATGATCGCGAAGCAGTTTGAAGCAAGCGAGATTCGAGAAGTCATCGACATTATTGCGGAAGAGCCGCAGCCTCGGCGCGCGCCGTCGTTTGAAATGGCGGATTCAAAAAAAGGCGAGTCTTTGGCAGAGTTTCTGGAGAGGACGGTAACTGAAACCACCGGGTATCTGATTCTGATTTATACTCGGGGCTACGCGAAAGATGGCACCGCCGGCCTGGTAAAGGCGCTGGCTGAGCGTGACATTCCAACTATCCTCATTAGCGGCGCTGAACAATCCGCAACTCGCGCGATTTCCGGCGGGAAGTGTTTCCACATAACGGAAGCCGCAATGAATGCTTCGTCGGATCAAGTGCTGTCCGTCACAACTCCTCGTTCCTGCCGGCGAGTTGTGCTGGTGAGATCCGCGGACCTGAATACATTCCGGCTGATCAATCACGCGCACGCGATGAACTGGGCGACGGTATATCTCCCGGACGCGTCTGAAGAGCGGGCAGAAGGAGTTCTCGACGCTCACGATTACATCGTCAAGAACGCGGAGCATGTCTTTGCCGGCAGCGAATCAGTGAAAGGTGATATGAAGGCAATTGATGCCGCCCGAATAAAAACAGTCGCCGAGGGCAAGAGTTTCAATGATCAAGTGGCGGAAATACTAAAAGTCGTAGCTGACCCGGCGGTGAAGTCTCCGGTGCGGGTAGCAATCGAGGGAGCCAATCACGGATGAGACCTCCTCGTATTCTGTTCGTTTATCAATTTCTGACTCTGGGCGGCGTTGAAGTCGTAATGCAGACGCGGCTGAAAGAGCTGGGCCGTCGCGGCATCCAGGCGCGGATGCTGTTTCTCGCCGAGTCACGGGGCGGGGAAGCCATTTTTGAGAAGATGGGCGATCAGGTTGCGGTGCACACCAGCGTAACCGAGATAGAAAAGTATCTCAGGGACTTCAATCCTGATTGGATCTCGACAATCGACACACCTGAAATAATTCCTATCGCTCGCAGGGCGGTTCCCGAGGCGAGAATCGCTTATGAAGTTCACACTCCGTACTCGGCCTATTATGATTTGGTGCTTGACCGCGATTTGCTGGACGGTGTCTCTGGAATCCTTGTCCCTTCACAATCACAGAAGGAGTTTATTGCGCTCCGCCTGGCGCGGCCGTTGCCGATCGAAGTAGTGCCCAATTCTACTCCGAAAGAATTCTTTCAAACTCCCCAATCCGCTCTGGAAGCAAAACCAGCGAAACGAAACATCGTGATGTGGGTAGGCAGACTGGACGAACTCAAGAACTGGCGCGGGTTCATTCAGCTTGCCGCGCGAGTTCGCAAGAGAATTGAGTCAGAATTCTGGATCGTCGGTGGTTTGCACAATCACGAAGAGTCGAACCTGTTGGAAGCCGTTCAGACCGCCGGTTTGATGGATTCATTCCGGTGGTTGCCCGCGGTCCCTTACGAAGACATGCCGCGACTGTACAGCTTCGTCGGAGCTTCAGGTGGTTGCCTGGTATCTACTTCCTGGGGAGAGTCGTTTGGAATGGCTGCGCTTGAAGCAATGGCGTCGCGTTGCCCGGTGATTGCCTCAGACGTCGTAGGGCTTCGCGATATTGTAAGACCCGGTGAAACCGGATGGCTCTATCCTTCGATGGACCTTGATCGAGCCTGTGATTTTGTGCTCGAAGCGCTCCAGGACCAAAGCGCTCGCGAGAAGCTCGTTGAGAATGCGGAGCTGGAGGCCAGAAAGCTGACTCCCGCGTTGACCGTCGACAGGCTTCTCGGCTTATTTGCGGATTGGTCGGCTATCGCGTCAAACGCGGAGACATTTTCATCCGAACGCAAGAAGTTGGTGGACAAGCTGAAAAGAAACGCGGAGTCGCAGGCTGCGCGACTCGATTCGCTGTCCCGGCGGCTCGAAGAGCGGGAACAGGCAACGAGAGAATTGACTGAGCAGTTGGCTGAGAAAGGAAAGCTCGTCGAATCCCTCGCCGCGCAGGTCTTCGAAAAAGCGAAGCCGCGCATCGACCCTTGCCTTGTGCTGCTTCTGCCGGCGGGAAACGAAGAGGCGCGGTCGGTGATTCGCACTACAGCTTTCTGGCGCGCCAGCCTTGTGGTGGCGGTAAGCGAATCGGGACCTGCTGTCCTTGAGCTCGATCCCTCATTGCGCGAGGTCACGTTGCTGAGTTTGTCGGATGACTCTTTTGGCAGTTTCCTCCGATTGGCTGCCGGGACCATCGCGGAAGGGGCGCCCGCGTCCGCCGATGTCGTCGTCGTCGATGCTACTCGGTTCGATATCAAAACCGCGCTCGCGGTAATCAAATCAAGCAGAGATGAGAATCCGGAAGCAGCAATCGTTTCGGCTATCGATTTCACGAGCGAAAATGTTTCTCAAAGGGCCAGCTTAGGGTTTGATCTCGGAGCTTCGTGGATAGAGAGAGAGTTGTGGGATGAGGTAATGCCGCGTCTTGCCAGCCGGGAGACTGTCTCCGAATGCAACTCGGAGTTTGCTGACGCGGCGCAGCAACGATCGAGAGCTGTTGTGCTCGCCCCGATTTCTCCGCTCTCTCATCCTTTATCGATTTCACAAGAAGAACGTTCTTCTCTGGGCGACGCAGTGTCGAGGCAACAGCAATTGCTGCTAAGACGCGTTGGTGAGAGCAAGGGCGCGGTAATCTTTCTTCCCTCGATGGCCTGGGACAGCGACTTTGTTCAGAGGCCGCATCATCTGGCGCGCCAGTTTGCGCGGCTCGGCTACGTTTCCATCTATCATTCAACTTCGCTTCGGGATGCGTTGATAGGTTTCAGGGAGATCGAGCCGAATCTATACATCTTCTTTGGACCTGAAGCTTTTCTGAACGCCATACCGGACTCGGTGATCTGGGCGTTCACCTACAACTACGCGCTAAGCGACAGCTACCCGGATTCAGCACGCATAGTTTACGACCTGATCGACGATATCGAAGTGTTTCCAGGCGACGTGTCGGAGCTTGAAGAAAAGCACTCGCGGGCGTTGAGAGAGGCGGACGTGGTTGCGACCGTCTCGCGCCGGTTGGTGGAGCAGATCAGCCATCTGCGACCCGATGCGATATATCTTCCAAACGCGGTTGAGGCCGAGCGGTTCGCCGATGATTCATCGGCCGTTCCGAACGATCCGGATATTGCTGCGCTTCTCAAAGAGGGCAAACCGATTGCCGGCTACTACGGTGTTCTGGCCGACTGGGTCGATTATGAGTTGGTGGGATCGCTAGCCCGGAGCCGGCCCGACTGGAATTTTCTATTGATCGGCTCCGCATACGACAACAGCTTTCAGGAACGCGGAAGGCGATTGCTCGATCACGCAAATGTGCGCTGCATTGGTTCGCGTCCCTACGAAGCGCTGGCCGGGTATCTGCGATTGTTTGATGTCGCCTTGATCCCCTTCGTCATTAACAATGTCACTCTTTCGGCATCGCCGCTCAAGCTTTATGAGTACTTTGCCGGTGGCAAGCCTGTCATATCGACGGCAATACCGGAGTGCGAGAGCATGCCTGAGGTGCAAATCGCACGAACCGCCGAAGAGTTCTCGCAATCACTCGACCCGGTCAAGGCCAAAGGACTCGATAAGGGTTTTCAGAAACGCGTGCGCGCGCTGGCTAAGGAGAATTCCTGGTTTGCGCGTGCCCAGACGGTAATAGAGGTTCTAAAGCGAAATGCGGCGGACGGTACGACAGACCGCCGGCGACCGTCGTCTGATGAGTCAATCCGCGAGCGCAATGCTCCCGCGCCGCCGGCGGTTGTTGGAGAGCAGATGGTCCAACTGCTTTCGATGAAGTTAGCCGAGACACAGAAGATCATCAGCGATCGTGAGAGCGGAATCAGTTGGCTATTAACACACCTGACTGAGCTGGAAAAGACTATCGCGACACGGGACGAGACAGTTGAAAGGATCTCGGCAAGGCTAACCGAGCACGAGCAGCGGGAGCAGGCTTTCAAGACGCAGCAGGTTGAAGCCGATACGCTGCGATCGAAGCTGGCAACCGCGGAAGAAACCGTTCGCGTCAGGGACGAAGCGATTGCCTGGCTTCAAACTGAATTGGAAGAATCAAACAAGAGAGGCGCGGCCCTGACGGCATTGAATGAGTCTCTAACCGCCAAACTGATTAAGTGGGAGTCTGTTCTCGAGACGCTCACAGGCGAATTGGCAGACCAGCGAGAACGAGCCGCCGCGTTATCAGCCGAACTGGCAGACCAGCGAGAACGAGCCGCCGCGTTATCAGTCGAACTGGCAGACCAGCGAGAACGAGCCGCCGCGTTATCAGCCGAACTGGCTCGTTACCGCGAACGTGCTGACGGCTTATCAGCCGAAGTTGCCCACCAGCAGAAACTGGCCAGGTCGCTCGAGGCCCGTCTGGCGGAGAATGATAAGAGATTGCGGCACTATGCCGGTCGAACAGATAAGCAAGAGGAGATAATCAAGCAACGGGACGAGGGAATTGCCTGGCTGAGAGGCGAGCTTGAAGAAAGCGGGAAGAAAAACCAGCGGCTGGCCGGCTCGAATAATTTCCTGAAGATGCGTTTGGAAAAGGACGAAGCGGCGATTCAGAATCTGCAGCAACACCTGTCGGCGACGGACCTGGAGCTGGCCAGAATAAAGCGTTCACTCGGATGGAGGCTGCTCAGCCGTTACGGTAAGATAAAATACCGCTACCTCCTGCCTCTCTACCGGGCGCTTAACCTGTTTCCTTATGAACTTGAACCATTGGTGGAACAACGTGCTCTCTCTTCGCTTCCAACTCAAATAACTTTCGACGAAAGCGCGGTCAGCTTTGCGGAAACGGCAACCGTAAAACAACCCCTGGAAGGAGCGGCGACCGGGCGGATCGAAGAACACCATACTCTGCGCATCGAGGCACGCGAGGTATTTGAAGCCGGCGAGAAACTCGATTTCTACGAGTCTGTAACGTTGCTTCCTCGCTTGCGCCAGGAAGAGATAGCGGCGATTCTCGACAAGCGCCCGCCTGCCGAGCCGCTCCATCGCCAGGATGTCATATGCTTTTCAATAATCGACTGGGAGTTTCGATACCAGCGGCCTCAGCAGGTCATGTCCCAGTTCGCGGCTCACGGTCATCGCATATTCTACATAAGCACTTCACGGTTCTTGTCTCCTGATGCCGCTCCGCGCGTGGCAGTCAAACGGATCAAAGAAAACGTTTATGAAGTACATCTCGCGGCGCTGCGCATCCCGGATGTGTACGGCGAGGTGATAGACGGCGATAACAAGGCAGCGCTTCTTGATTCCCTTGATGAGCTTCGCCGAACTCATAGGATTAACGATGCGATAGGCTACACGATGATAGCGTCGTGGGGGGGCGTGGCTCTTGATGCAAAGCGGCTTTGGGGATGGCGAACGATCTATGACTGCATGGACGAGTGGGAGAACTTTCCGGGCGTCAAACGCGACCTCCTCGACATGGAGCAGCGGCTCGTTCAGGACTGTGACCTTCTCGTGGTTACCGCGCAGCGCCTCTGGGAAAAATGGGAACCCTATGAGCGCACGATGGTGCTTGCCAGGAACGGCGTGGATATCGAATTCTATGACGGGCACTGTCACCCTAACAGCATCCTGCCCGAGATCAAGCACCCTGTCATCGGCTACTACGGCGCGATCGCCGACTGGTTCGACCTGGAACTTATGACACACGCCGCGAAGGCGCGGCCGGAGTACACCTTTGTTCTGCTTGGCGGCGTGTTCAACCTGGACGTTTCTGAACTGGAATCGCTCCCGAACGTCCGTCTGCTCGGACAACAGCCGTACGAAACGATGCCTCAGTACCTATACCATTTCGATGTATGCATGATTCCCTTCAAGATCAACCCTATTACCGAAGCGACGGACCCGGTGAAGCTGTACGAGTACCTGAGCGCGGGTAAGCCTGTGGTCTCGGTCGCGCTATCCGAGGTCGAGGACTACGGTGAATATCTGTACATAGCTCGAGATAACGATGATTTTGTGGCCAAGCTGGATGCGGCGGTTGAAGAGGACAACCGCGAGATGGTTTCGCGACGGCGCAAGTTTGCCGAGCAGCATACGTGGAAGCAGCGCTACAAGACGATTGAGGCAGGGATTACGCTGGTTACTCCTCGCGTAAGCATAATCATAGTTTCCTACAATAACCTCGTACTCAACAAACTTTGCCTCGAAAGCCTTATCCGCAACACGGAATATCCGAATTATGAAATCATAGTCGTTGACAATGCTTCGAAGGACGGCACACCCGCATATCTGCGCTACATGAACGCACGGTTCCCGAATATCTCCATAATCCTGAATGACGGAAACAACGGCTTCGCGCGCGCCAACAACCAGGGCATAGCCCGAAGCAGCGGTGACTACATAGTGCTGCTCAACAATGACACGATAGTTCCACCCGGCTGGCTGAGCCGTCTTTTGCGCCATCTCGAAAACGGTGAGATCGGGATGATCGGCCCCCTGACAAACTTCGTAGGCAATGAAGCGAAACTCGAGGTTGATTACCAGACGTGGGGAGAGATGGAAGCCTTCGCCGCGCGCCACGTATGGGAGCACGACGGTGAGTCCGCTGATATCTACATGCTTGCGATGTTCTGCGTGGCCTTTAAGCGCGACACCTACGACGAGATAGGGCCGCTCGACGAGCAATTCGGGTTAGGGATGTTCGAGGATGATGATTACGCCCAGCGAATGAAAGCGAAAGGGTACCGCGTGATGTGCGCGGCGGATGCTTTTGTTCATCATTTCGGGCAAGCTGCTTTCAAGAAGCTGATCGAGGACGGCAGATATAATCCATTGTTTGATGAAAACCGCTCTTACTTTGAAACAAAATGGAACGTAGAATGGGTGCCGCACGTGCACAAGCGTTTGAAATTCGAGCGTATGCGTCACGCCGCACTCGAGAGACAGGCTGTCGGAAAAAAAAGATAGACGCGCTTCCCTTAGACTAGTATCGGTGGCGAAGAGTACGCGGGTTGTTTATTATCTCGATAGGCAACATGGGAAGACTCACTCGAGAGGGCCGTGCATCTATCTGCGTCAATCAGGAAAGTTTCCTTGATTGAGGATCTGTCGGCCAGGAGTCTTTTTGCTAAGCCCCCATCCCTTAGCTTCCGGTGGATGCCATCTAAAAGATGAACCGATTTGGAGAGGGGAATATCATGACTATTCGTAGAGCCACAGTCCTTTTCGTTCTTACGTTTCTGTTTTTGGCCGGATCGATTCTGATCCAGGCCGGATCGACAGCGGCGAACACGTCAACACAGAGCCAACCGGCCGCCCCGGCCAGCCTGCAACTAGAGAACCTGCTCACCACGCTGACGAATCCCGTGTTTGTCACAAACGCTCACGACGGGAGCAACCGCCTTTTTGTGGTCGAGCAAGCGGGCCACATACGTGTGTTGCAGCCCGGAGCTACCGCGGCTACAGACTTCCTCAATATCACCGCCAGAGTTCTCTCGGGCGGCGAACGCGGATTGCTCGGGCTTGCTTTTCACCCGTTCTATAAGAACAACGGCAGATTCTTCGTCTACTATACAAGGCAGACCGACGGCGCAATCCAAATCGCCGAATATAATGTCTCCTCGAATCCCAATGTAGCGGATACCACTGAGAGAATAATCATCACGATTCCGCATCCAGTGAACGCCAATCACAACGGCGGCACGGTTGCATTTGGCCCGGACGGATACCTGTATGCGGGCACGGGTGACGGCGGCTCGGCCAATGACCCGCCGAACAACGCTCAGAACATAAACGTGCTGCTGGGAAAGATACTCCGCCTGGACATCGATCATACGAACGGCGCAATTCAGTATGCAGCGCCGCCCGACAACCCGTTTGTAGGTGTTGCCGGGGCCGACGAAATTTATATGCTGGGCATGCGCAACCCGTATCGCTTTTCGTTTGATCGCGGCGGCAGCCATCAGTTGATCATTGGAGATGTCGGGCAAGGGATGTGGGAAGAGATTGACATAGGCCAGCTCGGCGGCAATTTCGGCTGGCGAATATGGGAAGGGAATCATTGCACGAACAATGATCCGACGTTGTGTAATCCCGCCGGCTTTGTCTTTCCGATAGCCGAGTACCAACACGACGGCTCCCGCTGTTCGATTACCGGCGGATACATATACCGCGGCACGCGCAATATCGCCGCGCAGGGCGACTATATCTTCGGCGATTTTTGCTCCGCCGAGATAATAAAGCTTCATAGCGGCGTGCAGACCGTGCTTGTGGACCTGCCGACGAACAGCACCCTTTCAGGATTTGGCGAGGACGAACTGGGAGAGCTTTACATAGTCAGGCTCAATGGGTCGCTTGACCGACTTGGTGAATCCATTACGCCGTGCCTGAACCCAATCAATCCGCTGAACGAGTCCTTTCCTGCAAACGGCGGGTCGGGCACAATTGCGGTGGATGCGCCGCCGTCCTGTCCATGGTCAGTGGCCAATAACAGCCCAGGTTTCCTGACGGTAACTTCGGCGACTAGCGGGATGGGCTATGGATTTGTCACGTACACCGTGTCCGCAAACGCCGCCACCACGCCGCGCACAGGAACGCTCTCCATCAACGGAGAAACTTTCACCGTAGTGCAGGGCGCCACGTTTGCCGACGTTCCTACCAGCCATCTCTTTTACAAAGAGATAGGGAAGCTCTCGGCTAGAGGAATAACGGTAGGCGCCGGTAACGGGAATTACTTGCCGGACCAGGCCGTTGCGCGCCAGGAGATGGCCGCATTTATCATCAGAGCGCTTGGCGATTTCGACCCGCCAACCCCGACGTCGCAACGATTCGCGGATGTGCCGCCCGACAACCCGTTCTATGCGTTTATCGAGCAGATGGCGGTAAGGGGAATTACTGGTGGTTGCGACCAGGACGGAACCATCTACTGCCCCTTCGATGCGGTGACGCGCGAACAGATGGCGGCGTTCATAATGAGGGCTGTAGGGGAGTTCCTTCCGCCAACGCCGCCGAGCCAGCGCTTCACTGATGTCCCGCCGGCGAACCCGTTCTACCCGTTCATCGACCGGCTCTGGATTCGCGGAGTGACGGTCGGATGCGGAGGAACGAACTTCTGTCCGGGGAACCCGGTCACGCGCGGGCAAATGGCAGCCTTCCTGGTGAGAGCGTTCAACCTGTGAACTGCTCACACGGCGAGTGAATAGAATCGCCACGATTTGTTTGTGCTTGCAGGCTGGGTCAGTGCGGCTTGAAGATGCAGGGCTCGAGGATGGAGATCAGAATTCCATCCTCGAGCCTTTGCCGTAAGCGGATCACAGATTGAACGCTCTCACAAGAAACGCAGCCATCTGTGCTCGATTGACCGGGTCCGCCGGACAATACATCAAGTGATCAGGCGTACATCCCAGCGTTATGTTCAGCACCGCCATTCGATCTATGAAGTTGTAGAACGGGTTTGACGGCGGCACGTCCGTGAATCGCTGACTCGCGGGCGTCGGTGGGCTGAACTCTCCCAGACCCCTGATGATGAACGCAGCCATCTGCTCTCTCGTTACCGGACTGGACGGGCAGTACATCGTGTTAGACGGCGGGTTGCACCCTACCGTAATTCCCAACGTGGCCAACCTGTCGATGAAGGCATAGAACGGATTTGACGGCGGCACGTCGGTGAATCGCTGCGACTCAGGCGTAGGAGGATCGAACTCTCCCTTTGCCCGCATGATGAAGGCAGCCATCTGCTCACGAGTAACGGAATCATTGGGGCAGTAGTTGCCGTTCCCGCATCCAAGAGTTACGCCGCGCGCTGAGAGCTTCCCGATGTCATCGTAGAACGGATTATTTGAAGGCACGTCGAGGAAGTTTATTCCCTGGAAAACCGTAAAGGACAAAAAGCCGACGGTGATCGTGCTGCTGCGAATGCTCGCGCCGGCGTTTGCATCCACTGTGTAGTTGACCGTTCCATTTCCGGTTCCGCCGCCTGATGTGACATGCAGCCACGGTGCGTTGCTTGTCGCGGTCCAGTTGCAGCCGGCATCGGCATTCACCGAGAAACTGCCCATCCCTGCGGCAGCACTAAAGCTCTGGCTGCCGGGAAGAATTGAGCCCGGGCAGGGAGGCGGGGCGCTGATTGTCAGGCTCCAGCCGTTGGTTATGTCACCCGAATCTCCGGGCGAGTCATCGATCACATAGAGCTTCCAGGTACCGTTTGGATTGGTTCCATTGAAGACCGACATCGTAGTGCCGTAAGGCCCCGCCGGCGCGGTACCAGGAAAATTGCTCGGCACGCAGAAGTCGTTTAAGGGCATCGCGCAACTTCCGTTAGTCGGGGTGCCCCGCGTCGGCCTGTACGATCCCGTCGCAAGAGGATTGGTTGGAGGATTATCCGGCAGCCCTGAAGGCGCGCTGTCGTCAAAAGTCAGGTTGATTGGGCTTGTAATGGCATTATCGCCCCCGCAATCTGACATCAGCAGACACGACGCACCGGTTGGTCCGACCAGAAGAACGTCGACATCATCGGGGAAGGTGTGAGAGTAGCTGCCAAGAGTGACCGTAATGCTAGTCACTACGCCCTGGCCCGCAACGTCGATGTTTGATGGATATCGAAAAGCCTGGCCCGGGACCGGCGGACTCCCCGGCGGAACGCCTTGAGTAGCATCGTTGATAATGATCGGGCAGGGAACGCCGACTGCGTGGCCGCACTCCGCATAATTCGTAAACGTACCGCTCGCAGGCGCTGATGGCGCGGGTGCGGGCGGGTTCCGAACCACATCTGGTTTAAATGAAACCTGCTGAGAGCCTGAGACGGCCTTCCCTTCAAACGTAACGGCAGTCAGCAGAGCATCGGATGTGCCTGCGGCAAGATGAAGCGAATTGGCTGTTACATAAACGATCAGGTCCAGGCGTCCGTCACCATTGACATCCGACAGTATACCCTTAGCCCATTGCGCGCCTTTACCCTTTGTCATCGGCGCGCCCGCCAGTTTCACTGACGTGGGAATCACGGTGACCGCATCAAAATCGACACTGCTGAGAATTGCCACCGGCACGGTTGCTCGAGCGGCTGCGTCTATGAATTTCGATGCCTCGCCCGGGAGAACATCGATTTCGACTCGAGTTGCTTGAGGTGCGCTAGCCAGGCTTCGCTCATATTTCATTCCCGCCACGGCGAATAGTATTAGGAGTGCAAGCCCGACAACGATGGGCCTTGATTTATGAAACGCAGTCTTGAAAAGCATTCTTGTCCCCCTATAGGTGTTGATTCAAACTGGGTCCGAACGATGCGAAACTCGTTTAGGTGATGAACACGGCTTGAGTAGCGAAGAGCTACAAGCGCGCATTTCTTGAAACAAGTTCCCGTCAGCTATGGCAATTCATGCTAATGTCCGCAGTCTTATCAAGTCAAGCAGTTACGCCGCGCGGTAGTGGGGTATTAGCGTGTCGCCAGCAAGCAGTCCTCTGCGTCCGCGGCGTCCTTATAGGTTTTCCCGCTCAGTGGCTCGGAATCAACCGCAGAGGACGCCGAGGACGCAGAGGAGAAAACGCAAATGTGAGCGAGCAACACACTAGCACCCCACTACGCGCCGCGGTGGGTGCGCGTCGGGTGTGATTAAAAAGCGGGACTTGAGTCGAGAACCGCCCGCGACTCTTCGCCGGAAGAAGTGTCCTGAGAATTCCCTGGAACCCCGTAGGGGTGAAATGTTCCTGCGCTCAACTCTATGCCGCACCTAACCGAGCCAGGAGTCCACGTCGGCCTCCGTAACTATAAACATCGCACCCCTACGGGGTTGCCGGGCGGAACGCACGATTCCTCGCTCTGAGTTCGCGTCTTGATGGGTTACGCGGGAGCGCCAGCTCGATTCGAAGACTCAGGGAAAAACGAGGACAGGAGTTTGCGTCCTGTCCTCGAATCTCGACAAAGCAACTTTGCCGGCAACGTGGGCTACAGATTGAAAGCCCTGACCAGGAATGCCGCCATCTGTCCGCGAGTCACTGAACCCCCCGGGCAGTACATGGGCGGAGCGAGCGAACACCCTTGCGTGATGTTTAACACCGCCATCCGATCTATAAAGTTATAGAACTGATTTGACGAAGGAACATCGTTGAAGCGTTGAGAGGCTGGATTCGGTGGATTCTGCTCTCCGACGGCCCTGACAAGGAATGCCGCCATCTGCTCTCTTAGAACCGGACTCGACGGGCAGTAGTTGCCGCCGCCGCACCCCAGCGTAATGTTGAGCGCCGCCATACGATCAACGAAGTTGTAGAACTGATTCGTCGGCGGAACATCGGTGAATCGCTGCGTGACGGGAGTCGGAGGATCGAACTCTCCAAGCGCCCTCACTATGAATGCGGCCATCTGTTCCCGCGTTACGGGATCGTTCGGACAGAAGTTGCTTCCGCCACATCCAAGCGTCACGCTGCGAGCCGATAGCCTGCCGATCTCGTCATAGAACGGGTTGTTAAGCGCCACGTCGGTGAAGGGCATGCCTTGATAAACGGTGAAGGTCTGATTGCCTATGGTGATCGTTCCATTGCGAATACTGGAGCTTGCGTTCGCTCCTACCGAATAGCTCACCGTTCCGTTCCCGGCGCCGGCTCCGTCTGTAATCGTTATCCAGGCGGCATTGCTCACGGCTGACCAGTTGCAACCCGCATCGGCAGTCACCGAGAAACTGTCTGATCCAACACTGGGATTAAAGCTTTTGCTTGCAGGGCTGACTGAGCTTGGGCACGTACCGCCGCTCGAGCCCACTTGAATCGCGACGTTTGTCGACATCTGTCCAAAGAAATTCGTCACGCCGTCATTCTTGAACAACTGCCATTGGAAGTTGTAAGTTCCCGGCGCAAACGGGGCAGAAGCGGTAAAGGTCAGATCGAGTTGTTGTCCTGGACTTGTCGCGAACGCGGCGAGCGATACGCCGTTGCCTCCCCATGTTTGATTGAGCGCGGGATTCTGCGATGCAAGGTAAAAATCGGAACCGAACCAGATCTGGCTGCCCGTATTCAGGAACTTGAGGTTCACCGAAAATGCCTGACCCGGTTGGACACTCGAGGGGACCGTCTGCGAGAGGAATTGCGAATTGAAGGTGCCTCCGCCGCCGCCGCCCGAGGCTACGACTATCGACAGGGCCTTTTGCGCGGTTGCCGATGCAGCGTCGGTCACCTTCACGGTGAAATTGTAAGTTCCGGCCGTAGAGGGTGTGCCGGTTATTGCACCCGCGGCGCTCAAGCTCAAGCCGGGCGGTAGAGTTCCCTGGCCCGGGACCAGGCTCCAGGTGTACGGCAGTGTTCCTCCCGACGCGAGCACCGTCTGCGAGTACGAGTTTCCAACCGTGCCGTTCGCGAGTGATGTTGTGGTGATCGAGAGAGGACCGGGACCTCCGCCTGATCCGGGATACACAAACCTGATAGCGTCCTGATCGTCCGACCATATTACGGCGCAGCGAGCGATGTAATATGCGATGGCGTACATCGTGGCTTGCTGGTATTGCGAATGGCCCAAACCCAACGCGTGACCCATCTCGTGCGTTACGATGAACTGAACACTACAGTGATCGCTGAAGTTGCAGGCTGCCCACGGATTGCACGATACAAACCCCTGTGTAACTCGATACTGAAAGACCGTGCCGTTTATCGTTATCGGGCTGTAGAACGCGCCGCTGTATCCGCCCCAGGCCAATATCCCGGCGCAACCCGTCGTGGGAGAGTTACGTCCATCACAGTTGTTGGAGACCACATTGATCCCGGGAGTTCCGGTGAAAGTGTAGCAGTCGTCCAGATTACCCGCGTACACGATATGAAGAGCGCATCCTTGAACTGTCGACCATGAATTTGCGGCGGCCGCTATGTCCGCCGGATCGACGACTAACGACGGGATGCCCGGGTCATCGGATGGATGAGGATTGAGCGTATAGGTGACCGGTAGCCCCGTATCCGGCTCGAACCAGCGCACGGGAGGATTGAAAAGGTTGAATTCCGGGTGAATCTCTACGCCTTTTGCTTCACTAACGTATCCGGGAGGTGATGCCAGAGTGGGCACATTACTATAATAGCGTTGTTCGAACCTGCGGGATTGTTTTACGTTCGCGGCGAGCCTGCTCCTGACCATTGCCAGGTACGCTGAGACTTCCATGCGATTCGTAATGGCGGCGCTTTGTTGCCCGCTATGAGAAGGCAGCACTTCAACGTGGCCGTCGCCTGTCCCTCGAACAGCGAATTCCTGCCCGGTCTTCTCGTCTCTTACTATGGAGAACTTGCCGAGAAACATCTGGTAGGTTCGAAGGCTTCCATCCTTCCACGTATCGAGGTACAAGAGAACCTGCTCGCCGAGAGCAAACTCAGGATTGCCGTATACGACGCTGATGCGATCGCCGACGCGGCCTCCCAATTCTTTGATCACTATCCTGCGCTCGGTGATCTGTCCCTTGAGCACTTCCTGAACTTTCAGCTTTACGTATGTGAAAATGCGTCCCTGTTGCTCATCGAAGCTGCTTTCAATCGAAAGGACCCTGCCTTTGACAATTACTCGCGCGCCGATGATCAAGTCGTCGTCCGGAGGAATGATTGCGGTGGTTGCGCTGATGGATTGGGTAAAGGCCAAAAGACAAATCAATATGACCAGGGGTTTGAGAAAACTCGATAACGGAGCGCGCTTCATGCTTGCCTCCACGTGAAGGGCAGGGATAACCCGCCTCCAGGAAAACTCCCAAGCTTTGACACTGCTATAGGACTTGACGCGTTCCCACACGCCAGGCATGGCTCGAAGATCGTGAGTGAGGAAGGGAGCCAGGTTGCCAGCATCGCCTCTCGTCGCAAACAGTCACTGCTTGAATCCAGGAATTTGTGTCAACCGTCGAGGGCTTCTTCGGCAGCACTTTGAGTAGTGTGAACTACCAACCTGCTGACACTCGGTTCGAAGCTCAACCAGTTCTTTTCCAGTTAAGAGCGGGTTTTCCTGAGGTTGACCTCGGAGGGGCTGCGAGCTTCAGTACGCGGATTCAAACACAAAGCCAATCCCTTGTCAATAATATAGTCTCTTTCGCGGTGCCTTAGTTTGGAGTGCGGCGGCAAGGTACTCCGCGACGCCGCTTTGCCTAGTGATTGAATCTATTGCGAACGGAAAGCGGCGTCGCGGAGTACCTTGCCGCCGCACTCCAAATTAAGGCACCGCCGTCTCTTTTGGTTTCTTTACGGGTGTAATTAGAAATGGGACTGGGATCACGGTGCTTCGAAGCGGCGATCGAGAGTTCCGCTCGGCAACCCCGTAGGGGTGCGATGTTCATAGTAAAGACCGCACGCACACTTCCGAGCT
>DATNBZ010000260.1:0-10664 GCA_035607285.1 Blastocatellia bacterium | reverse complement strand
GAGTACGCCTGCTTTCTTGCCGCGATGAGTTATCCTCAGCCGTCGTGCTGGAACGATCCAAACTTCAACCACCCGAAGATGCCTGTCGTCGCGATATCGTGGCATGAGGCGATGAGCTATTGCGAGTGGCTGAATCGCGGGACTTCAATGAGCTATCGCTTGCCTAGCGAAGCGGAGTGGGAGCGCGCCGCTCGCGGCGACGCCGAACGTTCACGATACCCGTGGGGGGACACCCCACCCGAGCGGCTTCCCGATTACGCCCGGCGTTGGAAGAGCGGGCCTGAGCCGGTGGGTCTGTATCCGCCAAACACATACGGACTCTACAATCTGGGTGACAACGTGCATGAATGGTGTTTCGACTGGTACGACGCCGGCTACTACGGCTACTCCCCCGAACGAAATCCGCAGGGGCCTACCAACGCTAGCCGCCGAGCCTCGCGAGGTGGCTCCTGGCGGCACCAGATCAAGGTCGCCCGCACTGCGGCGCGATCGAGTATTCCGCCAGAGTTCAAATATGCCGACTACGGTTTCCGAGTCGCGCGATCCTCGATCATCTGAGGCTGCTCTCGCGCCACGCTTTGAAGGTATCGCTCTCGAACACCCACCATAGACGGGCATGGACTGGAAAATGCTGTCAGGAAGGTGATCCTATTCCGCCATTTGGAGTTTGGGGACGGGAGGCGGGGAAGACTGCGGGATCGTTTCGAGGGTTTCGAGCCATAGGCGGAGCGCCGCGCGGAACGGCGCGACGGCGATGCCGGCGAAGGTCTCCGGATATCCGTCCAGACGCCGCAAGGCCGATCGCAACAGCGAAATGGTTCCGGCGCAGTTGCCGCGCTGAAAATGGTGGAACGAAGCAGCGACCTGAATCAGCCCCTGCAGAAACGTCCTTTCCGGCTCTTCCGCCCCGAGCCACACAGATTCCCAATGCTCGTGGGCTTCGAAGAACGCGCCGGAATGGAAGCAGCGCAGGCCTTCGCATAAGTGTCCGTGAGTCCAATCGAGTGACATGCGGCGGCAGAAGCATGAATCAGTTTCGGCCGGGAGGGATCTTACTACGACACAGAGCGCCAGGCGTACCACGCAAGGCCGCGCTGCGGGCCGAATTATCGCGGATCCGGCGGAAAGGCCCTTAACCGTGCGCCTTTCGCCCGCGTTGCGAACGCAACTCCCCACGCTCTTTCATCCGTCGGGTATATTCCTGTGCACGGCTCAGTTGCTCGAGCGTGGGATTACCATAACGCTCTAGGCGGCGCATTTTGCCTGGGTCTGTCGTAAATTCCCGAACCAGCTTTTGAAGCCAAGTGTGCGAGATACCGAGTTGCTTGGCCCAGTTGCGACCTGACGGTCTGCTAGCATCGCGGCAAGTCAGCCAGACGAGCACATATCGCCGAATTATGAGTCCTTCTTCTTTGCTGCGCCATGGTTGAGGCGGATGCCACTTCTCGCTCGCGTATGCTTTGGCGAGGTTTTCCATTGATGCGTCATAGGGATAGTTTCGAGACTCGCCGGCCCTCTGGCGGCGTCTTGACATCGACGTCGTAGCCCGTGAGCTCGTCGCCCGCGAGGTCGAAACGCTTACCGGTGAAGCGAGCGGGCTCCTCGAGGACGCGAACAGCGACCGCCCCGATATCTGGAACGGCAACTTGCGCTAGTGCCCTGGTCGGCTAGATCCAATCGCCCGATTTTTTGCGTAATGGCTCCGGTGAACGCGCCCTTTTCGTGCCCAAACAATTCGCTCTCCAGCAGGCCCGTGGGGATTGCGGCACAATTAAGTTTCACAAAGGTACGGTCCTTAGGTCTGCCGCGGTCGTGAATCGCCCGCGCAATGACCTCCTTGCCCGTCCCGGTCTCTCCCGTAATCAAGACCGTTGTGTTCGTGTCGGCCACGGCCTCTACCTGACTGAGGATTGCGCACAGGCTGCCCCGGCGCCCTATGATCGAGTCCATGAGCGAAACGGTCGCACAAGACGAGTAATGAGCCGCTCGGTGGCTTTATCGAAGCTCTCGGTGCATTCCAACGCGACAGCCCGTATCAGGACACCCTGCAATAGCGCTGTCGCCTGCAGCGCGAGCTTATCGGAACGCTTCACTCCCGAGGTAAGGCGCACTTGAGGTGAAGCGTTTTCGATAGTCGCGCGGTGAAATCTGGAGAAGACGAATGAAAGCAGCCCTCATCTGCTGTTCATCGGTGAAGCCGCACTCCTCCGCGATTGAGGAGATCTGAGCAGTCGTTTGCTCAAGCCGGCCCCGTGCTGTGTCAATACGAATGGCCTCAACTATTTTTGCGGGAGTGCGACCACGCGTCTTCGTGTAAACTCGCGCAAAGTTTCTGGGACTCATGTGCACGAGTTCTGCCAATGCTTCGACACGAAGATCATCCGCCAGGTGCTCGGCTATCCATCGCTCCAGTTCACTGAATCTGTCTGATCTCGAGTGCATCTGTGCAGCAAGCAAGGCGCTGTATTGCGACTGACCGCCTGCGCGTTTCAAGTAGACGACAAGCATTCGTGCGACCTTGATCGCGGCCTCGCGCCCGTGATCCTCCTCGATCAAAGCAAGCGCTAAGTCGATGCCGCACGTGAGGCCAGCCGAAGTCCAAACTTTGCCGTCGTGAACGAAGATGGCGTCCGTCTCCACCGTCACCCTTGGATAGCGGTTAGCCAGCAGCGGGGCCTGCATCCAGTGGGTTGTTGCTTTGCGTCCGTCGAGAATGCCTGCATCAGCTAACAAGAAACTACCAGCGCACACCGAACAGACGCGCCTGCATGTGGGAGCCTTCTTCATGACCCATCGGACCAAGGCTCGATCACGAACCACGTCCTCAACGAGCAAGGCACCTGGCACAATCAATGTGTCGATATGCTTTTTCGCAAGACTGCTCATTGATTCGGTTTTGAGTTGCACGCCAACGGTAGTTCCCACAATGCCGCCTCGTGACGACACAATCTTGCATTCGTAGCTTGTGCGCCGTTCAATTGGATCAGCAAATACAGCGGCGGCGCGGAACGCCTCCAGCGGCCCGGCGATATCCAGCAGCGCGACCCCTTCATAAGCAGTGACAACAATACGGCGACATGTCGCTGGGCGCATAATTGGCAGGATTCAAGCGAAATCTGTCATTGCTGACAAGCCAGAAAGACCATCACATTGTAGTCGCGACGCCGCAGAAGCACCAATTCCGCCATTCGATAAAGCGGCGTCCGGGAGTCCATTGTGGGAATAGTTTTAGCCGGCATCAAGGTAGTGGATACACCTTTGGTTCGGGACGCGATTGAGCTAGCGAGGCATGCTTCAGAACCGTACCTCTTCAACCACGCAATGCGTTCATGGCTCTTTAGTGTCCTGATTGCGGAACAGGCAAAACCTGGTCCGGATCCCGAGCTTTTGGCGGTCTCGGCGGTCCTGCACGATCTCGGACTGACCAACCGCTACTCCGCTCAGGAGCGCTTTGAGGTCGACGGGGCCGACGCAGCGCGCTCATTTTTGAAAGAACGGGGCATTCCGCCAAATCAGATCCAATTAGTGTGGGACGCCATTGCCCTTCATACGACTCGTTCCATTGCTCTTCACAAAGAGCCAGAGGTCGCGATGACCCATTCCGGGATCGCTGTAGACGCGATTGGGGCCGGATTGGATCTGATTTCCCAAGATAAGGTTCGCGCAATTCTTGCCGAGTTCCCCCGCTTGTCGATGAAAAAGCATCTCCAGAATTCCCTTTGCAGCGTAGTTCGCCAGAAACCAGCCACCAGCTATGACAACTTCCTGCGGGATATCGGTACGCGGTATGTGGAGGGTTACAAAGCGCCCAGCTTCGCCGATCTTTTCGAAAACGCACCTTTCCCCGAATAGTTCGGTTTGCGACAAATCGGCCAAATGATGTATCTGAGAGAAATCAAGGGTAGTCAACGTCAAACGGTTTGTATCGGGAGACTAATCTTCCTCAGTAGTTTGTGATGTTCTGTCGGCTCGGATTCGGCAAACCGACGCCGTTAGAGGAGTCGTTTTGAAGGCATCATGTTACCGCGCCGTCTGAACGACTCCATGTCCGCGATTCTCATCTCCGGACTTTCCGTAGCAAGCCCCAAACAATCGTCCAAAGCACGTCGCCGGCTGCGGGCGCCTTTCGGGTGCGGCCGATGGTCCATTTTCCTCGGGAGGCAACTGGTTGAGAACGGAGCGCGTTATGCTGGCTTGCAGTGCAACTCGTTGACGGCAGAAATCAAGATCGTCCAAAGTGACCCGACTGACTTTCCGCTGAAGCACGGCTTTCCTGTTCAAGAAACGGATAGTCGGTGTATCCGACTGGCGAAGATCCGTAATAGCCTTCTGGCCTCCCCGGATTCAACGAAGCGCCGGAAGCGATTCGTTCAACGAGATCCGGATTCGCGATGTAATCCCGACCGAATGCGACGAGGTCTCCGGCACCTTCGCGGACCAGCCGGGCACCGTGTTCCGCATTAATGCCAACGTTCAAGATCAAACTACCCTCGTAATACTTACGGAAGTGATGAATCACCGCATCTCCGGAGAGTGCCTCGATCGGCGTGCCGGTAAGATCCGCCATCTGACGCATAAGCAGGACGTGGGAGAGGTTGTAGGTAGCCAGCTTTTCGTACACGTACTCACTGACAGCGAGCGTGGAATCTACAGCCTTGAACGCGCCTGACTCATTCGTCATCGGTCCATGTTTCACCCCGACCCGCTGGCTGGGCCAAACCTCAAGGACCGCTTCCAGCACTTCAAACAAAAAGCGAGAGCGATTTTCAATGGTGCCACCGTACTCATCGGTGCGGTGATTTGTGGTCTCGTGCAGGAACTGGTTGAACAGATATACATATCCTGCTTGCAACTGGACGCCGTCGAATCCTGCGTCGAGCGCCGAGCGTGACGCATTCTTGAAGTCAGCGACCGTCCTCCTGATGTCTTCTTTTGACATCGCACGGGGAACACCGCTCATGACCTGGCCGCCGCGAATATTCACAAGCTGTCCTGGGTTGATCGCAGAGGGAGCAACGGGTTGCCGGCCGTCCGGATAGAAGCTTGGATGCGAGACGCCGCCCTGGTGCCAGAGCTGCACGAAAATCCGGCCGCCTCGTGCGTGGACTGCATCGGTAACTTTTCGCCAAGTCCCTGCCTGCTCTTCATTGTAAATTCCGGGTACTCCGTACCAGCCCTGCGCTTCCTCACTCACCCAGGTTCCTTCGGTGATGATCAGCCCAGCGCTGGCGCGCTGTGCGTAATACTCGATCATGAGGTCATTCGGAATATGGCCCGGGTTCTCGGCCCGCGTGCGGGTAAGGGGAGCCATGACGATTCGATTTCTCAGATTCAGATCTCCAAGTTGATACCGAGTGAGAAGCGCGTTGTGATTGTGGTTGGGCATGTTCCTTTCGTGCCGCTCGGTCACCAAAATTGTGTTTCCTAGCATTTCCATGATTCCTCCGGTGGCTCACCTACGGCGAAAGACCGAAGTCACCGATATCGGCGCCTTACTTGGTGAACTTTTCGCCGAACATCGGGAGGCCGCTCTTCGACTGCTCGCGCGACGCCTCGTCTTGAATCACGTCCCAATGTTCGACGAGGATTCCGTCCTTGATGAGAAGAATGTCTGCTGCAATCCAGTTCACCGGAAGACCAAAGTTCGAAAATCGTCCATGCACGATGACGAAATCTCCTTCCGCCAGAATTGTTCCCGGCTCATATCTGAGAGCCGGTGGCAAGCTCTTGACGAGATTGAACAGTCCTTCACGGCCAGATGCGATATGAGCGCTGTGTTGAATATAGTCAGGAGACCAGTAACGCTCGGCTGCAGCATAGTCCCGCTTGTTGAATAAGGTTTCGAACGCTTCAAGAACGACTGCTTTATTTTTGGCTGCCGTTGAGTCGCTCATTTCGCCTCTCTTCCTGTTCAGGACTGCTGCCCCGACATCGAATCGTTGAACTGAGTTACAAATGCACCTTCGTTAGGACCCGGGTTGTCGCGGAGAGGCTTTGCCCGCTGTACCAAGACTTCCTGTGCGTCCGTCCCCAGCACGTCCATGGTCTCGTTGATGAATCGGCCAGCGGCATAGCCCGTGGTTCATCGTTGCTGCCGAGCAGGTCGGTCTGAACCCATGGCGGAGCGATCTCGAGTACGCCGACTGTCGTGTTCTTGAGTTTGTGGCGTTGCGAAAGAACATAGGAGTGCAACGCTGCTTTCGTCGACGAGTACACTGCGGTCATGGCTAAAGGAACGAAGCCAAGCACAGAAGTGTTGTAGATGACGGTTGCCGCCGCTTGCTTTTTCAGGTGTTCGATGAATGCCGAGGTCGTGCGAATGGACCCCAGTAGATTGGTGTTGACCGTGGAGACCAGGACGGCGTCGTCCACAACGCCTGCTACGTCGTCAATTTGCATGATTCCGGCGTTGTTGATCAGGACGTTGAGCTTGGGGTACTGCGCGATGAGCTTCTTCGCCACCGAGGCGATGCTCTCTGGGTCCTGAAGACCCAGTTCGACCGAGACCATTCTCGGATTCGCCTTCACGACTGCTTTCAGGTGAGATTTCCGGCGGCCGGAAATGATGACCTGATTTCCGCGGTTCTGCAGCGCCTCCGCAAGGCCTCGCCCGATCCCCGAACCACCACCCGTGATGAAAATCGTATTCCCCGTGAGATTCATAGATTGCTTCCTCTCCCTCAGGCGACTCCCAGTAGTAATGAACCATTCGGTTCAATATGATGCATGAAACCTCCTCCGGTTACGAGAATAGTGCACCGAACGGTTCAATTCGCCATAATGAAGTAATGGGCCGACCGAAGAACTTCAGCCGCGAAGACGTTTTGGAAAAGGCACTGCCTGTCTTCTGGAAACACGGCTTCGCGGACACCGGTCTTCAGGACTTGGAAAAGGCGACGGGCGTAAACAAGTCCGGCCTCTATGCCGAGTTTGCGGACAAGGGAGATCTGTATTTGGAGAGTTTGCGATACTACTTGAGAAAACGGCAGAAGGAAGAGTTGCTGACCGCTAACCCGCCTGGCTGGAAGAATATTGAGCGGTTTCTGAAAGCCGGACCCTGCAGTTTGGAGGGCCAGAAGGGCTGCTTCTCGATCAACTCCATGAACCAGTTCGCTGTGCTCCCTCGCGCGGCACAAGAAGTCGTTTCGAAGAGCTATGCGGGTCTCAGAGATCTAATCGCGAGAAATGTCAAGGCCGAGAAGCCCGAGATGAAACCAGGGCTGCTCGCTGAGATGGTCTTGACCTTCTTTACCGGCATCAGCATGGAGCAGCACCTGAGAGTCAGCAAGGCGTCCATGAACCGAAAAGTGGACGACTTCATGAAGGTGGTCCGCAAGCTGTGAATCCGCAGTTCCGCGGCACAACTCACCCCCGAATCGGCCTCCAAAGTCACAGTCCCGATTTTCCGTAGCGGCTTGCGACTTCGTTGCGAATTTACAGTTGCAACGTTTGTACTCACACTCATTCATTTGTTTTGAATAATTTAGTTGCTCTCATTTGTAATCAAAGACCCCATTCGCAGGCGGTAGTGAACCAAGAGTGCACAAAAAAACTCGTCCCTAGCATACAACCGCTGCCGTAAGAATTGGCTTAACGAGTAAAAGTCAGCACCACGCAACCACCGACCTTATCGGCTCGGGCATCCACGCCACTCTCCCAAGAAGGCCGCTCTGAGTGAGCGTTCCACTCCTTTGCAGTTCCCTGGCACGGCACAGTCCAGCTCATGGTAGCTTGTCGAAAAACGGACAAACGGCGGCAATCCGGCCGTCCCGTTGCGCGCACGTGTAGTAGTTCCTCCCAATTTGGCGGCACTCCAAACCATCGCCTCAGTGCATTAGCGAACCTCCGCGATCACTAAAGAAACATCATCGCTTAAGGGGCCATACCTCCACGCACTAACGCCATCCAGGATCGCTTGTCGCATTTCCGGAAGGCGGAGCTTTGCCGCTTCGAGGACAATGCTTGCAAGGCCTTCTTCGCCAAGCTTGTGGCCGGTGGGGTTGAACACTTCGATCAGTCCGTCGGTGTAGAGAACCAGCCTGTCTCCAGAAGCGAGGTCAATTTCGTCCGGCGATTCGGACCCCGCGGTTTCTCGACTCCTACGCAGCAGCTGAGAAGAGCGCTCTTGATAAGATCGAGTCAGGCAAGCACTGGAAGGATGTCCGCCTCTCGACTGACGATTCGTCCGACGAGAAACATGTGTAAGAATCCGATGAATTCCTGAAGGGACGACGGTGTTACAGGCGTTGCGCTATTGCTAATCAGAACTTGGGGATTACATACGGTTAGCCCATCATTCGGGAGCTATTCGGCGATCTGATGCCATGTACGCTCTTGACGCAAAGGCGGCGATATTTCGAAGGGCTTGGCGACTCTTGCCGGCTTTGGCCGCCATCCTGATTCCGGCAAGCGTGCTCTCAAAGAAGTCCGCCATGCTGTCCAGATCCGCATCTGAACGAATTTCTCTCTGTTTTTTTGCTCTCGTGAGCACGCGCATTAGTGTCTGACGCTGCCGCCGCGCCGCATTACGTGTGACACGCGTTACGCCTTCATCTCGCTGACCGAATTCGCTGATGGCGTTGAGCCCCATGCAGCCTTCGGCGCTGGACAAGTCTTTCCGTTGAGCGAAAGTCACCAGGGCGTTTTGCACGGCGGCGAGGGCCGAGCCAGGTCTTTCCAATTCCACGTTAATGGAATGGACGCTCTCTGTGACGTACAACTCCAGGGCTTTCAAAAACAGCGCCCGCTTGTCGCCGAAAGTGTCATACATGCTCTGTCGCCCGACGTCCATGACGAGCATCAAGTCATCAGTGGATGTGGCGGCAAAGCCTTGCTGAGAAAAAAGGCGTATCGCCTTCCGAAGTGCTTTCTCCTGATCGAACTCCTTCGGTCGAGCCATGCGCCTCTTCTCCCTCTATGCTCTCTTCCGATTAGGCGACGTATCCGCCGTCGATTGTGAGGCTGGCTCCGGTGATGAAGCCCGCTTCTTCAGAGGCCAGGTAGGAGACGAAGCTAGCGACCTCCGATACATCACCCATTCGCTTCAAAGGAATCAGCGGCTTAACCATTTCAGCAAGCGCTGAAGTCATGTCGGTCGCTGTGGGTCCGGGCTGAACATTGTTTACCGTGATGGCGCGCGGGGCCAGATCGATGGCAGCGCCCCGAACAAGCCCTGTAAGCGCAGCCTTAGTCATGCTGTAAACACTTGCGCCAGGGAAGGCAGAGCGAATAGCGGTGTTGCTGCCGATGAGCACGATCCGGCCTCCCTCTTTCATTTGTTGGGCAGCCGCCTGAATACCGACGAAGGCGGCGCGGACGTTGATAGCCACCATGCGGTCGAATTCTTCGAGACTGTAGGTATCAATTGTGCCCCTGGTGAGAATGCCCGCGTTGCTGACGAAGATGTCAAGCGTACCGAAGGCTTCCGTTGTTCTCGCGACAGCGGCGCGGAGCTCTTCGGCAGAGGCGCTGTCAGCTTTTAGGGACAATGCTTTTCCTCCAGTGGATTCGATTTCGCTTACGAGTTGGAGAGCCTTTTCCTTTGAACTTGAGTAAGTGAACGCAACTGACGCGCCGTCGGCCGCGAGCCGGCGGACGATGCCTGCTCCGATCCCTCTTGAACCGCCCGTGACGAGAGCTACTTTGCCTTTGAATAATTTCGTTTGCATATGGCCACCAAAGCCTCCAGGTCATCCATTATGTCATATTATGGATTATTCTGTCCAGAATGAGCATTCAGCCGGCACGCGCACATAAGGCAAACGGATGGAATGACGAAATCATCTGCATGGGGAATTTGTGCCCAACTCCGGGCAAGACTATGGAGACAAGGGCGTGGTTTATCCGGCTTCCCCAGCGGGATTAGTCCTGCGAAGTCGGCTTGTAGGAAGTAATCTCCCCACACGCAGTGACAGGCTGCCCAAAAGCCTCTACGTTACGCCGGATGTAAATGACTGAATCCATGTGCTCTGTATTCCCTAATTTGGATGCCCACAAAGAGATGTTTTTGAATCGAGCGGGCGCGCGCCAGCCATGGACCAAGGGCAGGGTCATCGCGGCGCATCGCCACGGTCGTTACGCTCGCCTAGCAGAAAGTGAAAATCGGGCAGTTACTACGATGGCGCTTGTGCCCGCTACCCCCTGGTTCCAGAGCGGCACGGCATGTCAAAGTTTCCGAATGTTGGATGAAGGGCTTTTGGGCGGAAGTCAGAGTGGGCGGCGAGCACTTGCGCCTATTCCGCCGGCCGTAGAGCAGGCCCACAAGCATACCGTTCAGGTTCTGGTGTTGGATGTACCGCGACCGAAACGAGACATTCCGCCACCGACTCTGATCGAGATTGCCAAGCCAGAGCTCCCGCCGACGAATGACAATGGACACGACGGAAACGGATCGATGGGGGCAAAGTCTGACGGGAATCTGTCAGACCGCATCAAAGAAGCAAGATCGGGGTGGGGCATTGGCCCATTGGCCCGTCAATAACGCCCAACTACGAGACCTCTGCTAGGGCTTACGCACCGATTAGCGAAGTGGGGTCCAATTCACTGCAGTTGGGTCCAATTAGGGTCCAAAAGTCCTGGGTTTATAGGGCTATTCCAATGATCTGGCGGCGTAAAGGCAACTGAATCAGCGTTAGTTTTGGAGCGGGCGATGGGAATCGAACCCA
>DATNBZ010000245.1:0-10359 GCA_035607285.1 Blastocatellia bacterium | reverse complement strand
CAACATAATAGTCCGAATAGCACTTCTTCCCTGCAGAATCACTCATCGTGTAGATCTCGTTTAGTGCTGGTATGAATACATTGAATGTCTTTTTACGTACGAGGATATCGATCGCGAGTTTGCCGGTAGGGGGCGATTTGTCGACTCCCAATACTAAACGAATATCGGGGTCAGGTTCTTTCGGTGTTAGATTCACAAAAATCCTTCCTTTCCAGGTCACCTTCGGCATCTCTACGTTGATATAAGAGGTTTCAATTTGTATCGTACCGCTAAATTCTACTTCGTCGTTGCCCTTTACGTTATTAATAACCGATCTAGCCCGCTCTTCAGGGCTTTCTTGACGGTCTGTTGGCTGCGAACTCAACCTCATCGAGCCGGCGTCTCGAGCATGACCCGAATAAGCAACGACCAATATCGCCAGACCGACAACGTAGAAATATGGTTTCGTGATGACCTTCATATTACTCTCCGTTCAAGAGAAGCATCGAATGCAGAACCAACTGTCATCTCTTCATGTCCTCTTCCATTCCCCGCTAGGAACACGCGCGCACCGACTAAATATCTCATTGTAGAGAAGCCAAAGATGAGATCTGAACCGCGAAGCCAATTCTGAATCAGCGAATCTAACATTCGTCACTGCCGGATGCAACGGGTGTCTGGAAGAGGAGCGGGATGATTAAGGTGTCAGGAATTCGGCGAAGCCGGCAGCTAAACTGAAGGCACGCGGAAATACCAAACGCAATGCCCCATTAGAATACGGTTGCTCAGCGAATGATAAAATCAATTGCCAACGCCGGTTTCTTCGCGGACCACGTCGTAGCCGACAATCGGAATGGGATTCGTCAAATCCGCGTCATCCGCGGCCTATTGTCTCGAGAGTCAATAGACCACGGATGGCGCGGATTGGGCGGATTCTCACGGATATTCACTATCGAGATCAAACAACCGCAAAGTCGAATTGTTCCTGATGTAAATTCGGATCGGGTTCAATCGTCACCGGAGTGCCGAAGTACGCTTCTACTTCTTCCATTACCTCACGCTCTGTTGTTCGCAGCGCTTCTCCGACGTGAGGCGACACCCGCAGCATTACATCACTTTCACCCACGAGCTGTTTGGATATGGCTTTGGCCTGCTCGAGTATCTCGAAGCACATGGTCTGCGCCGACTTCACCATTCCCGCGCCCTGGCAATATGGACACGGCGCGCAAAGGGTACGCTCCAAAGACTGCTTGACTCGCTTGCGCGTGATGGCAACGAGACCGAAATCGTTGATCGAGAGAATCTTTGAAGGCGAGCGGTCGTGCGACAATTCCTGTTGCAATGCCATCATCACCTTCTGGCGATTCTTTCGCTCCTCCATATCGATTAGGTCGAGAACGATGATCCCGCCGAGGTCTCGAAGCCTGACCTGGCGAACGATTTCCTTCGCCGCCTCGAGATTGGTCCGGGTAATCGTGTCTTCCAGCTTGTCGGACTTGCCGACGAACTTGCCGGTGTTGACGTCAATCGCAACCAGCGCTTCTGTTTGATTGATTACGATGTAGCCGCCCGATTTCAGCCACACTCGCGGGCGCACTGCCTTGTCGATCTCGGTTTGCACGCCGTACTTCTCGAGTATCGGCTGGCCGCCGGTGTAGAGCTTGACGCGTTTGACCAGTTTAGGCTGCACGCGGTTCACGAACTCGACGATTCGCGCGTATTCAATTTCGTTGTCGATGCGTATCGCGGTGAACTCCTCGGACAACTGGTCGCGCAAGATTCGCTGAACCAGGTCGAGGTCCCGATGCACCAGCGACGGCGCTCTGCCCCGCTCCGCTTTACGGCGCACTTCAGCCCAGGTGCGAAGCAAGTAACGCATGTCGTCGGCAAGCTCCTGTTCGCTGTGACCGGCGCATGCTGTTCTTGCAATAAAGCCCCCGGTCGCGCCTTCGCGGTCGCGAAGCATGGTCACAATTCGCTTGAGCCTGATGCGTTCGGCTTCGTTAGGTATCTTACGAGAGACGCCGATGTGATTGACCGTTGGCATGTAAACGATCAACCGGCCCGGCAGAGCTATGTGCGAAGTAATGCGCGCGCCTTTCTTTGCGATCGGCTCTTTCGCTATCTGAACCAGGATCTCCTGGCCTTCGTGGAGAAGCTCGCTGATTGTCGGAGCGCTGCTGCGTTCCGGACGCCTGGCCGGCCCGAGTTCCGGTCTGCGCTGCTCTGGTCTGCGCGGATCCGGTCTGCGCGGGTCGGGACGGCGAGGGTCAGGCCGGCGTTGCGGGCGAGGCCCGGGCGTCCGTGTTTCAATGGGTCGCCCTTCCGGCCGTGTTTCGGGCCGCATTTCAGCGCGCGGTTCAGGTCGTGTTTCAGGTCGTGTTTCAAGTCGTGTTTCAAGTCGTGTTTCCTGCCGTTCTTCAGGCGGTCTAGGTTCAACCGGTCGAGCTTCGATCACCGGAACGATTTCCTCTGGCGTTTGAGCGTCCTCGACTCTGACAGGGCCTTCTTCAGACTCGATACCGGGAACCACGTTTTCGTCACCAGGCGCAGCCACGCCTGCCGTCCCCGCCGCAGGTTCGCGACGCCCGCCGCGCCCACGGCGCCCTCTTCCGCCGCGTCGGACAGCAAACTCCGAGCGCTGACCGCGGTCACGAACCTCGGCTTCGCGGTCCTCGTCAGCCGGCTTCTGATCCTCACTCTCACCTTGCCCTTCGGCCGAGGACGATTCGAAGGCGTCGTTAGCTTGTGATTCTCGAGCGCTGGTTTCGTCACTGAGTTCGCCCGAACCGCCGGATTGAATGCGCCCGTATAGGCCTCGGACCACGTCTGAAATGTGGCGAAACGGTGAACCTTTGCCTTCACCTTGTTGTCCGCCGGTCACTGTCTGCTCAGACTCTGGTCTTGACTCTGGGCTTGATTCCTCCGTTTCAGTCCGAGAAGCCGCATCGGCGCTCTCGTCTACTACACGCTGGAAGCTCGAACCGCTGTCCGCCAAAGAGCGAAGGCTGCCCACGCGCCACTCCTGCTCGGGTTCCGCTTGCGCGCTGGAGGTTTTAAACTCCGCAGTATGAACGCGCTCGATAATCTTTTCCTGGACCATCGCGTCCTTCAAAAGATCGCCTGCGTCCTGAGCAACATCCTCATCGGTGACGCGCTCGAATTGTGCCCGCTCTCTCTCGGCCTCTAACGCACCCGCGGCATCGACTTCTTCTTCGCCGCGCCGGCGAGAGGGCCGTTTCGCGCCGCCTCTTGGTAGGGGCTTGCGCGTCGGACTCTTGGCAGCTTTCTCTTCGGCTTTTACTGCCTTCTTCCTTGGCTCGACGGCCTTCCTGGCCCGGCCGCGTTTTGGCTTGGCTTCCGGTTCCGCAGCTTCCATCTCGACGGGCTGTTCCGGCTTTTCAGCCTCACCCTCTTCGAAGCGTTGATCTTGATCGTCATCGGTTACGCGTTCAATATGAACCGCTTCCACGCCAGTCGAGGACGCGCTTTGCGCATCCTGCTCCGGCAGATCCTCTTCGGGGGGAGGAGGAGGGATCACGCTTTCGACGGCGATCTCGGCCAACTGCTCGACGGCGTCTTCCATGCTGACGGGGCGATCGGGCCGCTGCACAGGAGCGCTGTCGCCGGTCGCTTCAGGCGCGGGTCTCGGCGGAACTGGCTGGTATTCAGGCCGCGGCCGATCCCCGCGGCGAGCCCGGTCGTCAACGCGAGGCGGCGGCATCCGCGCCTCATCGCCGACCTCTCGGAAATCTATCTCTTCCTCTTCTTCCATGAACTCGGTGAAATCGGATACATAAAGAAACGCGTCGCGCTCCAACCCGATATCCACAAATGCCGATTGCATTCCCGGGAGCACCTTCATCACGCGGCCCTTGTAAAGGTTCCCGACCACACCTTGATTCTCATCCCGCCGCTCGACATAAAACTCGGTTACCACGCCGTCTTCCAGCATGGCGACTTTCTTCTCGTGCACATTTGCACTAATGATCAACTCTTTTGCCATGAATTCTCCTGACGTCTGCTGTTCAGCGTGAAGGGTAAGCGCAAGCGTGCGGGATGAGAGCCGATCCTTTCGGCCTTCAGATCGCAGAATGATTCGAGCAGATGAACCGAGCTTAAGCGTATGATCTTTTTCGCATAGCGCTCGGGTGTTCAAGCGAACGTCGCCGATAGCGATGCGTCCGCTTCACAATTCGATTTACTCTCTTGATGATCCGCTCAAACGATTTCAATCGCCTCTCTCGCATTCAGATCGGCAATCAGCGCGCCGACGTGACGAAGCGAATGTCAAACCTTACCCGTGCTGGCTCACAGCACGACACTTTGAACTATGAGTGGCTGCTGGCCACTCGCAACTCATCTCCTTGCTCGCTCATAAGAGCGGCGGCGAAGTCCGGTAATTTTCCGGGATCGCCCGTTTGTTCTTCCAAATACAGCCGTAGCCGCCGCACACGTGAACTAAGAGAAGTCATCTCCGTTTGTGTCAAACCGTAAACGGCTGCCATTACTTCAATGGGCTTAACTCCACCGTTGGGCGACACCTCAGTCACGATGCTGAGACTAAAATCGTCAATCAGGCTCAACTGCTTCGTGTAGCGTCGCACATCAACTTGCTGGCGCTTATCCTTTCTGACGCGTTCAATAATGCAGGATTCGCGCGACATGAAAGCTGCGGCAAGATTGCGATGAATACCCTCCACATCCTCAGCACCAGAGCCCGCTTGCGCCGTATGAATCCTCCCAACGGCAGTTTCAATCTCCGGTGCGTCAAGCCGCACACGGTATTCCGCGCGGTTCACTTCTTTGATCAACGATTGCGAGCCGGCGGTCAAACCAAGAAGCGACTTGAACCGTAAACCAGCGGGCAGCACCGCATTCATTCGTTCCAGGAACTCACTCTCCTGAAGTTCGTCCAGAGAATCAAAGTCGATCAACTCATTATAACCCGCCGTGCCCACGCCAAGCGCCGGTCCGTATTGAATCAACGGCATTGGATGGTATCCAGCGCTGTATCCAAGCTTGATCTTCGCACGTCTGAAAGCGCGAGGCAACGCTCTTGTCAGGTCGAGGTGAGACAGGTATTTCACCTGCTCACCCTTCTCGAAGGTGGCGCGATAGCGAAACACTGGAGCTGAGGCGCTGAGGTGCTGAGGCGCATGGGCGATTTCCTCCGCACGTCCACTCCCCTGCTCCTCCGCACCTCCGCTCCGCCGCCCCTCTGCCCGCTTTAGCTCGATCAGCGGTTGCTCGATTACGTCCTTCACCGAAGCAATTCGCTCTTCGTAGGTCCTGACTTCCTCGTGCATCGCGTAAGCTTTGTTCAAATGCTCTCGCGATTTCGTGAGATCGCACTCGAGGCCGCAGGCGTAGCATAGCAAAGGCTGTGAGGCTACGCGCTCGAACTCTTCGCTCGATGGCGCAATCGCGGTCGGCCGGCCGTCGATGATTTTGACCGGCAGCTCGCAAGGAGGCGAGATCTTTGCCTTGATTCCCTTCGTGTACTCGCGCGCGTTGAATTCGCGTTTCACCAGTGTGTCGATGTGATCCCACGGAAGCTGGACCAGCGGGGCTCCGGGCTTGTTAAATTCACGAACCGGGAACTCCTGCAGGTACGGTTCGATTGCGACGCCCTCGAGCTCGAAGGCGTTCATCCACTTTGCGAAATCGAAGTGTTCGCTCCAGCCGTCGAAGCGGCAGCCCATCCGCCACGCGCGCTCGATCACCTTGCACAGATTTCGATCGCCCCGCGAGATTATGCCCTCGAGCAGCGACGTTTCGGCGTGATGAACCTTCACATCAAGTCGATAGCGGCGGCCAAGCTCCTTCAACATCCGCTGCTTGCGCTTGATCGAATCTACGTCTTCCTGCTTGCACCACTGAAACGGGGTGTGTGGTTTAGGGACGAAGTATGAAGCCGAACACGTCGCCTTGACGTTCTTGTTGTACTTGCTCCTTCCAAGCTCGCGCACTTTTTTGCCCAGCTCGGCAATGCCTTGCACGTCTTCATCGGTTTCCGTTGGCAGCCCGATCATGAAATACATCTTCATCGCGGACCAGCCCTCTTCAAACGCAACCGAGCATGAGTTGATCACATCCTGCTCGGTGATGTTCTTGTTGATCACGTCGCGCATTCGCTGAGTGCCGGCTTCCGGAGCGATCGTAAACCCGGTTTTTCGCACTCGCGCGATCTCGCGAGCCAAAGATTCGGTCACGCCGGAAGCGCGCAGCGACGAAACGGAAAAGCTTACCTTGCGCCGCTCGAGCTCAGCCCCGAGCATCTTCACAAGCGGTTCGAGGCAGGTATAGTCGGCGGTTGAAAGCGAAGTCAGGCTGGTCTCGTCGTAGCCGCCTTTTTCAATCCCGTCGAGGATAGTGTCGACGATTTGCTTCGGGTCTCGCTCGCGCACAGGGCGATAGATCGTGCCCGCCTGACAGAACCGGCACCCGTCCACACAGCCTCGCGCGATCTCGATGGCAACTCTATCGTGCACCGCTTCGATCGCCGGCACGGGGGAGTCGGAAGGAAACGGAAACTGATTGATGTCCTTGACGACACGGCGGCGAACTGGAAACGGGACGTCCTGATCATCGGGCTTGTCCACGATCAGCAATCCGTGATGCGCGCTGACCGACGTCGGATAAAGCGATGGCACATACATCCCTTCAATCTGAGCAAGCTCCTTTAGCACCTGCGCGCGGGTGAGATCGAACCCGGAATCGCGCAACTCGATGTAGCGCGAGACCAGTTCCGGGAATGCTTCCTCGCCATCGCCGATCACGAAGACATCGATGAAGTCCGCAACCGGTTCGCCGGAGTAAACAGTTGGACCTCCGGCGATCACCAGCGGATCATCGAGCGTTCTCTCACTGCTATGCAAAGGGATGCCTGCCAGATCAAGCATCGTGAGTACGTTGGTGTAGGTCATCTCGTACTGCAACGAGAACCCTACTACGTCGAAGTCGCCAAGCGGCGTGTAGCTCTCGAGCGAAAGCAGCGGTATCCGGCGTTCGCGTAGCTTCGCTTCCATATCGGGCCACGGAGCGTATACGCGTTCCGCCGCCCATCCTTCGCGCTTGTTGAGAAGACTGTAGAGTATCTTGAGTCCGAGATGGCTCATCCCGATTTCGTAGGTGTCGGGAAAGCACAAAGCGATTCGAGTTGAAACGTCGCTGTTTGATTTGTGAACAGCGTTCCACTCACCGCCGACGTAGCGGGCGGGTTTTTCTACTAATGGAAGAATGGAATCTAATGCTTCGCGATAGTTCATGTTCGCCTGATCTAACTCGCGTGATCTACCAAATCTCTTTCAAGTCCAGAACGAATCCGGGCAACTCGGGATCGCACGATATGGTTGCCGGGTCGTCGAAGGATTCCGCTGTCTGACCGACGCGATAGACAAACACTCGCTTCGATTTGGGATCGATCAGCAATCCTAATTGCGCGCCGTTGGAAATGTATTCCTGCATCTTGCCCTGCAAAAAACGCAAGCTGTCGGTCGCGGAACGCAACTCCAAAACAAAATCCGGGCAAAGCGGAACAAACTTGTCGCGCTCTGGCTGGGACAGGGCATCCCATCTCTCGCGCCTCACCCAGGAACCATCCGGCGACCGATTGGCGCCATTGGGTAAGATAAACATGGTTGATGAATCGAAACTCAGCCCGGTGCCATCTTTCTTCGCCCAAGCGGTAAGCTGGAAAGTAATGTCTGCGTTTCGCGATCCGGTTGTTCCCCCTGTTGGCGCCATGATGATCAGATCCCCTTCCGCCGTGAGCTCGAGGCGCAAATCTTCGTTGTCCTGACACAGTTGATAAAACTGCTCGTCAGTCAGCCTGACGGAATTGAGATTGAGAGCCACGGCGAAAGGCGTTTCCTGTTCTAACATCTGTGCTGTCACAATGCCTCCGTGTTCACCCAAGGGTCGCGATCGAAGCGGCTAATTCACAAACCGCTTCATCCTCACGCTCAGCGCCAGCCCTACTCCTATGAATACCGACATCACCGCGGTGCCGCCGTAGCTCATCAATGGAAGCGGAATTCCCATGATCGGCATGATTGCAACGACCATCCCAAGATTGCACAGAATATGAAAGGTTATCAATCCAACGAATCCCATCACCATAAGCGAGCCCGCGCGCTCGCGCGACGATTTAGCCACGGCTATCAGCCGCCAGATGAACATCAGGTACAACACCAGCATCAACAGGATACCGATCAACCCGGTTTCTTCCGCAACAACTGCGGCGATGAAGTCCGTCCACGCGAATGGAAGGAACCCAAGCTTTCCCTGCGTGCCGTGCCCGATTCCCTTCCCCATCACTCCGCCCGACCCGACCGCGATGACAGATTGAATCGTCTGGTAGCCGAATCCCCTTGGGTCGGCCTCTTCGGGATGAATGATTACGTTGATGCGCTCCTGTTGATACTTCTTCAAATGCGGATACACGCCGATCAGACCAACCACGACCGCAACGGCGCCGGCGGCCAGGAATATCTTGCGCATGCCTCCGAGGAAAAAGAACGTTGCGAGTATCGCGCCGAAGGTCAGCGTCGTTCCGGTGTCGTGCTCGGCATAGACCAGAATCACGGGCGGCAACACTATCGCTCCCATGATCAGCATGTCTTTTATCGTAAGCGAAGCTTGTCGCAACTGTGACAGGTATCGCGCGAGCATGAGAATCGTCGCCGCCTTGGCGAACTCGCTCGGCTGCAAGCTGAAACCGGCTATTCGCAACCACGCCTTGTTACCGTTTATTTGCGTTCCCACAACCAGCACCAGCACTAACAACACCAGAATCCCCGCGTAGAAAAACGGAGCGATGTTGAGCACGATCTTGCGGTAGTCCGTGAACATTATGACAACCGCGATCGCAAGGCCGATGCCGAGGGAGACAATTTGCTTTTTCACATACCCGCTATCAGGCGCGCTGGTGCTGATGGCCACGCAACCGAACGCGGTCAGCGCGATCGGCGCCAGCAACAGCAACCAATCGACGTCTTTGAACCTTCTTTGACTCAGATCAACCATTGGGATCGCTTATCAACCTCATTGGGTAACGGGGCGCCGTTTTCGATCAGCGCCCGGGCGGGAGTCGGTCTTCGATTGCGTATTCAACGCAACAAGCTCGGGGAGGATAGGGTGACCGAGCTTCTTCGAAAAGTAAGCGGCTTCGATAAACTTTACCTTCGGCGCGGATGCCGATGCGCCCCAGCCGCCGTTCTCGGTTATGCAAACAACGCCGATCTCCGGCTTTTGATTTGTGTGCATCGGCGCGAAGCTTATGAACCAGGAATGGTCCTTGTGTTCCTTTCCGCGCACCTTTTCCTTTGCGATGACCTGCGCGGTGCCGGTCTTGCCGCCCGCATTCATCTCGCGCGGAAATCCTACGCCGCCGGCGGTTCCCCCTTCGTTCACTACCCCCCACATTCCGTAATCGACGATACCAACTGTTACGTCCGAGAGCTTCAACTCAGTCGGTTTGTTGTCGTAGTACTCGACAGGTTTGAGCTGGGTCGCGCTGGCTTCTTTGAACAAGTGTGGCGTGTGGAACTCGCCGCCGATTACGATTCCCGCCTCAGCGCGGATCAATTGAATCGGAGTGACCGCGACAGATCCCTGGCCGATCGAGGCCAGCACGGTGTCGAAATCCTTCCAGACCGGATCGCGCGGATTGACTCGTTTCTTCCAATCACGACTCGGTATGATACCTCTCAGTTCACCCGGAAGATCGACGCCCGTCTTCTGGCCCATTCCAAAGCGGGTTACCCAGTCGTGAATCATGTCTACGCCCATCTTGAGCCCCAGCCTGTAAAAGTAACCGTCGCACGAGTGCACTATAGCCGCGTGGATGTCGGGCGAGCCGTGATTGGCGCCACAGTGAACGAAGCGATTGCCCACCTGGATTCCGCCGCCACAAACAATTCTGGAATTCTTTGTCGTGATAACTCCTTCTTCGAGCGCCGCCGCCGCCATCATGATCTTCCAGGTTGAGCCCGTGGGATAGGTTCCCTGAATCGCTTTGTTGTACATCGGATGCGACGGATCATTCACGATCGCGGCTACTTCCTTACGACTCTCGGTCGAGACCACGTTTCGAGCGAACACGTTAGGGTCAAAGCTCGGGACGGAGACCATCGCCAGTATCTCACCGTCCTGGGGATTAATCGCGACTGCTGCGCCGGTTTCCTTTTTGGTGTAGAACTGATCTTCGGCAACCTTTTGAAGATCCATATCGAGCGTGGTGGTAATGTCCTGGCCCCGGATCGGCTCGATCGTCTCGAGGTCGGCGATTGGGCGTCCCCGGCTATCGACGATCACTCGTCGCATCCCGTCCCTGCCCCTCAGCATTTTGTCGTACACTGCTTCGATTCCGCCCTG
>DATNBZ010000218.1:0-6192 GCA_035607285.1 Blastocatellia bacterium | reverse complement strand
GAGTCTTAAAGGCCGTGCTTCTTTTTCAAGTTATGCACATGGACCTTGGAGACTCCAAGTTTTCGCGCGGCTCGCGTAAGGCTGTTGCTGGTCTGCCGCAGGGCGTTGCGCAACAGGAAGCCTTCGAGTGTCCGCTTGGCTTCCTGCCATCGCGGCAACTGATTGCCGTCAAACACGAGGCGGTTGTCGTCCGTGAACACGATCTGCTCTTCGTACTTTGCCGAAACGCGATTGAACTCGTCGCCAAGCCACGCATCGTCTATCTGGTTGAGCAACTCGCTGACTCGCGCGAGCTGGAGTCGGCCCGCACGCGTGTCCACGTTGTGGAAAGCTTCGGCAACATAAACCGTTGCCTCGAGTTCGAGCCGGCGCGCGGGAGTGCCGACCAATCCGCGCGCCAGTTCCGCAGCCTCCCCAAGCGCTTCGGCAGCTTCCTTGAACTCGCGTTGGTTCAGCTTCACGTGTCCAAGCGCAATGCGCGCGCGCACTCGAGTTTCAATTGACGGACTTTGATCGCTAAGCTCGACCGCGCTTCGTACACGTTCCTCGGCTGCTTCGAGATCGCCGCGTTGAAGCGCAATCAAGGCGAGCACGGCCGCAGCCTGGCTCTCTCCCGTAGCGTTCCCTCGCCGCATCGCGCGACTCTCCTCGGCCAACTTTTCCGCGCGCTCTAACCGCTTCAGTCTCAACAGAGCCTGCGCGAGTTTTAGCTGGCTGTCTGCGAGGTCGCCTTTAAGATCATACCGTTCGAGGACGATATTCGCTTCCTTGTAAATCTCGACGGAATCCTGGAACTCTCCGAGGGCGCATTTGAGATCCGCCATCCCAATCAACGCGCGCGCATATGAACGGCCCTTTTCGCAGTTCTTCAACAGGCGGGTCGCTTCAGCATAAAGGTCTGCGGCCTTTTCGCTCTCGCCTCGATCCGCGGCGACCGCCGCCTGCTCGGTAAGAATGATTCCGAGAAGGTATTCAGAGCGTTTGCTTGTGCGTCCTTTGATTCCGCTCTGCGCCTCCTCCAGTTTTGCGGCGGCGTCATCTATCTCGCCTTTGCTCCTGGCCAGCCGCGCGAGATTAAGCAACGCCCGGCTGACTCCGAAGGAGTCCTTGAGGAACAAGTAAAAATGATAGGCCGAATGAAGCTGCGTCTGGGCGTTTTGCGAGTCTGAGTGCAACAACGCAAGTCGTCCGTTCTGGAGGGAGAACCGCGCTGCGATATGAATATCGGCAATGCGCGGGGCTACTTCTTCGAGCAAGGCGCCCGCTTCATTTAATCTCTCGAAGTAAGTCGCCACCTCCGACCGAATGACCATCTCCATCGGCTCATCAGTCCTTCGCTCGGAGAATCTCTCCTCAGCTATCAGGAACTGACCGCTATCAATCAACTCGACCAAACTCTCTTGCGATGCTCGCCTGTCCATTCTGATTAATTCCTCGCTCTAACCGCGTTTGATATATGTACTACGAGTTGGGGAGCCATCTCGGCACACGTGGGTAGACATGCCCCCCTGTACTGCTGCACAGCGACTTCACTTCTCGGTTAACCGCTCTTGGTTCGATGCCAGAAACGTCATCGGGCGAGCATTACAGCCGATCATCCCTAATCGTTTACCTCACCCGATGCCGGAATTCTATCAGTTAAAATGCCTCGCGAAAAGCTAACCTCGGAAGAAATATGAGCCAACGTTCATTTTGTACTTCGCCGAAAGAGTTAGTCGCAGCCACTTCGTTTATCCGGTCGGAGCCGGCGTTTTCGTAGGCCCGATCGTTTTAGTGGCCGGTGTCACACAGCGTATTGTGCTTTATTACGGGGATCGTGTCTAGCAAATTAACAAATCCAAAGGATCGCGCACCGGGCGAGGAGCTTTCAAAAGCAGTTTTCTGACGGCTACCTCCGGAGTGCATGTCGAAGGTAGCCGCTCTAGTCACTCCGAGACAGCGTAGCGGTGTCCTTCCGAGTCGCTGATTCCGCTGCCTGTCTCCGAATGGAACCTATGGCCTAACGGGCAGGTGAACCAAACCGAATCCTCGGTGGAGGCTACCCGCCGCAGGGGGTTGAAGCACTTTGGGCATTTCATATCGACATTGTAACATGGGTTTTCGGATTTTGGTGGGCTTTTTTTCAAACACTTCATGCCCCAATCGGTTATATCCTGCTTGCTCTCGGCCTGATGGGGTTAAGCAACGGCACCTGCTAATTGAAGGCGCTCGGGTACCTTGGCTTAAGGATGAGGAGTTAGAGCGTCGCTATCCTCTCGGAAGGCGGTGATGCTGATTATTACGGGCAGGCGCCTAAGAGCGAGCCACGCGCCCCGATCCGGACGCCGTTGTTGAAAGCTGCGTTATACGAAATCCTCCGGCAAGAACCAACTCGTTATTCTGGTAACACGCACCACTTTTTTGTTGACATTAGATAGCGGATGGAATAGAGTCGCCGTGCTCTAAAAGGTGCTGCCGGCGTGGGAGGCAAGCGACTTACCTTTCGGAGTATGTCTCTACCCTAGAACATCAAAAAGAAGTGATGAATCGTCTAGCCACCGCTTCGCCCAACCACAGGCAGTGGCGATCGAGCCAATCGGGTTAAGGGTTCCCTGGGGTCACACGACGACTCTATTGATGCAAGGCAACAGAAGGTCTTGGGAGGCGGAAGCTTACCCAAGCGGACAAAGGAGAATCTAGAGATGAGAATCCTGAAGATTTCTGTTCTTTTGCTTTTCGCGGCGGCTCTCGTATTGCCATTTTCTTATACGAGTTCCGTCCAAGGTCAAGGCGCAACCGAAGCCCCGAGAGGCTTCGATAACGTATTCAACGGTTTTGGATCACAAGCTCAGTTTGACGCCGACAAAGCAACTTTCGAAGAACGAGACGAAATCGCCGATGGCTTGGGCCCGGTTTACAACGCCCAGGCTTGCGCTGAATGCCATCAAAACCCGGTAACTGGCGGGATAAGCCAGATCACTGAGCTAAGAGCAGGCCATTTTGATGGGTTCAACTTCATCGACCAGGCGGGAGGCTCGCTCAACAATGACCGGGCGACCAATGCCAATATACAAGAGCGCGTGCCTGCCGGAAATGAGGTCAGGACTTTCCGAACTTCATTGAACGTACTGGGCGACGGGTTCGTTGAGTCGATAGACAGCAACACGCTTGTCGCGATTTCGAATGGCCAGCCTTCCAACATGCGAGGCCAGTTCATTCAGGTGCCGGTGCTCGAGGCTAACGGCGCGATCCGAGGGGGGCGGTTCGGATGGAAGAACCAACAAGCCAGCCTTCTGTCGTTTGCAAGCGATGCCTATCTCAATGAACAGGGTATCACCAATCGGTTCAATCTGACCGAGAACACTTCGCTTGGAAATTCAGTTGCGGCGTTCGACCCCGTGCCCGATAACCAGCCCTGCGAAAGTAACCCCGCCGTGAACTGCGGCGAAGACCCGGAAGAGGACATCGTCGCGTTTGCCAGATTCATGCGAGCAACCAAGGCCCCACCACGAGGACCGGGAGCTGAAGACGGCTCGAACGGCGCCCCCAATTCCGACATCGTAGCCGGCTCGAATCTGTTCAACAATATCGGCTGCGCAATCTGCCACGTCCGCTCGATCACTACCGCGCCGGCAGGGACTCTGATCAATGGCAACCAGTTTACGGTGCCTGCGGCCCTGGGCAACAAGATCATTCACCCGCTAAGCGATTTCCTGCTTCACGACGTCGGAACAGGTGATGGAATAGTCCAGAACGGCGGCCAGTCGACCCGTAACAAGGTGCGGACACCTCCGCTTTGGGGAATGCGGACTCGCGATCGGATCATGCACGATGGGGAAGGATTGAACCGTAACGAGTCTATTCTGCGTCACTTTGGCGAGGCGAATGGCGTGATTAACAACTACATCAATCTGAGCAACACTCAGAAGAACCAGCTAATCGCGTTCCTCAACTCACTGTAGTCAACCGGCGAACGGTCGACCCTGTTGAGGATCAATTGGGCTCATCGGGCAACCGCTCGATGAGCCCTTCAAAACTGCCGACTCAAGAAGGTGCCGAAATGTTTAAGAACAAGCTTCCGGCTGGTCTGGTTCTCTTGATGGTCGTAATTACGTGCGGATGTGTGAGACCTCCCGAACAACCGAGGGCTGAACAGCCTGCGCAGCCCGAGGCCCTGCAACCACCCGCAACCGAAGAACCCCAACCGGAACTCAAGCTTCCTACTCCCGCCGCGGCTGAAGTTCGAAACGCGATTGCACGAATCTACAAGAATGCCGTGATAGTAAGCACCACCGGATTCATCACGGGTGACTTCAACGGGGACGGCTTCCAGGACATTGCGGCGCCGGTGAGGCCAGCCGAGGGCATGCTCGGGGAGATAAACAGCGAAGTGGCTAACTGGATCCTGGAAGAGCCACAGAAAATCATTCTCCCTGATCCAAACAAGACCGTGCAGCAATTTCCCCATCGCCCCGAACCAACTCGCGTGGAGCAATCGGATCTGTTGCTCGCAGTGCTCCACGGATATGGGGCCGCCGGATGGCGCGATCAGCGAGCCATGCAAACTTATCTTCTAAAGAACGCGGTCGGCAATAATATGAAGTCGGAGAGACTGGCGGACGTGCTTCGAATGGTGCGCGGCAAAGGAGACTTACCGCGACTTCGAGGTGACGTTATCAGCGAGTCTATGGCAGGCGAGTCGGGTCTTCTGTACTTCACCGGCGCAAAGTACGCGTGGCTTGGAACAAATCGAGCGGACGGGGCGGTTGCATCAGGAAAGTGATGACGCTCTCTTCTACGCGCGCCGAACTCACCCCTGAAAATCGAGGATGTCCTTGAATGGCATCCGCGAGTCTCCGAAGTCGGGGCGATAGTACTCCGAGGCCGCTTCGAAGTCCTGCATCCATCCTTCATCCATTCCCAGCGACTCCATCTGCTCGATCGCGGTCAGCCATTCACTCCAGCGAATCTTGCGCGAAATCAGCGGATATCGTTCGAGCCCAACCTTGTTTGTAGGAAAGTACTGCGCCATCAGGCTGACTGCCACTTTCGGCGAAAGCTCGCGCCTTATCCAATGAAGCGAATCCTGGATCCCGGCAATGTCGTTAGGCAGAACCAGCAGTCGAATGATCAACCCGCGTTTGAGCAACCCGGTCTCATCGTACTCGAGAGAATCCCCCACCTGCCTGTGCATCTCCGCGAGCGCGGCCCTCGAGTGTCGCACATATTCGGTCACTTTCGAATACTCTCGCCCGGCGTCGTCCTGGCTGTATTTCAAGTCAGGCAGATACACATCCACAATTCCATCAAGAAGCTTTAGCACTTCGACTGAGTCATAACTGTTCGTGTTATACACGACCGGCAATCTCAATCCGCGCTGCGCCGCTATGTGAAGCGACTTTACAAGTTGGGGAACGAAGTGAGTCGGGGAAACCCAGTTGATATTGTGACAGCCACGCTCTTGAAGCTCGAGGAAGATCTCCGCCAGCCGCTCGAATGAAACCTCGTTCTTACGCTGCTCTTTGAACGTTTGGCTTATCTGATAGTTCTGACAGTAGACGCACCGAAGATTGCACAAACCCAGAAAGACGTTGCCCGCCCCATGAGTCCCAACCAGCGCAGGTTCTTCGCCGAAATGGGCAGTGTAGGTTGAGACAATCGGGAGCAGGCCCGAATAGCATGCTGCAACCTCATCATCCAGCCGATTCACGTCGCAGTCGCGCGGACAGATGCGGCACACGCGAAGCATTTCCATCAACCGCTCCACGCGCGACTCCAGTTCTCCGCTCTCGAGCAACTCAATGTAGGAAGGTTTGTTCATCGACGTTTCAGTCTATGCAATCCAGCGGCAAGACGGCAAGACTGCCCGTGGTGATATATTCCTGCGTTGCTAATAGTCGGTAGCCGTGTTTCTGCGTCATGAGGTTAGCTTGTCTCTCTTACGCTCTGTCACTAACGCAGCTCTAGTTTTTTCACTAACGCAGCTCTGGTTTTCACTAGCCCAGGCGTTCACGCCTGGGTGATCGACGCACGACTGAGCGTAGCCCGTTTACGGGGCTTGTCCTTCCTGCTTGAGCAAAGGTCTGAAAGTGCCGCTTGTCATGGCACTCACGCTTCGCATCGCACCCCAATCACGCGGACCACCCCTGGCCTGAAGGCGAACCTGAAGCCCGTTGAAACGGGCTAGGGCGAATGTTTGGCTGCCGTCTACCC
>DATNBZ010000199.1:0-18695 GCA_035607285.1 Blastocatellia bacterium | reverse complement strand
CACGCTTCACGGGGTCCGACAGATCAGGCGCCGGGACTGTGGCGGTAACAGGTTCCGGTGCGCTTCGAATAAGATACTTCACCGGAAAAATGATTTCAGTTTGGGGCAGCGCGTTCTTAACCGGCGCAAGAGACCGCATGTACACGATCACAGAGGCCAGGTCTTCGTCGGGCAACTCGCGATAATTCATATACGGCATCAACGGGAACAACGTGCGACCATCGTGGCCTATTCCCTCGCGAACCGCTCGCGCGAGCATATCATCTGTCCAGTTGCCTGCGCCCGTTTCCTTGTCCGGCGTGAGGTTAGGCGCAACGAGGCGGCCAGGCAGGTCGGCGCCTTCGCCGAACACGGTTCCCGCGCCTCGTTTTTCAGCTAACACAGGCATGCCGGGAGTGTTTGGGTCGCGTTCGGAATGACAAGCCACACACCCGGTCACTGCGGTAGCCAGATAACGTCCTCGCTCCAACCGTGCGGGGGTCGCTTCAAAGGTTCGATTAGTAAGCGCGCGAGTCCTCGGCCCAATGAACGGCCGCCATCCGATAGTGAATGTTATTCCAAGTATCAGCACCGCAAAGATAATCGAGAAAGTTGTGCCCAAAACTCTCTTCCAACGACGCATGGTTCCTCCCTTTTCGAGATCGAGGGATCCAGATTTCTATGGTGTCGTGAACAAAGAGGTGTCTTTTATTATCCGATCTCGGTTACTGTCAAGCCGAATATTTGATGGGATGCTGAGGAGCGGTTCTGAATCAATTCAGGTCACGCGTAGCAAAGGTGTAGAGAGACCTGCAAATATTTTCTGCGTTGGTGGAGAAGAACACCAATAAGCGAGCTATCCGGGAACGCTATCAGTCAAGCGAGAGTCGTCCAGTGGTCGATTGAGAACCAGCAATTTGTCAGACTCACTTGGCTATTCGAGCACTAACTTTATGACCGTTTGGACCTGATCCTTAGGTAATACGTCTTGCTTTGTGGGAGGGGCAAATAGCGGTGTGCCATCCGACAAGGATTGAAGTGATCCACCTGAGCCACGACTCTTCTTCAGTACAAACACTCCATCCTGCCCCTCTTTGAATTTAGGATAGTTTCGCCACATTAGGTCCAGTGAGTCCGGAAACCGAACTACGACTCTTTGATTTGCGACCACCCCCTTAATGGGACGCTCTGCCTGAATAACCGCTTCCTTCCAGTCAGGGTCGTGCTCGGAAATCCTCGGCTTAGATTCCGGCAAAGCCGTCAATCCTCCGCCAGAAGTGGTGAACGTTTTGCCTGCATTTCGAATTTCTAGAACGCGTCCCACCATTATTACATCGGCAGCATTCAGGCGAGATTTGAGCTCTGATTCGGGGTTCACGGCTGGTACCTGCGACGACATAACCAAACTGCCTCCCGATAAGCGTTGCGCAGGCTGTGACCTGCCAGAAGGTCCGGCTTGCCCGGTCGAAGATGAGTCCCACGACTTCAACGGATTCTCCATAACAGACGCACTAAAGTAGAACGGGTCGATCGAAGGTCCAACCGTTCCTCCATGACCGTCTCCGAGCACGTGTGTGACTTTGTCAGCCTTGCGCAAATACGTGACGCCAAATGGAAAACTATTAGTGTCGGGCAAATTGTTTGTTGAGAAGACGCCGCGGAATTCCTTTCCGACAGCTAACAGGAAGTAGTAATCGCCCAGATAGGGCAGGCCTTGTAAGGTCAGGAAGGCCGGGACACTCGCGAGCAGCAAATCCTGGGACCCGGCGCCAAAGTCGTCGTTCGTTTCCTCGAGATGAGTTTCCCATCTCGCATTTGAGGCGGACGCTCTGAACCTCTGGTAAAGGAATCCCAGAGTGCCATTATCAGCAACCGACAGGGACGCGCAAATAGCGTTTGAAACGCTCCTAATCTCTTTCAAGGTCTTTCCACCGTCTTTGGATCGCTGCACATGAATGGTATATTCCGCATTGGGCGACATGTTATCTGCCCAGGCAATGTAGATATTGTTACCATTAGTCGGGTCGACGGCAACAGAGAGAGTTGAACCGATACGTTCGTGGCCTAGTGTTGGTTTGTTAGACCAATGTATTCTAACGGCCTTAGCAACAAGGCGGCCGGGTCGGCTGTCCGACTCATCCTGCAGGTCGGAGAAAGGCCTTGACCCACGACCCCAGTTGTCATCGCGAACTAAGACGATGTCACTCGTAATCCAGCCCTCGTTTTTGTCCACCCGTTCGTACTGGCGCCAGCCAAAGAAGGCCGCATAGGCTTTGCCGTCACGAGCGATTGCCACTCTAACCGAAGGGCCGTTCTGCATATCCACTTTCCGGTGCTCGATGATTGACGGTGTAAGAGGGGCGCTACTGCCGTCCCAAACTTCAACTGCCGCAGTGGCATCAGTCTGACTCCCTAAGTAATTCTCCCCAATATACACAAGATCTTGATTTCGATTCGCAATGGTAACGACGAAAGGCTGGTCAACATTTTCACGCTTGCCTTGTATGCCCATAGGCTGAGCTAAGGCGGGATCGGTTGACGTGAGCTTCAACAGGTCAGGCCTAGATCCCTGCGATGTGGGAGTGGATTTTAGCGCTCCAGCTTGAAGAGTGCCCTTGCCGTCATAGGAATGCGTAATATCGACCGTCACTAAGGGAATCGGTATAGAGTTTCTCACTATCCACGTATTACCTGCGTCGGTAGAAACGAAGACCGGCGCTGAAGTACTGTTCCCGCCTGCGGGATTCTCCGTAAAGGCTGACACGACCAACCTCGAGGTATCGGCGGGATCAACCGAAAGGAACGGCTCGCTATCTTGGTTTGTTTCCCAACTCATTTCTTCCGGAATGACATCAACCACTTTCACTGTGATCTTATTCGGTTTCTGTTGAAACCCTACAAGTATCGGGATGAGAAGCAGAGTGACTCCAATGGCTGCAATATTGTTCGTCGCACTCATGGTGCATCTCCTCTATTTTCCTTCCGAAAGACTGGTTGGCATTTTGAGATAGTCAATACCCCAAAGGATTTCCGCGAACTCCCCGCCAAACAAGGTCACGAATTTCCGAGACCCTTTTTGTGACAGGGCCGTTTTCGGTTTGAAAATCGATCGTTGCGTCGCACAATGTTCCCGTGACGCGGCGGTTATTAATGAAGAACAGGCTCCCAGAACCATCATAATCAACAAGGACACGACTCAGTCCGTCGTTCTTCATACTAAGCGGCCTGGCTCTTTTACAATCACTGGACCCCTCGACGAACCTTATTGGTCGCGTTGTTATTTGCCCCCGGAGGATGGTGCCATCCTTCAATTCCATCAGGTCATGGTCAATTGAAATCGCCTTGAGCAGGTTAAGGCGTCCACCAGACACGTTGAGTTGTTCTGAGTCCACCTCCACCGTGTCCAGTATCCGATTCTTTACAGCTTGCGCGGTCAGAAAGCCGTTGTTCTTTGCGAAGAGAAGAGCCGCAGCAAATGTCACAAACGGTGTTGCCTGGCTGGTGCCGCTGAGGAACCCGTAAGGCTCCGCATTTACTGTCATGGACAGCCTAATCGTGCTCATGATCGCAACCCCCGGCGCGAGAAGGTTAACAGTACCGTTTCCATAATTCGAGAAGAACGCTCGCTTACGCGCGGGGTCAAAAGCTCCAACTACAATCATGTTCGGTAGCTTGAAAGAAGCCGGAAAAGCGGGAGCTTTGTCGATATCCTGACCGACGTTGACGACGTCGTCGCCGCGCTTTTCCTGCTGACCATTCCCTGCCGCGACGATCAAGAGAAGCCCCTTACACCTACTCAAATAATCGCGTAGTGGATCGCTGTTTGCAGTGCTCCAACTGGCTGACGCAACCCTCGCCCCGTTCGTTTGGGTATATTCCATGGCTGACATGATTGCCTCGAGATTCACATTCTGGTTATCGTCGGATACCTTCAACGGCATCAGCTTGATGTGAGAGTCCAGTTTGTCCCACTTGAATGGCTGAAACCACTTACCCAGGCTGCGACCGGAGGCTATACCGGCAACATGCGTCCCGTGCGATTTTGGAAGCGTGTCGTCGGGAGACTCGAGCCGATTGGCAAAGTCATACCCATGCAGACCCCTATGGAGATCGTCCGGCGAATCGTCTTGCGGAGAATTCTCCCAGAGATTTTTCGCGAAGGCGGGCTGTGAGAAGTCCAAACCACTGTCCAAAACCGCAACGATTACGTGGTCGGTTAGCTTCAAATCCTCGTCGGTGACCTTATCGGCCCCTATCAACGACGCAAACCATTTCTCGTGTAGTTGATCTGTGTCATAGCTCGAGCCCATCGATGTTAGAATATTGTGGTTAACCGCCACGGGTTCCTCGAGCCGTGAAACTACATTTGGGGAAACCAACTTGACGCCGCTCATGCCCTGAAGTTTCATCAGCACTTCTGGCGGACTTACGTCCGAGTTTAGCCGCACGAGCTGAATGGAATTCACGTCTGGGAGAGTTACAGATGTCCCAGCGGGAATCGAGTCCAGTGATGATAGCTTGGGATTAGCGCGCAAAATCTTGGCGCGCGTTTTGGGACCGACATTCTCGTAGAACGGCGACGCCAGTTCGGCAAAAGAGAGCCCGGGCCGCGTTGTTACCGAAATGGTACGGGATAGCGGCACAAGGTCTGGGACGCGAACCTCAGTGCCGGACGGTATTTCTGACCAAACGTTTTTTATCGGTCCGCCGGGATCTTGAATCTTGTCGGAATTGAGTCTGAATAGAAGTTTCAAGAAGCGATTGATCCTTCCAAGCTCGGCCTTGGCGATCGAGGCAAGACTCTCGTGCTCTTCTGCTATATGTATCCTAGTAGTACCGCTGATTAAGGCCAGGTATTGTGACGTCTCCCTCGGAACCGAAGACCCAAGAACCACAACTACTTCATTCTGTTTTTCCTTGGTGTCTTGTGTTGAGGCGTTCGGCCGTCGAGCGATTCTATATCCTGACGCGATTGCGTTGGAACTAGCCCGCCCATCTTGGGCAGTCTCCTCGCCCTTGCTATACGCCTCGATTAGAAGAAGAAACCAACAGAGAGCGAGGAGCGAGACCCTAAATGCGGAAACCTTCGCACGCAAGTCGACATCCTCCTCAGAGCCGAGCCAATGATACGCGTCTCGATTAAGTGAGTCAAGCTACCATCCTTGGGAGGCCATGTTGAGCGAAACGACACTGGAAACAAAAGGATTAGGTCAGTCCGACTATTGAAGCTGAGTCGCTCCCTTGTCGAAGGTTTTTCTGATGATCTAAGACTCGCACGGGTATTGATCGCACCGATTTCTGACCGACGACGCTCGCGAATACTTACGACTAACACCAGTTCCCATGCGCGAACTCACAAAAGAATGCTTTGAACGAACTACCAAAATTCGGCGACAATTGACGGTGCTGGACGCATCGCCGTTTGTGCTCTATCCTATCGCCAGTGTGCCCGCCTGATTCGTAAGTACCAAGGAATCGCGATGGGACTCTCGTCAATCTATCTGGGCAGTCAGACCTGGGAAGACTTCATCAGCGATCGCCAGTCGATCGCAAGCTTCGAGAAGGCCGTCGAGCAGCGCACGGGGCTGGTCGATGAGAAGCTTGCCATTCCAAGCGCGATCCGAGTCGCATTGAGCCAGCGCGATTATCATATCGCGCTTGAATCGGGACTGGGCGCTCTGGGCGCCCTGGGCGCAGGGATGACTTATGGAATGAGTGATTCGAGCTACAGTATCGAATTTGGGTTCGACCGGCTTGCCGGGGGCATCGATCGCCTCAACGCCGACTTCAATCTCCTGCTGGGAGACGTCATCTGGAAGCTCGAGATGCACGAAGAGACTCTCAGCAACATCCTGCACGAGATTCGCCTTGCCGAGTTCGAAAGAGAAGCCCGCGCGTATCGAAGCCGGGCCGAGAAGGCTTATTTGAATGGCTGGTACGCCGAGGCGCTCGCGGACTTTCTGGAAGCAGAGAAGCGCAACTATCCCGACTTCGGCGTGCTTCGCTCGATAGCCAACATCAGCCTGTATCATCTGATCAATCTCACCAACTCGCTCGAATACTTTCGCAAGGCGGCCAAGTACTCGCGGCCGAGCGACGCGCGACAATCGGCTGAGGCTCATTACTTCGCCGGCGTCGTCTGCGCAATCCAGCAGCAATTTGCCCAGGCGCTCGATCATCTGAGCGAGGCCATCGCTCTCAATCCCGATTTATTCGAAGCTCATTATCAGAAGGCTTGCATGGCGGCGATGCTCGGCGAACCCGATGCGGCAGTCGCAAGCCTCGAGATTGCAATCAAGGGTGATCCTCGATACTACGAACGCGCGAAGACCGATGAGGTGCTTGATGGAGTGCGAACCGAAGTCCAGGCGCTACTCGAGGAGTTGATGCAGCCCGTGCAAGCGAAGCTCGCGGAGGTGGGCCGCGACGCGAGCATGCTCAAGCGATACGTTATTGCGACTCCTGAAAAACGGCAGTCGCTCTCGGGCATGTTCCAGGATGTCGAGCTTCGGCTGGCGGCTGCGAATACTTACAGGTCCGGCGTTCAACTCATGCAGACGCTCTCGCAGGTCCAGCAGGATTTGCGCGGCGTTTACGATCAGTTCTACAAGCAGTACGACATCGGCACGCGCGACTATGTGAGGTCCGTCGCCATCAGCCCTGACGGGCGCCTCGTCGCTTCAGGGTTTCTCTATGAAGGAATCAAGGTATGGGAGGTCGACAGCGGCGTGCCCCTGCGATCGTTGCGGGGTCACACCGCAAGCGTCAACTCGATTGCGTTCAGCCCCGACAGTCAATCGCTCGTTTCAGGGAGCCGCGATCGCACCATCAAATTATGGGACGTATACGCCGGCCGCGAGATGCGAACGCTCGACGCCAAAGACTGCGGCGAAATGCGAGCGGTGACCTTTAGCCCGGACGGCTTGTGGCTGGCATCGGGCAGCACCGACTCGATTGTCAGGATATGGAGGGCGGTCACCGGCCAGGAAGTTCAACCGATGGAAGGTCACGAAGGACCGGTCACGTCTACCGTGTTCAGTCCCGATGGCCGGTACATAGCGTCGGGCAGCCTCGATCGAACGCTCAAACTCTGGGACGCGAACACGGGTCGCGAAGTGAAAACGTTCGAAGGCCACACCGCCGGCGTGGACTCTCTCGCTTATAGTCCCGACGGCCGCCTCCTGGTGTCGGGCGGTGAAGACAAGATGGTGCGAGTCTGGGACGTGGATACTGCTCGCGAGATTCGCACGCTCGCCGGGCATATTAACGATGTAACATCAGTCGCATTCAGTCCGAACGGGCAACTGGTCGCGGGAGGCAGTCTCGGTCAGACGATCAGGATTTGGAACCTGTCGACCGGGCGTCTGGTGAAGACGCTATGGTTCAGCGAAATCAGTTGGCATCCGGTTGCGTTCAGCCCAAAAGGACAGTGGATGGCGCTCGCAAGCCGGGACGTTCAGCTCTGGTTGAAAGCGCTGCTGACGGAAGAGGAATACGCTGAGGTGAAGGCTGGCGAAGAGCGCGCGAAGCTGATGCGTCTGGAAGCCGACAGCCTGGCGCACGAGCTTGCGGAGTTGAAACGATTTGAGCGCGACGAAGCCGAGCAGGAAATCACAAGAGCCCAGCGCCGCGCGGCCGGTGAATGCGAGGTTTGCGGCGCCAGACTGAACTTTGCTCGAAGAGTTGCGCGGCGCCCCAGATGCAAAGCCCATCGATTGCCAATGCGATTTATAGGCGACGGCGGAGGCGAATTCAGTTGATCGCGGGGGCGACTAAAAGCGAGACTCGCAACGGATAACGCCCCCACGTAGTAACGAATTTATTCGTTGGATTCTTAGACACGAATAAATTCGTTACTACGTGGGAAGTCCGGCTTTTAATCACACTCGTTGATCACCTAACGGAGTGAGGCTACTGAGGTGGCTTTGCGGCTGGAGGTTTCGGCGGCGGCTCGTTTTCGGGTTTCGCAGAATGCGCGGCGGCGACGCAAGCTTGAATCTGCGCACGGACTTCGGCGTACGGTTTGTCGATTGGCTTATTCGCCTTGTCGCGCCACCCTTTGACGATTTCACCTACGATCGAGAACTGGCCGTACTGATAGTCCACCGTGTGAAACAGGCTGTCTTCCGGTTCCAGAAAGACAAGCATCTCTTCGTCTTTTGTGTAGTTGTCTTCGGCGCACCTTACGCTGGAACGCGCAAGTACATTCAACTCCTTGAGCGTAAAATCGCCGTCGATCACATCAACCGGTGTCAACACCGCGAGCTGATTGTACTCGCCTTTATAGTTAGCTCGGTTCACTCGGCGGACTTTGACGCGCGCGATGAGGATTGACTGCCGCGTCAACTCGTCAACTGGCATGACTCGCAGACAACTATTCGATTGCGCGAAACCCGGCAAGGCTAAGAGGGGCAGCGCTATTGCTAAAAGGACCTTTCTGTTGTAACCCAGACCTATTCCTCCGAACTTGTAAATGCTACCACACGCCCGTTGACGGGGAAAAGTTCCATTTCCTTCGGGCTTTCGAGGCGCCGGAAAAACCAATTCGTTGCCAGTAACCTTCGCGTGCTTTGCGACTTTGCGCTGCGTATTGAAGGAGTAAGACCCAATACTCAGCGCAAAGTCGCAAAGGACCGCAAAGCACGCGAAGGACTGACCCGATACAAGCCGGCAACCCAATAACCGAACACTATTTCCTGCTAGAGAGCCTGCGAGAGCTATCATTGATAGAATCGATCGGCGCCACCAGATCTTCATCATTAGCGCGCCCAGCGAATGCCGCTCGCGAACGTCGAGATCGCAGGAAGCTCAAGCCGATTACGAGGCCGGCTAGCGCGACGACGCCGATCAGCACTTTCCATCCGTGCTGCCTGATGATGCGGCCCGCATCCTCACCAAACCTGATGGCAAGCCATCCCTCGATCAGAAACCGTAACGCGCGGCCAATGAAAATCGCGGTTATGAACCTCCACGTCTTCAGTTTGAAGACGCCGGCGCACAGCACAAAGGGCTTGAACGGAAACGGCGGAGGCAGCACCGCGGGCACCATCACCGCGACCAGATCATAGCGCCCAAGCAGATTCTCGATGGAATTGCGCCTTTCGACCGACACGCGTTTGAGAGCGGCTACGCCCGCTCGACGCGCGGCGAGATACAACAATGTGCACCCAATCGCAGAACCTGCAGTCGCAGCCAACGCATAAAGCGGCATCAGCGCCGGATTGTTGGCACTCAGTAAGATCATCACCGAGTCCGGCCCTCCCGGCAGTGGTATGCCTACAGAGTCGACCAGTGATATGCCAAACAAACCAAAAGGACCAAACGCCTTCAGCCATTCAAGAAGTGATTGAAGACTGCTCTTGATTCCAAACAGAACAATGCCGGTTTCATTCATGGGCGGTTGGCTCGCTGATCGCTGCGCCTGGATAGTAGAAGGCCAGGATATCGCGGTAGCTTCGGCCGGCGATCGCCTGAGCGAGCGCGCCAGCCTCGCACAACCCGATCTGGCTGCCGAACCCGTGGCCGCGAAAGATGAATCGTGGCCCGTGCCGCTCGATCGCAAACGTCGGGCTCAGCACCGTGTTCCATCCGAGCTTTAGTCCGACGGCGCGACGAAAGGCATCGGCTGTTAACTTCGTTCGTGCGGTTCCATCTGCAATAGTGATTGATCGTACAAATCCGCTCGCGGGATCGCGGTCGGTTGCCAGGTCTGCGGAAAGCGAAACGCGCGAGCCGAGGAACTCCGAAAGGGCGCCGAGGATCTTCGCGATGCCGGCTGAGCGTTCCCATTTGTCGAAGCGGGAACCTTTGCACCATCGACACGAAATGCGCCGATAAGGATAACTCGTGCTGCCGCCCCACAACATCGAAGGCGTCACCGTCATCCCTCCGCAGGTCGCAGTGTAGTATCCCTCGACGGTTCGGCCTTTGAAGCCCAGAACTTCTCCTTTCGTCGCTTCAACCGCTTCCTCTATTTCAGTCGATGCACCCAAATCCGAGAGAGCTTGTTCGCCGCGATAGAACTGGCAATGAGTTGTATCGCAAAAGTCGTAGCCTTCACTCGAGTGCCGCCCCGGGTGCGCAAACATGAAAGTTCGCACAACAACCGCAAGCGCCTTTAGCGCTTCGGTTTTTCGCTGGCTGGTTTCGGCGGCAACTACGGATGAAACCGCGGCTTCTCGATCGGTTGTGAGAACTATCCTGAGCGGACCTCGCCCTCCCGAACCCGTGTCAATTAATAACTCACCGCGGACTGCGCGTTTGATTTTTCCCGGAAGGTTCAGTTCAAGCACTGCCGCACCGCTTGGGATGATTCGCGTCTCGGTTGCGATGAGCAGTTGCTGCCCGGCGTTCAACGCAATATGCAGTCGACCACCTGAGAGACGAATCGCAATCGATTCGCCGCGCCTGATCAAAGCGTGACCATCGGGTCCCGACGCCGTGAGATTAGCTCCGTCGCCCGAGGCGACGCGCACCTCGACAACCTCCGGTTTGAACAGCGAGAACAATCCGATGCGAACGTCATCCGGTCTCGCGCCGGGCAGCGCGAGAAGAAGGAGCGGCAACAGAACGGCAAGAGCATTCATTGGTCAGTTGATAGACGAACAAGCCCGGCGGAGATCAATCCGGCCGGGCTTGTCTGGTTCCAGATGGTATCTGACCTGCGGCTATTTCTCAATCGCCTTGAGCGGAGCGGTAGTAAGTCCGCTATCACTGGCTTCGGCGGCGACGGCGCGTTCCTCCTGCGCATCGTCGAACATCTCGCTGTACTCTTCGCGATAGGGATCGACGAGCGCTCCGCCTTCGGACTTGGTGAACGTTAGTTTCCCGGTTTCGGAATCGTAGTCGATGATCACCAGGTCCCCTGTTTCGACCTGCTGTGTCGCCACAAGATTCGAGATCGCGTACACAAGGAAACGCTCGATCGCACGTTTCAAGTGGCGGGCGCCATATTTGAAATCGATCCCTTCGTCGAGGAGAAACTTCTTCGCCTCATCGGTGCACTTGAAGACGAACTTCTCACCGGTGCCTCGCATAATGCGGTTCTGCACCTGAGCCAGCTCGAGATCGAGAATCAGCCTGAGGTGATACTCCTTGAGGCTGCGGAAGACAACCACCTTGTCGATGCGGTTCATGAACTCGGGCGAGAACTTGCGCTTGGCCGCTTCGGAGGCGGTTCGATAGATCTTCTGGTCGACGTCGTCCTCGAGCATATGCTTGCCGCGCGCCGGAGCGAATCCAATCGAGCCGGTTATCAACTCGCTCATCTCTTTCGCGCCGAGATTCGAGGTAAGGAATATCATGCACTTTGAGAAATCGACTTTGCGGTTATCGCCGAGTGTCAGCGTCGCCTTGTCGAGGATGCCCAGCAGAAGCTGCCACAGGGCGTCGGATGCTTTCTCGATTTCGTCGAACAGAACGAAGGTCAACTTGTCCTGCTCGGTGTGATACTTGTCTAGATTCTCCTGTGTCAGCATAGGAGCCGTCTCGCGATGTCCAAGATAGCCGGGCGGCGACCCAATCAGCTTTGCAATCTCGTGCGAGTGCTGGAATTCGGCGCAGTCAATTTTGACCACCGCATTGGCCTCGGCGAACAAGACCTCAGCGGCGGCTTCGACCACGCGCGTCTTGCCCGAACCGGTTGGTCCCAGGAAAAGCATCGTCCCGACTGGCCGGCCGGGGTTCTGCATTCCGGCAAGATATATTTGATAAAGGCCGGATATCCGGCGAACTGCCCGCTCTTGCCCGACAATCAGCGAGCCGAGCTTAGTCTCGAACTCCTGGGCCCGTGGGCTCTTCATGTCGGGATTCAAAGGTACGCGATTGTGCGATCTTTCTCGAATTTCGTCCACGTTTTTCACTCCAAGCTCCGGAAGGCGGGCGCGCAGCAGTGCAAGGCAAGAAGCGCCCCTGGCATCTCTGCCAACCTTCCTGGTTAACAAACAACCTGTTCCTTGGCTGCGGAGAAGCTTCGGAATGTTAGAGAAGTATCTCGGCTAAATTATAGCCCTGATCACGCGCGACCTGCCACGTCAACGCCTTTGCCAGCAAACCGGGGCCTACTCTGAGTGCCCCTATTATTCCAGAGGCGATTTGTTTGTCAAGGAAAATGCGCATCAACAACGACTTCTCGCGCAAAAGTAATAGTTGTTATGCACAGTCGCGCTTCCATATAATGTAGCCCCGGCCGTAATCAGGAGGTTCAGTATCAGCACTCAAGCCGCACACAAGCGATTCTCTTTCAAGACTTGCCCAAGGCGAGTAAAGCAAAGGCACGGGATATCCGCCGGCTTCCGGCGATCCTTATCGGTGGCCATACTCGCTGCAGCTTTGTTGGCGCCGTTTCCGGGAACGCGCGCGAATCCGCCCGAGGCGAAGCGATTTTCATCCTTCAGCAAACCACTCGATTGCGGTTACGACGCGCGTGGCGCCGAAGACGAATTGAGCAATCATAAGCTACACGCGCTGAGACGGGGTGAACCTGATCAGGCGCGATCCGTGTCGTTCCTTCAGAAACACGGCCCATCGGTTGAAGGTATCGACGACATCGCCTTGCTTCAGAATGATGGAACTCTTGTTATTCCGCCCGCGAAGTTCAATCTCAAGAACCGCTCGATACTATTCAGCCCGGAAGGCGGCTCCGATAATCTCGGATACCGAATCTCGATGCCTGAAATCGAGTTCAATAATGACTTCGGTTCAAGACTCGACTTCTTTGGATCGGATGGGGAGAAGAATTCAGACAACGGATATCTTGGCGTTTCTCTCGACGGCAATCAGTTTCCCTTTTACGGCGTTTCATACGACACGTTCTTTGTCGGGACAAACGGCTACATTACATTCGCGCAAGGCGACACGTCCGCGCGCATATCGCCTTCGGCTCTTGCGACTGAGCTTCCACGCATCGCGCCACTCTGGGCGGATTTACAGGTAAGCGACTCAGGAAACATTTATTACAACCGTCTTCAAGGCGCGCGCCTCTTCACATGGAACAAAGCGGGTCAGCCCTCTTACGACGGGGCGAGCACATTTCAAGCAGTGCTGTATGACGACGGGCGCATCGCCTTCGTCTATAAGAAAGTAAACGCACAGGCGGCGCTCGTCGGCATTTCACCGGGTAACTCGGCAACAGCCGCGCAGCCGGTTGATTTTTTGAAGCCGCCCGCTGAGAGATTCACCGGTCCTCTCTTTGAAACTTTCGCAAAGGACAAGCGACTGGATCTTCCGGCCATACTGCGCGCGTTTTATTCCACGCACTCTGACAGCTTCGACACCGTGTACGTTTGGACCAATTTTGCTTTCGACAACGGCGTGTTCATCGCGCATACATTCAACATCAGTAACAATATTCAAGGCATCGGGTTGCCGATCTTCGATCGCGGTCCGGCTTACGGCAGCGCACATCTTGGCTCACTGATAGCGATGGGCAACACCGGGGACTGGCCGAAGAATCCCGACTCTTATATGGTCGGTTTGAATTCGGCCATAAGCATCGTGTGCCACGAGCAAGGCCATCTCTGGCTTGCATATATCCACTTCGACGCAGACAACCAGGTGAAGGACGATTTGCTCGGGCGACAGGATTCGCATTGGAGCTTTCTGGCCGATACGCGAACAAGCGCGGATGGAGGCTACTCGTCGTTGATGGAAGGAAACAGTTGGCGCGAGTCGGGCGGCGGAATCTTCACTACGTTTGAATCCGCGGTCAATTATTTTACGCCGCTCGATCAGTACTTGATGGGCCTACGTCCGGCGAACGAAGTTGGAGACATACCTTACCTCGTGACCGACCCTCAGCTAAAAGAGTTCCTGCACGAGAAATCGCCCGCCTCCGGCTTCTCGATGAGCGCGGTGAGAAAGACCGCTTCGGTTGCTCAGATCATCGCTCGCGAGGGACCCCGTATTCCTGATGTGACAACCTCGCCTAAAGTATTCCGCGTTGCATTCGTTGCGCTGTCCGAACAAGGCTCGACTATCTCGAGCAGCGAGTTTGCGAAGATCTCAGCTTACCGCGACGCAATTGTCAGGTACTTCTCGACTGCGACGGGCGGACGCGGTTCGCTCGATCCTTCCCTGAACGGAGCGCCATAGAGCTGTCGAGGCTGCTGCGCATTCGTAAACGCAAGCGCCTAAGCGGAGCAGACGATCTACGGTTCTCAAATAAGAAGAAAAGCCCGCAGCCAACTCCTGGTTAGCTGCGGGCTTTCCCGCGCTCAAAATAATAAAACCTACCTATTGTTCCGCCGCGACCGGACTCTTACTGGAGTTGTGGCCGAGGATCTTGATCTTAACCTGGCGCCGTCCGAACTGAACCGCTTCCTTGTGCGAGGCAACGTAGACATCAACGCGCCGGCCCCTTATGCGGCCACCGGTGTCCATCACACGATACGTTCCGGTGTAGGAGCCCGACCTCAAGTGCACGATTGTGCCGAGCGGTAACACACGAGGGTCGGCGGCGATCATCCCCGGTTTGGCATCCATCCCGGACGCCGTGCGGCCTTTCAAGCAGTAAGCCGTGGCATCGAAGTCCACCAGGTCACTGTCGATATAAGGTATCAATATCGTCTTGGCTGCGCCGCCCGCTGTGGCTCTCTCGGCGGCCCTCTCGGTCTTTGCTCCGACTCTCACTACGGCTTTCTCCGTCCGTACGCCGCCGCGCGCCGCAGCTTTCTCCGCGTCAATCTCGAGCGCAACCGATCCTGCGTTGCTGACTACCGATGCCGGGATCTCTTCGGGCGAGCGCTTTGCGGTCACCGCGTCCTTTGCATCGGACAAAACCTTGAACGAACCGGGTATCTCGAGCTCGCCGGTTTGAGAAGCTTGCGGGTCGGTGGATTTGGGTTTGTCGGTTGCGAGCGCGGTGTCGATCGAGCCAGTAATCAAAACAACAATACTGAAGCTTGCCAGAACATACAGAAATGAGGTGAGGGCTTTGGTGGGTCTCCTACGAGGTAACCGAATCATTCTCCCTCCTGAGTTGAACTGCAAAGACAAGCGCCGAATTGGGTCGAAAGGGCGAGAAGTTTTCCTCGTCCTAAACTGCAAACCTGAGCATTCAATGCGGCGCGCTTCATAATGAAGAAAGGCGAGTATACCACGCAAAATCAAGAGTCAAGCGCGCTCCAAATCGACCGGGCGGCGCGAATGGCGCCATCGCCCCGATTACTTACCGAGGGCCAAAGGCTTAACGCGACTCTTGCAAATTTCTTGCGTTTGCCGCACCTTCTCTAAGTGTTGATTTTCACGTGCGATCCTAGCGATCGAACGACGCGATATTGAGCCCAATATGCATTTGAGGTGCAAATGAAAACTACCGTAAATGGCGCCAGCATTGACTATCGCGACGAAGGCACGGGGACTTCCATCGTTTTCATTCACGCATTCCCGCTCAATCAAACGATGTGGGACGAGCAGGTTGCCGCCCTCAAGAATCGATATCGCATTATCACACTTGATCTTCGCGGGTTCGGTCATTCGGACGCGCCGCCGGGCCCTTACTCTATGGACGAGCTGGCGGCTGACGTCCGCGGGTTGTTATCACTGCTGAATATCGATCAAGCGGTGCTTGTCGGTTTGTCCATGGGCGGCTACATCGCGCTTGCGTTCTACAGGAGCTATCCCGATGCGGTGCGCGCGCTCGTACTGGCCGACACTCGCGCAAGCGCGGACACACATGAAGCGCGCCGTCGACGAATAAACTCTGCAGCCAGGGCTGAGAAGGAAGGCAGTGACTCGATAGCCGAGGACATGGTTCCGTTGCTTCTCGGGCGCACCAGTCTCGAGACCCGTCCCTTGATTGTCGAGCGGGTTCGCGAAATGATTCGAGCAAACTCGCCGCACGGAATCGCCGGCGCGCAAAGGGGAATGTCGGTGCGCCGTGATTCAACTTACATACTTCCGGGAATTGATTTTCCTGTTTTGATTATCGTCGGTTCCGAAGACGGGCTCACTCCGCCGGAAGAAGCCGAGAATCTTCGAAGCGGTATCCCGGGCGCTCGCATGCGCATAATCGCGAATGCCGGCCACCTCTCCAATCTCGAGCAACCCGGCCCTTTCAATGAGGAGTTGGTTGCATTCCTGAGTTCACTCGACCAGGGTGCGTAGAGGTGACGCTGACTTATCCGGGCGAGTACCGTAGACTGTCCAGTCTGCGGCAGTTCGTCGGGAACTCTCTCCCAAGCGCTCCGCAGACTGGAACATATGCGAATCTTCTTTCAAGCAAAGATCAAAGCGCCGCCGCGCTTGTGCACGTTGCTGGTTGCGATACTGATGGTCCAGTTCACACCGGCAATCAGGGCATCCGGTCAGGAACCGAAAAGCAAGGAAGAGAAAAAAGAAGAGAAGAATCCGGATGCCTTCAACGTCAAACAGCTCACTCATGGGATGGGTCTCTACGCGATTGGACCGGTGTCGCCCGACAAGCAGTCTATTCTTCTGATAGCTCAGAAGCCGGATGCATCGCCCAATCTCTACGTGATGAACATCGCGGACCATTCGATCAGGCCGCCGCTGACTAAATTGAAATGGGGAGTCGCCACGCCTCAGTGGTCACCCGACAGTCAGTCGATTGCGTTTGCCGGTTTCAACGAAACAGCCAGTTTCGATGAGATATTCGTTCTCGACATCAAAACAAACGCGGTACGTCAGCTTACAAAGAATGCCTTCAGCGACAAGCAGCCGGTGTTCACGCCGGATGGAAAGCGCGTGCTTTATACATCAGATGAGAGTCCGCTGCCCGACGCTGCGTTCGGCATTCTTCACGTCGCCTCGATCTCAGCAACCGGTGGAAAGCCCGATTTCTTCACCGAAGATGAATGCTCGTCGATTCACCCACGAATCGGGGCTGATGGAAAAAGCGTCTTGCTGGCCAAGGTGAGTGAAGCCAGCGGGAGGCATTCGCTGTGGCTTTATGGCCTTGACGGAAAGCCTCTACGCGATCTGACTGAATCGAAGTTCGCGCGCGTTCGCGATTACATCCCCGGAGCTTTGGGGGGCTTGATTGTGCTTTGGGCGCAGGAAGAGGTCGAACAGCAAGACAGCATCTACTTGCTCGACCCCAGAAACGGCCAGGTGCGCGAGTTGCCTGAACCCGATCTGCCAAAATACAACCCGGCGCTTTCATTGGATGGTAAGCTCATCGCGTTCATCGGACCCGCCAGCTTCGGCTCGCAGCTCTTCCTGTATGACTCGACGAGCGGCGAGATCAAACAGCTCACCTTCAAGCCAGGCAAGACGCACTCGCCGGTATTTGTATCAAACACGGAAATACTATTCGGCTCGAATCGCGACCAGGAAAACGAGTTATATCTGATGGATCTTAGTAAGCCATTCGAAGAGAAGAAGAAAAAGTAAGCGATCCGTAACAGGTGCGATTGCGGTTGCTATTCGTGAGAGTTAGACCCAGCCAATCTGAGAAGGCCCGTAGTCTTCTGGTAACCACCCGCCTGAGCGTTAAGCAGATCGTCGCAATTAGCAGGCTACGACAACAAGGCGCACGCCGGGGAAGGGGTCAGGCTTCACTTTGTTGACATTTGATCCGCGGTATCGATTGACTGCATTCAACTACCGTGCAGAGGGGTCAGGCTTCACTTTGTTGACATTTGATTCGCAGTATCGATAGACTCCGCTCCACCATGCCTCGTAAACCAAGGATCGAAGTCGGCGGTGGGCTCTATCACGTCATCACGCGTGGCAACAATCGCAGAAAGATTTTCCGATCCCACGATGACTACCGCAGGTTCACTAGTATTCTAGAGCGCCAGAAAACGAAACTTCCCTTCTATCTTTACGCCTATTGCTTGATGCCAAACCACGTTCATCTTCTAATCGAGATGCAAGACGATCCGGTGAGTCGGATCATGCAACGAGTTCTAACCAGCTACAGTCAGTTTCACAACCGAAAGTACAAGAAGATCGGCCATCTATTTCAGGGGCGCTATAAGTCGATTCTCTGCCAGACCGATCGTTACCTGGGCGAGCTGGTGCGATACATACACCTCAATCCGGTGCGAGCAAAAATCGTGAAGCGGCCCGAGGACTTTGAGTACAGCGGCCATCGAGCTTATCTCGGTTTGGACAGGACCGGGTTGGTGGATACGGAGCCGGTGCTGCGGCATTTGGGCGCATCGAAGAAGCGCGCGGTAGACACTTACATCAAGTTCGTGGAGGCGAACCTGGGTCAGAAGAGTCAAGACGACTACTACCGCGCGGCGGAAGGGCGACTGCTTGGGAACGAAGAATTCTTGAAAGAAGTCAGACACCGCGTCGGCGATCACCCAACAGTACACGCTGCACCTGATGGCAATGGCATTGACGATCTCTTGAACGCAGCAGAGAGAACGAGTGGGTTAAGCCGGCGAGAACTCTGCAGTAAGAGCAAGAACCGGGAGACAGTAGCTGTGAAGGAAGCGGTAATCGTGTTAGGAAGAGAGAATGGCATAACCAATCGCGCATTGGCTGACGCGTTTGGATTAGGTCCTTCGGCGGTAACAAAACGAGTTGAAACGGCTCGGGCACGTAGCGCTGAGAGCAATGAACTGGCGAAACTTCGCAAAGCACTTAGATCGTTCGGTCCTCAAAAGTGAACAAAGTGAAGCCTGACCCCGATTCAAGAGTGAGAAATGAGCGCAGTAACAAAACGAGTTGAAACGGTTCGCGCACGCTGCGCTGAGAGCAATGAACTGGTGAAGCTTCGCAAGGCACTTAGATCGAGGTTC
>DATNBZ010000189.1:0-29902 GCA_035607285.1 Blastocatellia bacterium | reverse complement strand
TGAGCCACTCCAACATTTCGTCTTTTGAGGATAGAAGCGGGACCGGAGCGTTGCGCACTTTTTGAATGACATACCACGCAATCACGGTGATGATCGGGATCACGATAATCGCGGCTACGCTGGCAACCCAGACGCCTATTCCGGTTGCTGCGCCCCAGTGCGGACGGTCGGGGTCGATCACTTCAGCGACCGAATCATCTGCCGAAGCATTTGCCAAAGTATCCGCCGAACCCGGCCCCGGACGTTGCCCCACGTCGTACCCTGCGCACCTGAGGCACAGCCCGTTCACTTCAAGCCCATCGTTACCGAGCGTCGCGCCGCACACCGAGCAGCTCTTGGAAGTCGTGATCTGATCAACCATCGTTATGTAGAAGTATCACTCTTTGTCCGCGAGCGGCAACAGACAATCGGCCTTTGTCTAATGACGACGGGTGTGATTAAGAGCGGGACTTGAGCCGGGAACCGCCCGCGACTCTTCGCCGGAGGAAGTATCCTGAGAATCCCTGGAACCCCGTAAGGGTAGAATGTCTATAGTGGCGAGTTCCCGATGTTGTCAACCCCGTAGGGGTGGAATGTCCCTGCGCTCAACTTGTATTCCGCTCCTAACGGAGCTCGGAAGTCCACGTCGGCGTCCGTAACTATAAAGATCGCACCCCTACGGGGTTGCCGGGCGGAACGCTCGATACCCCGCTCTGAATTCCGGGTGACCTAAGTCCCACCCAAGTCCCACGCTAATCACACCCAATGGCAACCATAGCTTGAGTAGCAAACATTCCCCACTCGACTAAACCCTTACGCGTCGAGGTTCGCTCGGGTCGTCACTATGGATGCGAAGATTCGATTGGATAGCGGCGCGCGTCCGGCTGATAAGTTCAGAGAGATTCCTTTCCGAGTATTCGCTTGTCTCGATCGGCTCTCCGATTATCACGTCGACCTTGCCGGGCCTTGGCGCAAGCGTCGTCTTGGGCAGGAGCTGGAATGTGCCTTGAATTGAAACGGGAACGATAGGAACACCGGCGCGCACGGCTATCTTGAAAGCGCCGTGCTTGAACTCCTGAAGATTGCCGTCCGGCGTGCGGGTTCCTTCGGGAAACACCGCAAGCGACTTCCCTGCGCGCACGCCTTCGATTACTTTTCGCAGGCTCTTAGCGGTCTTCCGAGGGTCGCTGCGATCGATGGGGAAATTGCCCGCCGTCCACAAGTGCCACCCCATGAACGGAATGTAAAACAGTTCCTTCTTAGCCATTATCCGAAACTGAAACGGCAGGTAGGCAAACAGCGCCGGCGTATCGATCAGACTGGAGTGGTTCGCCATGTAAACGTAAGTCTTGTCCGCGCGCACATTCTCAGTTCCACGCACGCGGATACGCGCAAAGATGCTCCAGGCTACGAGCCGGCACCACCACCGCGCGCACCAGTGCTGCATCGCGCCGGTTCGATCGAAGGGCCACAGCAAAAGCGACACGGTAGCCATCACTACCGTGTGCGTGTACCAAAGCAAATTGGCAAACGGCGCCCAACAATACACCAAAATGGTCTTCAGCTTATTCACTGCGATCTTGTAGGGGCGGCCCTCCGTGGCCGCCCCTCTTGCAGAATTGGATCCAGGCCTCGTATCGAGGGGCGGCCACGGAGGGCCGCCCCTACATGTGGTCGTGTTTCTAACGAATCAGCGGCGACGCAAGAAGCAGCATGATGATCGACTTTGCGTCATCTATCTCACCCGCACGCATGCGTGCCAACGCGTCTTCGAAGGACATCCTCACAACTTCGATCTCTTCATCGTCGTCCAAATTCTGCGCCGATTGCTCGAGCCCAGTAGCTAAATATAAGAAGATCCGCTCAGTGCAATAGCCCGGCGCTACGTTGAACTCACCGAGCTTTCTAAGGTCACGAGCGCGATAACCCAGTTCTTCTTCAAGCTCACGCGCCGCGGTTTCTTCGGGCGTCTGGCCCGGCTCGATTCGACCGGCGCAGATCTCGAGCGAATACCGATCGAGCGGGTAGCGCCACTGCCGAACAAGGGCCACGCTCCCGTCCTCAAACACTGGAAGCGCTCCGGCGCCGCCGTTGTGGTGAACAACTTCAATCTCAACCTCACCCTTCGCTTCGGAGTTGAAGCGGCTCAGTGAAACATCGAACACCCTTCCGCGATGAATGTAGTTTCGATTGATCAACTCGTGAGACATCAGGGGTCCTTTGAAACGTGATGCGTGAAACGTGATCCGTGATCCGTGATTCGTGATCCGTGATTCGTTTCCACTGAATCTCTCACGCATCACGTATCACGTTTCACGCATCACGTTTCACGCATCACGCATCACGTTTCATTCAACATCGCGATCTGTGAGTCCTCTTCTTCCATCAGTCTTTTGACTTCGCCGACCAGATGCAAGGACCCCGCGACGCACACTAGTCCGTCGCGCGTACTCACGCTGCGAGCCCACGAGAGCGCCTGCTTGACGGTTTCCGTGAAGATCACGTTGCGAGCGCGATTGAGCGCCGCTTCACCAAGCCGCGCATTGCCGGCCGCGCGACTGTCTCTTACCCTTGTCAAGACCACCGTTCGCGCCGCATCGAAGAGTTCGGATGCCATTCGATCGACGTCCTTGTCACCCATTGCTCCAAAGACAAGCGTAATCGCTCCGGACCAAAACTCGTCGAGGTAAGCCCTGAGCGCGCGAGCTCCCGCCGGGTTGTGAGCGCCGTCGAGCAAGACCGAAGGATGATCTTCAATCATCTCCAGCCGGCCCGGCCATCGCACGTCGCGCAGACCGTCGATGATGTTTTCACGAGTTACGCCAAAACCCGATTCGCTCAAGACTTCGGCGGCTTCGATCGCCGCTGCCGCGTTGTCTGCTTGATGTCTCCCGAGCAGGCCAATCGCTATCCGCGAGTAGAAGGTATGCGAAGACTCATAGTCGAAGGTCAAGCGCCCGCGCTCACCCGCCTCGATTTGCGCCGGAGCGTTTGCGAAGATCGGAAGTACGGATGTTTCGAGACAGCGCCGCATGAGTACTTCGACGGCGGCTTGATGGGCCTGCCGGCCTATCACCGCGCGCGCGCCCGGGACAATGATCGCAGCCTTCTCACCGGCGATCTCTTCAATCGTATTACCAAGAATGTTCTGATGATCCAGATCGATGGAAGTAATAACCGAGAGGACCCTGTCGATGGCATTGGTGGCATCGAGCCGGCCTCCCAATCCCACTTCCAGAACCGCAAGCGCCGCTCCACTCTCCTGAAAATAACAAAGCGCGATAGCGGCGACCTGTTCGAAAAAGGTAGGCGCTGCGTCGAGACGGCCAACGGCCACGAGATCTTCACTCGCCTCACGAACACGAGACGCGAGCCTGGCGAAATCCGATTCGCCGATGTCCTCTCCGTCCACTTGCACGCGCTCTTCGATTCGGACGAGATGAGGCGAGGTGAACAGCGCGCACCGATGGCCGGCCGCTCGCGCGATCGAGTCAATCATCGCCGCGACGGACCCCTTACCATTTGTGCCCGCGACAATCACGGACTTGAATGAAAGTTCGGGATTGCCCAGCTTCTCGAGCAGACACGTTATGTTCTCGAGACCGTACTTCGCCGCAAGCACTTCGTGTCCCAGCGAGTACAAATATCGCACCGATTCTTCGTAGTTCATGTGCAGCGGGGTGGCCCGGATCGTGATGAATCAGCCAGGCACTCAGTCACACTCAAGATGATGGAACTGTAAGGGCGTCGCTCCTTAGAAACCACATTAGCAGAGGGCGAAGGTTCGTAGTTCGGCCTTCAGGCGGAAGTTCGTATTTGGATCGAAGGGGAGATACAAACTTCCGCCTGAAGGCCGAACTACGAACCAAAGGTTTTGTGAGCCTTTCCATTCTGGTCCATGAAATCGAGCGAGTGATTGATGAATTGCTTCAAGTCTTTTCTTTCGACAACCGCGTCCAGCATTCCGTGTTCGAGCAGGAACTCGGCGCGTTGAAATCCCTCGGGTAGCTTTTGCTTTATTGTCTGTTCGATTACACGAGGTCCCGCGAACCCGATCAACGCGCCCGGCTCTGCGATATTCATATCACCCAACATCGCGAAGCTCGCGGTCACTCCTCCGGTGGTCGGATCCGTCAGCACCGATATGAACGGCAGGCCTTGTTCATCAAGCCGCGCCAGCGCCGCGGAGATCTTCGCCATTTGCATCAGCGAAATAGCGCCTTCTTGCATGCGAGCGCCGCCCGAAGCCGAAAACACCACCAGCGCCGAACGCTCTTTGATTGCCAGCTCGATTGCGCGCGTGATCTTTTCTCCTACGACCGCGCCAAGAGAGCCGCCGACGAACGCCAGCTCCATCGCGCAAACAATGACCGGGCGATCGCCGATCTCACCCTGGGCCGTAATGAGCGCATCCATCAGACTCGTGCTCTCCTGCATCTGGCGAAGCCGCGTGCGATAGCTCTTGGTGTCCACAAAATGAAGTGGGTCATTCGACCTTAAGTGAGCATCGAGCTCAACCCAATCATCATCGTCCAGCGTCAGCCTCAATCGCTCGGCGGCACTGATGCGGTGGTGATGCCCGCAACGCGGGCATACGCTCAGGTTCTCCTCCATCTCACGTTTGAGGAGCATCTCCTCGCAGCCCTGACACTTTACAAACAGCCCTTCGGTGCGAACGGTTCGTTCTTCGCTGTCGTCCGGCCGCTCGGGCTGCCCTCTTTTCTTGAACCAACTCATTTGAAATCTAGTTCCGAGTTCCGAGTTCAGAGTTCGGGGTTCAGCGTTCGTCAAACCCGGAACCCTGAACTCTGAACTCCGAACCTACTTTCCCTTCTTACTGAAGTCCGTCATCTTCTCCGGCACGCCCGCGCGGCGATTCAACGCTCTCGCGAGGATGAACAACAGGTCAGACAGCCGGTTCAGATAAACAATAGTCTGAGGATTCACCTGCTCGGTCTCAGACAGAGCCACAGCCCGCCGCTCCGCTCGCCGCGCAACCGTCCGCGCAAGATGAAGCGTCGCGCCCGCCTGCGAACCTCCAGGGAGAATAAATTCCTTGAGCGGCTCGAGTTCGGAAAGAAAGCGGTCGGCAAGCGCTTCGAGTTTTGCGATGAACGAATCATCGATGCGCGGTACCTCGATCTCCGAAGGGCTGGCGAGATCTGCGCCCAGTGTGAACAGGTCATTCTGAATCGTGCCGAGCACAGCGTCGACCTCTTCGTCTTGCGGCATCGTTCGAGCCAAACCAATAAGCGAGCTCAACTCGTCGACATCGCCGTAAGCATCGACCCTCGGGCTACTTTTGCTTACTCGCGCGCCTCCGACCAGAGATGTTTGCCCCCCATCGCCCGCCTTCGTATAGACTTTAGTGATTCGCATTGGTGCTTATTTGAAGCTGTTTCATTCTAGGCGTGGGTATGTAGGTTGTCAAAGTTGGGTAGTGTTCGGATTCTTCGTTGCTTAATAACCTCCGCGTGCTCTGCGGTCCTTTGCGTCTTTGCGTTGAGTATTATGTATTGAAGGAGAGACACAATACTCAACGCAAAGACGCAAAGGACCGCAAAGCACGCGAAGGACTGAGGCAACCTGTCTAGGATGGTGTTTGAGCAAAGCGCAGGCTGGACAGTCTACGCTACCGCCGGATACTCTCGAATATCCGGAGCGGATGAATCAAATGAGCAAGATCACCGTAGGAATTCTTGGCCTGGGCACGGTTGGTTCCGGCGTCGTCAAGCTTCTAGCCAGCGACACGCGCTTCAGAGTCAAATGGGTTGCCGTGCGCGACAAATCGAAGGCGCGCGACATCGATTTGACTTCCATAAGAGTGACCGATCAACCGAGCGATGTAGTCAACGACACCGAAGTGGAAATCGTAATCGAAGTTGCCGGCGGCATCGCTCACATCTATGAGTCGATCAAACAAGCGATCGCAAGCGGCAAGCATATAGTCACCGCCAACAAGGAAATGATCGCGCGTCACGGCTCGGAAATCTTTCAGCTCGCGCATCGGAACAACGTCACGGTGCTTTTTGAAGCTGCGGTCGGCGGCGGCATTCCGCTCATATCGACGCTGCAACGAGGGCTTCAGGCCAATCAGATATCGAGCGTCGCAGGCATTTTGAATGGCACGACAAATTACATCCTTACGACGATGGAGGCTCAGGGTAAGAGTTTTGAGGAGGCGCTCGCGGGCGCACAAAAACTCGGATTCGCGGAAGCGGATCCGACAAACGATGTTGAAGGCTTCGACGTTGCTTACAAGATCACGATCCTGGCATCGCTCGCGTTCGGACGCTTCGTCGACTCGGATTCGGTTCACCGCGAAGGCATAACCCGTATCAGCGCTCTGGATATCGCGATGGCCGCCGAGTTTGGATATCGCATCAAGATGATCGGGCTTGCGCGACGCGGCGACGGTTGTCTCGATGTCCGCGCGCATCCGATGCTGGTTCCAATCCATCACTCGCTGGCTTCGGTTGAAGGCGCCAACAACGCGATCTTCATCAGCGGGAGCGCCGTCGGCGAAGTCATGCTCGTGGGACCCGGCGCGGGTCAGATGCCGACCGCGAGCGCCGTCGTAGGCGACCTCATAAACCTGGCGAGCGCGTTGCGGCTGCCGGACTTCGCTCCATACTTTCAACCCTCGATCGATTCGCATGAAGCGCCGCTGTGTTCGATTGAAGATGCGGAGAGTGCGTTCTACATTCGCCTCGAGACTCAGGACACGCCCGGCGTGATCGGGAACATTGGACACGCACTCGGCGAGCATCACGTTAGCGTTCATAGCCTGTTGCAGCGCGGCGTCCCGAGCCAGGGTCCTGCCACGATTATTCTGCTGACGCACAGGTCGAGTGAACGAAATGTGGCGCGCGCACTCAAAGAGATCGAGTCGCAAGCTACAACCAGGGAAGTTGGAGTGGTGTTGAGAGTGTTCGGGAAATAGTTCAGGGTTCGGGGCTCAGGGTTCCGAGTTCCGAGTTCAGAGTTCAGGGTTCCGAGTTCAGGGTTCCGAGTTCAGAGTTCAGGGTTCCGAGTTCAGCCTTCAGGCTGCGTCGTCTGGGAGAGAGCATGCTAAAGCTTGAACTCTGAACTCTGAACTCTGAACCCTGAACTCTGACTCGATCTTATGCTTGTTCAAAAATTCGGTGGCACATCGGTCAAGTCTGTCGCGCGTATCAAAAACGTCGCGAGCATAATCGCGCGCGCCGCAAAAGACTGCCCCATAGTTGCCGTCGTTTCGGCTATGGGCGATACGACTGATTATCTGATGAAGCTTGCTCATCAGGTGAGCGGCTCGCCGAACCGTCGCGAGCTGGACGCATTGCTTGCAACCGGCGAACAGATATCCGTCGCGCTCGTTGCAATGGCGCTCAATGAAACCGGCGCCAAAGCCGTCTCCGTAACGGCCGCCCAACTCGGCATCACCACCGAAAGCGTCCACACCTCCGCCCGAATCGTTGAGATCAACACCGAGCGAATTCGAGGTTATCTCGACGACGGCAACGTTGTGATCGCGGCGGGTTTTCAGGGCCTGACGCCCGCGGGCGACACGACCACCCTTGGACGCGGAGGCTCGGACACGACCGCAGTCGCGCTGGCGGCCGCGCTTGGCGCATCGGCATGCGACATCTTCACCGACGTAAGCGGTGTCTACACGGCCGACCCCAATCTTGTTCCGACCGCGCGGCTGCTCAAGGAAGTCTCATACGAAGAGATGTTGGAGATGGCTCGAGTCGGCGCGCAGGTGCTTCACCCTCGTGCGGTTGAGCTTGCTCGCAAACACGGCGTTCCGGTGAGGGTCAGGAACACCTTCGACCCCGAGCACGAGGGGACTGTTCTCAAAGGAGCTGACGATATGGAAATCTCACGGCCGGTAAGCGGCGTTACCGTAGATCGTGATCAAGCGCGGCTGGCGATCCTAAAAGTTCCCGACCGCCCAGGAACAGCCGGCGCGATCTTCGGAGCGTTGGCCGAGCAACGCGTAAGCGTCGATATGATAATTCAGGCGTTCCACGAAGGCGGCGCGGTCAACGATATATCCTTCACGGTCAAACGCAGCGACCTCAACACTGCGCGGCTCGTACTAAAACAGGCGGCGTCGCAAACGGGAGCAGAAGACGTGCTTGCGGATGAGGACGTCGCCAAGGTTAGCGTCGTTGGGGCCGGCTTGATGGATCAACCCGACGTCGCCGCGCGCATGTTCGCAGCGCTTGGCCGCGAAGGTATCAACATCAAGATGATCTCGACTTCAGAGATTCGAATAAGCTGCGTTGTTAGTGACAAAGACGCCGAGCGAGCAGTAAGGGTTGTGCACGATTTGTTTCATCTTGAAGAAACGGCCGCTTAGCCCCAGGCCTATGCGCGACGAAGCCCGTTCCGGGTTCAGAGTTTACGGTTTCGAGTTCCCGGTTCAGAGTTCACGGTTCAGGGTTCACGGTTCAGAGTTCACGGTTCAGAGTTCAGGCGTCAGCCTGCAATTTTCCGGCAGCCCAAAGCTGAACTCTGCGCCTCACGACCGGGTAGTGGGGTCTTAGTGTGTTGGTCGTTCATTATCGCGTTGCTGCTCAGCGTCCTCGGCGTCCTCTGCGGTTCGTTCCCAGCATTGATTAAGAAAACCGCAGAGGACGCTGAGGATGCGTTGCGGGCCAACACGCTAATTCACCATTACCAACGACCGTACTGAATTAGCGGATCGACTGTCCTCAATGTGGACGCCGCGTCATACGAGACTCCGCAAAAAGCACTTAGTGTCTATGAATCTGTTCACGGAATATTTTTTGCAGCAAAGCAGTCCCGAACGGCGTCTTATATATTGGGCGAGACAAAAGCAAGCGCCGTCAAACAGGGGGCACAACAATGAAGATCCTAGCTTTCCTTAGAAACCACGCACATTACTGGGGGATTCCGCATTCCAGAACCCGGGACAATCGATTGATCCAAACGTGCTATGAGTGCGGGGCCGAGCGTGAGGTGAAGATCGAGTTGCGTCCCTATCCGGTTGAGGACGTCCTGACGCCGATACACGGCGATCATCTCGCGGCGTAAATCAACGATCAACGGCGGAGACTTCACCGTTCTCTTTCGAGTAACTCGCGCCGCAGGCCGAGCAGGTCGCGCGCTCGGTCTTTTGCGGGTCGCGCGACATCTCCAGTTTTATTCCGCACTGGCACATCCATCCCGCGACTCTTCCCGGATTACCGACGACCATTGCGTAGTCTGGCACGTCACGAGTCACTACAGCACCGGCTCCTATGAAGGCGTATCGTCCGATGGTGTGACCGCACACCACCGTCGCGTTTGCCCCAATTGACGCGCCTCGCTTCACCAACGTCCTTCGATATTCGTCCTTGCGAGAAACGTGGCTGCGAGGGTTGGTCACATTAGTGAAGACCATCGACGGCCCGCAAAACACATCGTCCTCGAGCTCGACGCCGGTATAGATCGAAACGTTGTTCTGAATTTTGACGTTGTCGCCGATTACCACCTGGGGAGAAATCACTACATTTTGGCCGATGTTGCAACGGCTTCCTATCTTCGAGCCGGCCATGACGTGCGAGAAGTGCCATATCTTTGTGCCGTCGCCGATCTCGCACGGTTCATCGATGTAGCTTGATTCGTGGGCGAAGTATTTATTTTCCATGACTGAATCGGGGATAAACCACAAAGACACAAAGCCACAAAGTTAATTTGGTCTTAGTGCCTTTGTGTCTTTGTGGTTGATCTCTCAAATCTCAAATCTCAAATCTCAAATCTGAGATTTCAACTCTATAGGCGTGCCGCCGCTCGCCAGCGATCGTTCGGCGGCATCAAGCACTCGCAGGACTCGAAGACCGCTTTCTCCGTCCGTTAGCGGACGCCGCCGCGTCTTGATGCACTCGAGAAATTCCAGGCATTGCCGTCGAAGCGGTTCGGCGGCTTCAATCGGTTCGCTGATTCCTTCGTTCTTTCGAGCGACCGGCTCGCCATCGACAAACTCGACTCCCTGATCGTACACGACCAGCTTGCCTTCCCGGCGCACGTCGTCAAACACAGCCATTCGCTTCGATCCGACTACCACGAGACGCTGCTCTTTGTACGGGTGGAGCCAGCTTACGAATATGTGCGCGCGAATGCCTGTCGGAAACTCGATGTTAGTGACGGTCACGTCGGCAATGCTTGGTTGCAGATAAGCGCCGCCGGTTGCAGCGATGCGTTCCGGCCACTCACCGACCAGTCTGAGGATGATCGCAATGTCATGAGGCGCGAAGCTCCACAGAATGTTCTCTTCCCTTCTCACTTTTCCCAGGTTCAGCCGATTAGAATATATGTATTGCAAGTCTCCGATTTCGTTTGATTCGATCAGCTCGCGCAGCCTCAGGACAGCCGGGTGATACTCGAGCAGATGGCCCACCATCAGAATCGCGCCGCATTCACGCGCGAGACTGACTATCTGTTCCCCCTCAGTCACGTCAAGCGTCAGAGGCTTCTCGACCAGCACGTCTTTGCCGGCTTCGATGGCTTGCCGCGCGATCCGGTAATGAGACTCGGCCGGCGTCGCGATCACTACGCCTCGAACACTCGGGTCCGAGAGCGCGCTTCTGAAATCGCTTTCGATTCGAACACCGGGAAACATCGCCGCGATTCGCTCGAGCGACGGGCGGCTTGTGTCGCAAACCATTCCGAGCGCGCCAAGCGCGTGGAAATTCCTGACGTGATTGACGCCCCAATAACCCGCGCCGATCACCGCAATTTGTTCCATGGATTTCCGATCCGAATATGGATTCATTGTCCGCCGATACTTGTTCCGCAGCGAAAGCAGAATTGCGCAGTGGCCGGCAAAGAAGCCTGGCAGTTGGGGCACACGGCCACCGGCTCATTGACAGGCGGCGAGTCACTTACGGGCGGAGGGCCATAACCGGTCTGCTGAGGCGAGGAAGGCGCTTGCGCGAAGCTTTGCGCGCCTTCGACTCCGAAGCAGTCTCGATACGCGACTGCCGTGATCGTAAACATCAGAGGCCAGGTGGCGAGCAGCCCTACATAACAGATATAGCTCCCGACCGAGGCTATCAATTGAACCAGGAAGGCGAAGAGTATGAACATCAAAAGACGGCGTTGCGTCAGCTCGCGGCTGGCGCGTATCGCATCGGCGATACTGAGATTGCGCTCGATTATCAGCGGCGCCGTGAAGAATAACAATCCCGCGACGATGAAAGCGGGAACGACGCACAGCATTGCCCCGATGAATACGAGCGCACCATGAATCAGCGTTGCGCCAAGCAGCCGCCAGTAGCAATCCCGCGCCGAAAACAGATCGCGAAACTCCACCCGCCCGCCCCGTAGCTGCTTGAACGCTGCGCGATAAGCTCCGCCTATCAGAAATACCGTCAAAGGGAGCAACACGATGATCAGCGCAAAAATGCCAAAGTAGAATCCGAGGATAGTGGCGATCGGCATTTCCGGGGAGCCCCTGCGCGAGTTTTGCTGCGACATCATCGTCACGAACATCCCCGCGTACATCACCCCGACAAACACGAGCATGGGTAGAATGACAACTACGAAGAAGCTCGCTGACAGCGTCAGCCAGCCCTTCCATTGCTGGGTGAACATATTCCAGCCTTCGCTTATCCAGTCGCCGAGGCGAACTTCTACTACGGGGTTGTTATCCATATGAAAGTGGCCGGCCGAGGTGTACGACAAACTTCAGTTTGTCGCTGATTGAGTATTCGACGAACACAATCGACAAACTCAGTTTGTCGCTGATTGAGTATTCGACGAACAGAATCGACAAACTGAAGTTTGTCGTACTTAAATCAATGGAGCGTGCGATTCGGGTCGTCGATACCGAAGACGTCTCTATATGCGACCGCAGATGCGGAAATCATCCAGGGCAGCGTTACAAGAACGCCGATCCCGCAAACGATAAAGCCGCCGCCGGCGATTGCCGCAAACACCAAACCCGCCACCCACCACATCAGCGCGTCGCGTGAGAATATCAATCGCCAGACTTCGTTTATCGCTTTCGCAACGTCGAGGCCCCGCTCCGCTATCGATGACATTGTCAATCCGAGCATCATCGTGAGCAGCGGTGTTACGACCAGGCTCAATAACCCATGCATCGAGTTATTCCCAAGTCCGGTCAGTCCGGCATGCACCAGCGCGAAGATCAGAAACGTCAGAAACGCCTGAAGGAATCGACCTTGCCAGTTGAACAGGTCGCCGATCTCCGGGCGCTCGCCGCGCATTGTCTTGAACGCCATTCGGAACAGTCCCATCAGCATTGGGCCGGCCAGAATCCCGACCGAAAGCGTGCCCAGCAACGCGGCAAGCAGGGTTGCGGTCGACATCAAAGCCCCGTTCTCTTTGTAGACTTGCCACCCTCCTGAAAGCCAGTCGCCCAACGCGATATGAGGCTGGTTTGGCCGTGGCGGTGGCTCGTAGGGCGTCGGATACGGCGGCGTATAGTAAGGCGTCGGAGTCGGAGGAATGTATGCCCCACCAGTCGGAGGAGTCGTCGGCGAAGTAGGCCCGGACTGTACTGGCGTCGTCGGGCGCTTCGATTCAGGTTCGGGCAGCGGGCTCAGCATCCATGTTGTCGCCTCCTCGCCCTCGAGATGCTGAGGCATTCCGCATTGACGACAAAACTTCTCATCGGGCTCGACGTTTCGTCCGCAGCTAGGACACCAGCTTGCCATCGTTTGCTTTCGTCTCCTCGGTAAGAACCTGGTGAATAGTTTAGCTTCAAATCACAGGACTGCGTGACGCGTTGTCCGTTGCTCGAAGCATTCACGCATCACATTTCACGCATCACATTTCACGCATCAAAATTTCACGCATCACCTTTTCAGCGTAACCGCACGCGAACCTTCGACGACGGCGCCAATATCGTAGCTCGCTTCGCCAAGCCGATCGAAATGCTCTCGAACCCGGCCGGCGTCGTCAGCTCCGGTAACGACGACCATCCCTATCCCCATGTTGAATGTTCTATACATCTCCTGTTCAGACACGTTGCCGATTGTCGCAAGCTGATTAAACACCGGCAAGACCGGCCACGCGCCGCGTCGTATTTCAACCGCTCTTCCTTCAGGCAAAATCCGCGGGATGTTCTCGAGCAGGCCCCCGCCGGTGATGTGCGCCAGCCCTTTGATCAAACCGGTTTCGAGCAAGCCTTCAAGCACGCCGAGATAACTGCGATGCGGCTTGAGTAATTGCTCAGCGGCCGTACACCCGAGTTCGTCAATATAAGTGTCATGCTTGTAGCCGGCCACCTCGAAGAACAGCTTGCGAGCGAGGCTGTAACCGTTCGTGTGCAATCCGGCGGACGGCAATCCGATCAACACGTCGCCAGGCATAATAGTAGTTCCGTCGATGACCTTGTCTCGATCGAGAACTCCGACTATGAAACCTGCAACGTCATATTCGCCGTCGCTGTAGAAGCCGGGCATCTCGGCCGTCTCTCCCCCAATCAGCACGCACCCGGTTTCCTTGCAGGCCCGAGCGAGACCTTCGATAACCGACGCTACGGTGTCGGGGACCAGCTTGCCCGCGGCTATGTAGTCGAGGAAGAAAAGCGGACGCGCGCCCTGCACCAGAATATCGTTGACGCAATGGCACACCAGATCATAGCCGACGGTATTGTGAATTCCAGTCATGAAAGCGATGCGCAGTTTCGTGCCGACTCCGTCAGCCGAAGAGACGAGCACTGGCTCTTTCATTCGCGAGAAGTCAGCGCGAAACATTCCTCCAAACGAACCGATCTCGGTCAGGACGTTGGGCGTGAAAGTCTCACGCGCCAGGCGCTTGATGCGTTCCTTGGCATCATTCGCGGCGTCGATATCAACCCCCGCATCCCGATAGCTGATCTGCTTGCTCATATTGCTTCTTTGCGTCTTTGCGTGCCTTTGCGTCTTTGCGCGAAAGTTCTTAACGCAAAGACGCAAGGCCTATTTACCTTTCAGTTCCGCCAACAAGTTCTCGATCCTCTTCTTTTCGCTTTCCTTGCTTGCATCGTCTGTTACAAAAGACATCTCCAGGTGGTCGCCGTCTTTCGCCCCGTCAGGCAAAAGCGCAACCGGCACGTTGAATTTCACACCGTCGTCGTCGTAAAGCACAAGCACCGCCAGATCGCCTTCTATGCGATCTATGATGACCTTTGACGAGTGGTTTGCTTTCATCTGGACCTCTTTGCCGCGCGGCCGTTTTGCCGAGAATCCTGGCCTTTGCCGTCGCTGGCAACGCTACCCGCCACCTCATCACCAGTCAAGTAAAGCCTGTCTCCGGCGACTTGTTTCTCTGTGCTCATTTCAATCTGGCGGCCGTCACAGACCGCAGTGATCGTCCCTTCGAGATCCGTGCGATAGACCTTGATCCGATTGCGATCCTGCTCGAGCATACGCATCACCTTCGGATGAGGATGGTGATAATCGTTTCCAGCGGCGCAGCTTATTGTCAGGATGGACGGCCTCACCGCGTCGATCACCTCCCGAGTCGTGCCGTTGGAGCTGCCGTGATGCGCGGCCTTTAACAGGTCAACGTGCAACTTTCCTTTCTCAGCGCCAAGCATCTGCTCCCACGCCGAAGGCTTCGCCGAATTCTCGTAGTCTTCTGCATCGCCGGTGAACAGGAACGTCTTTTCTCCATACGTTAGCCGCGCAACTAATGATGCATTGTTGGGGTTGTCGTCGGGTGGCTGATCCGCCGGATTCAGGATCTCGAGTAACACGTCGCCGAATGTCCGCATATCGCCGCGCTTCGGCGTGGCGAACTTGATTCCTTTGTCCCTGATCTCCTGGAGCATATCACCGTAAGTCTTTGTCGCGTGATTGAACCCTGAGTCCCATACTTCACGCACCTTGAACGCTCGCATTACGTCGCGCATATCGCCGATATGATCGGCGTGCGGATGAGTTGCGATGATCAAAGTGATTTCCTTCACAGCATATTTTTTCAGAAGCTCGACCGTAGGCGAGCCGCGATCGCCGGAGTCGATCAGAATCGTTTCCCCATTTGGTAACGAGATCAATTCCGAATCGCCCTGACCTACGTCGAGAAATCTAACTACGAGTTTTCCGGAAACCGGGCCCGGTTCCGGGACCGCTTGTCGGTGACGAAGGAACAGGACCAGCGCTGCAACCGCGACTGCAAGCAGCGCGAGAACAGCGATCGATCTGATTTTTCTATTCATCGAGGTGGGTTATCGAGGCCAAACCGCGTCGTGCATGAGCGCACCCTCTTCTCTCTCTGTCTTGGTTCGCGCTGCTGAAGTTACCGGTATCGGGTAGTCGTTGGTGTAGCACGCGGTGCAATGTCGATTACCAGGAGCATCGCCGCACGCGCGCAACAATCCGTCGAGACTTAGATACCCCAGGCTGTCGGCGTCGATATGCCGAGCGATATCTTCAATGCTCATGTTCGCCCCGATCAGTTCGTCGCGCGTCGGTGTGTCCACTCCATAAAAGCACGGCGCGACGGTCGGCGGGCAGCTTATGCGGACGTGAACTTCTCGAGCGCCCGCTTGTCTCACCATCTGAACGATTTTCTTCGAAGTTGTTCCCCGGACGATCGAATCGTCTATCAATACGATACGCAATCCTTCGATCAGGTCGCGCACCGGGTTCAGTTTTACCTTTACGCCGAAGTGGCGAATCGATTGTTTGGGTTCGATGAACGTGCGGCCCACGTAATGGTTGCGCACCAGCCCGAAACGAAACTTCAATCCCGACTCTGACGCGTAGCCGATCGCAGCGGAGACGCCGGAGTCGGGGACCGGCACGACGATGTCGGCGTCTGCCGGGCACTCGCGCGCGAGTTGCTGGCCCATCTTATGCCGGCTTTTGTTAACTGATCGTCCGAACACAATCGAATCAGGACGCGAGAAGTAAACGTGCTCGAAGATGCAGTGCGCAGGCTTCAGCTTCGGCAGCGGAAACGACGAATGAAGCCCGTCCTTATCGATGACGAGAATCTCCCCGGGCTGAACGTCCCGCAAATAAGTGGCGTCGATCAAATCAAACGCGCAGGTCTCTGAAGCGACAACGTACGCATCGCCGAGTTGACCGAGGCACAAGGGGCGAAAGCCTCGCTGGTCGCGCACCGCTATCATGCAGTCCCGCGTGAGAAACAGCATCGAGTAGGCGCCTTCGATCTCGGTGAACGTGTCGGTGATTGCGCCGACCAGGTCGACGGCGCGCGAGCGGGCGATCTTGTGAAGCACGACTTCGGTGTCAGAGGTCGAGGAGAATATCGCGCCGTCCAGTTCGAGTTCTTCACGGACCTCATTGGCGTAGGGGAGATTACCGTTGTGACAAAGCGCGAGTTGGCCTCGGTAGCCGTCAACCAAAAAGGGCTGGGCTTCCCTTAGCGAAACGCTTCCGGCAGTCGAGTAGCGAACGTGACCCGTGCAAGCTCGGCCCGGCAAGTGGGAGAGTTCTTCCTGGCGAAAGATTTCGCTGACGTAGCCCATCCCTCGATAGGCGTGCAGCCGCGTGCCGTCCGACGAAACCATGCCCGCCGATTCCTGCCCGCGATGCTGCAACGCGTACAGACCCAGGTAAGTCAGCCTGGCGGCGTCTTCATGGTTGAAGATACCAAATACGCCACACTCGTCTTTGAACTTATCCTGCATATTGTGGTGTTCGTTGGAGCGATAATTCTAACCGCATGTCGTTACGCGTTGCAATCACCCAGAAGCGATGGTAGTTGGGGTGATAGTGTGTTGCGCGGTCACATTCGCGTTTCCCCTCTGCGTCCTCGGCGTCCTCTGCGGTTGATTCCGAGCCACTGAACAGGAAAAACCGCGGGGGACGCCGGGGACGCAGAGGAGAACTCTTACACGGGCTCTGACGAGGTGGGTGTCCTCGAGAATCTGACGCGCACTCGGAGGGAAACCTCGTCGCTAGGGTTCGGCGAGTTGAACTACTTCGGCGCGTTGGCGGGCGGCTGCGAGCCATTTGTCGATTTCAGTGTTGATTTTCTGCTGCTTCAGCAATTCGCTGATCTTGTCTCTTACCTGTTCCAGCGGCGGAGGCACCTGTCCGGCTTTGCGAACCTCGGGCACGAGGCGCTCGTCGTAGTAGCGCTTGATCTCCTGCTCCGTTGCGAGCACGAACGAGCGGAATCTGAAATCAACAAACCTCTCGATCAGGATCCGCTGGCGCAGCAGCTCGTCGATCTTCTGAGGCGTAAGCCCTACCGAACCCGCTCGCTGGCGAAACTCCGCTTCAGACTTGAAGCCCGCGATAAGCGCGGTCCGCTTCTTCTCAATCTCGTCCTGGGTGATGTCCGAGGCGGGAATTCGCGCGGCTTCCTGCGCGATCAATCGCTCATCGATCATCACGTCGAGCTTTTGCCGCAGCAGATCCGCGCCGACCGGACCGACCGGGCTGGGCGCCTTCGGGTCTATCGCAATGCTCCAAAGCAAATCGATTCGGGTGATGATGTCGTCGTTGACCTGTGTGAGTACCTGATCGACGATCTGTTGAGCGCGAGTGTGCAGTGACATCAAAGAGATTAGGAAGCAGAAGAAGAATAGACCACGGATGACGCGGATTGGGCGGATGTTCGCGGATATGATCCGTGCAAATCCGTCCAATCCGCGTTGTCCGTGGTCTATTCTCATTCGTCGTTCGATCATCATCAGAACGTCTGCCCTATCGTGAAGTGAAAATGTGAGCTCGAAACATTTGGCGGTTTGTTCAGGACAAGAAATCCTATGTCAAACCGGACGGGTCCGACCGGCGTCTTGAATCTCAACCCGACGCCGAGTGTCTCTGTTATGTTGGACGGCTTGATGTCGCGCACGCGCTCGAAAAGGTTTCCGGTGTCAGAGAAAACCGAACCGCCGATCGGTCCCCACAACGGAAATCTCAACTCGTTGTTTATGATCAGTACGGCGTTGCCGCCCAGCGGGCTGGTCATCAGCTTCGGGTTCCCGTTCGAATCCCTGATGATGTTGTTATTCGAATCGCGCTCAGGCACAAGGATCTGGGGCCCGGCTTCTTCGAAACCGAATCCCCGAAGATCGCGCGCGCCTCCCGCGAAGAAACGTTCGGAGATCGGAAGCGAATTCTTGCCGCCGAACGGAGCGGCGAGCCCGAGCTTTCCCGAGAACGAATAGACCGTCTCGCGGAAGCGTTTGATCGAATAGAAGCGATCGTGCTCGATATAGAGCTTTACGAACTGCTCGTTGCCGCCCAGCGCCGTAGCCGCGACAAAGAAGCTGCCGAGCGTTTGGTTTCCGGAAGTCGGATCGAACTTGTTATCGCGCTTGTCCCGCAGGAAGCTCGGCCCGATTCGGCCAAGCCTGATGGGTTGCGAATCGCGCTGGATTTCTTCAAGCGTCAGCCCCTGACACTCAGCGCTGGGCGTTGTGCAGGGCAGATCGAATATGCTGATGCGCTCGAAGTAATAGCTGAAGTAGACGATGAAATCCAACGAGTATCGCTTCTCGAGTTGGAAGTTCATCGTGTAACGATCAGTACGGAAACTCTTCTCACCAAGCCTGCGCGCAAAGAGGGAAACAAGAGCGGGAAAGTCGGTGCCGAACGGGCGCGGATTCTGGAACGAGATCTGGCCGAACAGCTCGTTCTGCGACGCTCGCACCTGGGTGCTGGCGGTGTACAGCTCGCCGAAAAGATTGTAGTAAGTGAGCTGAGTCAGTCCCCGAACCCCGCCGAGAAAGTTCAGACCCGGTATGGTCTTCGCATTAGCCGTGTTGGTTTGGTAACCAAGACCATAAACTACGTCGCGCCGCTTTGCCTCCAGCAGGTTCACGGTCACGTCGCGCTCTTCGATCCCGTTCGCGTTTTGAGCGCCCGCCGCCGAGCTGATCGTCACCGAGTTGAAAGCATTAGTCTCGTAGAGTTGACGCTCGGTCTCCTGGAGCAAATCCGTCCGAAGCCAGTCTCCGTCCTTGAAAAGGTAGAAATCGCGGGCGAGTCGTCCGGTGCTGGTGATCGCCGATCCGCGAGTCGTTATCCCATGAATGCGGATACGATTTCCTTCTGAAACGTTGAAGATCAATCGAACGCGGTCCTGGCCGCCAACGCTGCCCAGATCGGCTACGTCATACGCGACTTCCGCGCTGGCAAACCCCTGCCGCGTGTAAGTGGCGAGCAACTGATCGGAATCGTTCGTCACCACGCTTTCGACCAGCGGATCGCCGGGCTTGATTGCAAGCCCCTTACTCAGCTCGCCTTCGGTCATCACTTCGTTGCCGCGCAGCCCAATGTCTTCAACATAGGTTCGCGGCCCCTGGTTGACTTCGAATGTGATGATCAGTTTGTTGCCGGTCAGCGAAACGCCTCGGCGCACCTCGACGTGAGTCCGGCGATAGCCAAGCGAGCGCAGCCGTTTCGAAATCAGATTTGCATCCTGGCGCAGCATGTCATCGCTGGTAACGCCCCGGCTTTTTCCAAGGAGGGGAATCGGCGTCGCCAGCTTCGACTTCATCTGCTCCTCGAGCGTGCGATGAGGAATCGCGTCCACGCCGTGGATCTCGATGTCACTCAGTTTGTATCGCGCGCCCGGATCGACCGCATAGGTCAGCGTTACGCTTGGCTGAGTCAGGTCGGGCACCTCGGGCCGATTGACCGCCGCGAAGAAGTACCCCTGGCGTTGCGCGTAGTCGAGCAAGCTGCGCCGGCCTTCTTCAAGCGTGAACTCATCCACGCCGCCCTGTTTGTAGAAAGGCAGGACCTTGATCTTCTGATTTGGACTGACGTCGAGACCGCTCACGACGATATCGATCTTTGGTCCCGAGTCGACGCTGATGTTCACCGCGACCTTATTTGTATTCGTGTCCGGGACGATGTTGTTTGTAATCTTTACCGCAAGATAGTTCTGCTTGAGATACGCGTCCCTGAGATGGTCCATTTCGTCCTGGACCAGCGCCTGATTGAACGGCTGCCCTTCTACGATTGCAGGTTTTAGTTTGGACAGATCGACCGTCGCGCCTTTTATGTCGCGCTTGTAGGCCGAGACGCGCGCCTGTTCACCCGGAGTGATGTTGTAAACAACCGATGCGCGCGTGCTTGTCGGATCGAGCCGGATATCATAAGCGATCTTCGCCTGGTAATAGCCGCGCGCCGAGTAGAAAGCAGTAAGATCGCCGAGCCCTCGCGCGACGGCTCCCGCCGAGAGCCGTTCGCCCGCATCAAGTTGATTCAATCGCGCGCGAAGCTCCGCCGCCGGGAACACCGGCGTTCCTTCGAAGACTACGCTATCGATCCGGGCCTGTGGCTTGACGAGAAAACGCAATGCGACGCCATTCGCTCCATCGATCACGCCTTCAACCTTAGCTCCGGAGATCAACCCCGAGCGATAGAGCCGTAGAATTGAATCGTGGATCCGAACCGGCGAGTAATCCTGTCCAGCCGCTACGTCGAGGAACGTCCTCATCTCGTTGACGCTTGCGTTGGGCGCGCCATCGATGACGACCTCGACTTTTGTCACGCGACGCCCGAGGAAGTCGCCTACATCACTCGCGAGAGCGGAAGGCGACAGGAAAACCGCGCAGAGCAAAGCGCAAAGCAGAGCGCAAAGAGCAAAGGGCAAAGGGCGAAGAGTAAAGAGCAAAGGGCGAAGAGTAAAGAGCAAAGGGCGAAGAGCAAAGGGCGAAGGGCGAAGAAACGCTTGCCTCGGGGTTGCTATGCGATTGATCGCGGTTTGAAACATTCGAATCCTACAGATAGTTCCTTCCGTTCTCGCCCTTTGCCCTTTGCCCTTCGCCCTTTGCTCTTTGCCCTTTGCCCTTTGCTCTTCGCCCCTTTGCTCTTTGCCCTTTGCCCTTCGCCCTTTGCCCTTCGCCCCGTCAGAACTTTTTCCTGAATCGAACGTCGAACCCGAGCTCGCCGCGCTCGTTTCGAATCCCAACCACCGAGAACCGGTTGCTCAATCGATACTCGACCAACACCACGCGATCGATGCCCGAGACACCGGACGTGAGATTCTGAGAATAGGTGACCGTCAAGTCTTTCGTGATTCGCTGGCCGATAGTGATCCTCGCGGTTGGGTCGCTTCCGCGGCCGACCAGCAGCGGATCGATTGAGAACCGGCTTATCCCAAACAATCGCTGAGTGCCGCGCTCGAGCGTGTCTGACAACGACGCCGAAAGAATCGATTGAGCCAGTCCCAATCCGGTTTGTCCGAGCGACGCAATTGTCGACCGATCACCCGAAATACTGCCCGTCAAGATCAAAGAAATGATGTCGGTCTCGGGCAGCTCGGGTTCCGAGATGACAGTGGTCTGAAGCTTCGCAATAGGCCCGCTGAAGCCGATGGTAATGTGATAACCGCGGATATCCGCTTCAGTTTGAAAGTCGATAGTGGGATCAACGCCGCGGCGGCCCGGTATTGTCACCAACCCGCGCGTGAGATCGTAACGTCCATTCCTGAAGTTGATCGTGCCTCGGCTCAGCAGGATTCGTCCGGAAGCCTGCGGCGTGTCAATCGATCCTCGCAGATTAATGAATGCGCTGCCGACTGCATCGGCAAGATTGTTTTTCACAATCAGCGTGTTGTCGGCGGTGATGTGAAGATCGAGAATCGTCGGGAGACCCGAAGGTCCTCCGCTCCCGCCCGGCCCGGCTTCGAGAAAGTCCGGCTGGAACGGCCCGCCAGTCGCGAGCAACTCTTCGATGGTGATGTCCTTGGTGTAGGACGCTCGACGAATCTGGGCATTGCCGCTCAAAACCTGAAGCTTGCGATTACCCTCGAGCGTCAGTTGCGCGTCCATCACCGTCTGCGTGTCCTTCGGGTATTCGCCGCCAATCTGGTCAGCCTTCACTTCGAGCCGCCATTGCGCCGGCGCCAACCCCGAAAGCGCCGCGCCGCCTTCGATCTCAACGCGCCCTCCGCCGGCAGTCGTAGCAGCAAAGTTTTCGATCACAGCCTGATTGGATGTAAATCTGATTTGGCCATTTCCGCGCGCAAGCGAGATCGGGAAATCCAGAATGCGAATTCCGATGTCCTTCAGGTCGGCTACGCCGAGCAACTGAGGCGACTCGAGCTTTCCGACGATTGACGCCTGGATCTGCGCAACACCAGTCGTGAAGATCGTAGGAGTGAACGACGAGAGCAGCTTGAGATTGATCTCACCGTTGACGGAGAGGCTCGACCTTGCCGCGTCGCGAGACAACGTTCCTTCAAGGGCAACGCTGGTTCCTTCACCCGTGAACACCACGTGATCGAGCCTGACCTCTCGCGGCGTCGCGGTCAGCACGACGTTGCCCTGGTTGACTATCTTGTAGGTCTGCTGCTCGGTGATCGCCCCGCCGACTTCGAGCTTGGTGAACGTGGCGAGCGCTTGAATGCGGTCCGTATCCTGCAACGGACCTGAAAGCTTGATACTCCCCGTAGCTTTGCCGCTGATGCCCGACAACTCGGGCGCGACCAGACCGAGGTACGGGCCGATGTCCGCATCGGTGAACTCGATCGAGGCGCTGATTGGGAAATGCTCCCGGTCCCGGAGATCGACGGTCGCTTCAAGAGTTCGATCCTGATCCAGAAGCCGGCCTGATGCGCTGACTTTTAGAATGCCGTTTTCGGTAATGGCCGCCACTTTCGCATCGCCGAACTCGCGGCCTTCGACGATGACGTTGTGTCCTTGAATAGTCGCGTTCAAATGAACGTCGGACCAGTCCTCACCTTTACCCCAGCGCCCCTGCCCGACTACGTTCACGTCTGCCTTGCCCGAAAGTTGTATGTTCCCGGCCGCATCGCCCACTTGCGCGAGATCGAGGTTCTTGCCGTCCGCGTTTACCGAGAAGTCGTAGGTATCAAGGTTATAGCTTCCCTGGCCGGTTATATCGCTGTCGCCGACTCGCATTCGCATGTTCTGAACGCTGATCACGCTCTTTGAGAGTGTGATGTCGCCCGCGAACTCAGGCACCGAAATCTTCTTTGCTTCCTGGCCCTCATCCTGGCGGTTGAACTCAGCGGCGGCAAGCGTCAGCTTTGCCGTTCCCTCTATTGTGCGGGGACCCGGCAAGCCCTTGAGGTCAAGCGTCCCGTTGACGATACCCCGGCTGACAATATCCTTTAGTCCCGGTGAAGCCGCGTGGACGATGGCCGCGAGATCGAAGTTCTGGACGTTTGCTTTGACTGCGATGTTGTCTTTAGCCGGAATCGGCGCGTCTACGCTAAAGTCGGCGCGGGAACCGTCGGGCCGAACGAGCGATGCGTTATCAATTCGCACCAATGACGGCGTGTAAGCGATGTCACCTTCCAGCGTGCCGGTTTCCTCGTCGTGAGATTTGATACTCGCCAGCTTCAAGTGTCCTGAAACTGTTGGCTCGGAAAGCTTCCCTTCTACGCGGCCCGTGAATTCTCCTGTGTCTTCAAGCGCGATCCCGTATTGCTCCTTTACGTCATCCGGGATCAGGCCGAACGCGTCCACGGCGCGCTGGACCTCGGACATGTCGGAGGATTTGAAGGCGACGTTCAACGAGCCTCGCGCGTCCCAATCGACCGTGCCGGTAATCGTCAAGTCGCTGTTGTTCGAGCGGACGTACGCGCGTTGAATGTTGAAGCCGCGCCCCGCGGCTAAGAGGCTTATCTCGCCCCTGGCCGGCGAAGCTTCACCGGGCGTTCCTTCCTTGTCGGGCGGAGAGACGGCGGCATCAAACGAGGCATCGATTTTGCCGGTCGCCGCTTTGTAATTCAAACGCGGGAACGTAAGCTGCGCGGTCCCGTTGGCGGTGCCCCGGACCTTCACGTCCTTTGCCGAAGCGAGCGTGCCGACCTGATCGAGATCGATCGACCTGAACTCGACGGCCACGCGGGAAGATCCGCCGCCGTACGCGACGGTGGCTGAGCCCGAGACTTCTCCACCGAGAGTCGCGGCCGAGAAGTGAGACAGCGTAGCCTTGTCGCGATCGAGCGAGAGCGAGGTCTTTATCGAGCTAACGGTGACCTGCCCGCTCTTGAGCGACGCCAGGTTGAGCCCTCCGGTGACGTCGAAGTCGAGCTTCTTGCCTTTGATCGTCGCATCGTTGAACGCGATCTTGCTGATGGTCAGACCTCGCCCGCTGACCTCAGAGGACGACACGCTCGCCTTCCCGTTGTACTCATCACCCTTGCCGTTGACGTTGGTCTTGACGTGAATGCCGGCCACGCGAAAGCCTTCCGCGGTGACCGCGTTCGACTCAAGCGCGCCCTCCGCGTGGTAGTCGGCGCCGGTCCCGTTCACCTTTCCGATGAAGCCAACCTGACCGGTCATCTTGGTATCGGGGATGAACACTCGCGAAACCTGTTCAAGCGCGGCGCTGGCGCTCACATCGCTAAAGTTGTATTTGAGAGGCTCGAAGCTTTCTACTTTGCCCTTGAGTTTCAACTCGCCGAGGTCGGACGAGAACTTGAACTGAGGCACGCCGTCCGGGTCAACCATTATCTCGGCATTCTCCTCCGTCACGTGTGCAAGGATATTCGCGGTGATGTTGTGGATCTCGCGGCCCTCAATACTCGCGGTAGCGCCGGTGAAGCCGAACTCGAGCCGGTGATTCAGCTTGTCATAGATTGCCGCGTTCTCGAGCGGAACGAGGTGCGCGCTCATATCCGTTATCTGGCCGGTGATGTTCCGCTGCCGGTCGACGAACGCGATCTCTGCGCCGCTCACTTCGAAATTTGAAGTGAGGAAAGTCACCTGCTCTTCCTTGACTTCTTTCTTGCTCGGCGGCGAGTGCAGGGACGCGAGGTTTGAGCGGCCCTGTTCATCGAATTCGATCCACGCATGCGGGTGCTCGATTTTGACTTGAGTGATCTGAATGCGCTGATGCAGATATGAGAGCACGGAAAACTGCGCAGTAAGTTTCTCAATTGCTCCAAACGGCTTCTGTCCATCGCCCGCGTATAACTCTACGTTTTTGAGAGTTACAGTAGAGCCGCGAATGTCCAGATGCGCGCTGCCGATCCTGGCGTTGATGCCGACATCCGCAAGAGCGGCGATCACCTGACGCTGGAGAAAGACGTCGAGTTGTCCGCTGCGAACATAGATGAACACGGCGATCAGGAGAATGAGTATCAGGCTTAATAGGGAAATCGCGCCGATGAGTAATTTTCTGCGCATAGTAACTTGAAACGTGACTCGTGAAACGTGATTCGTGAAACGTGATTCGTGAAACGTGATTCGTGATTCGTGAACGTTGACTCGAAAGCGCGTGTACCGTGTTTCACGCATCACGTTTCACGCATCACGAATCACGTTTCACGCATCACGTTTCACGCATCACGCATCATTCAGTCAGACTTTCGTCAGCAGATGCCCAAGCTTTTCCTTTCTCACACGCAACACTTTTTCGTTCGATTCGTTCGGTTCGATCTCGATGGGAATCCTGTCGGTGATCTCGAGGCCGAATCCCTCGATGGCAGCGCGCTTCACGGGATGATTAGTTATCAACCGCATTCGTCTCACGCCAAGATCGTGGAGGATTTGCGCGCCGATGCCGTAGTCTCTCGGGTCCATCTTGTGAATGCCTACGACCGCCGCATCGGCCTCGACCGCGTCCTTGTCCTGCTCATCCATCAGCCGATACGCTTTGAGTTGATTCACCAATCCAACCCCACGCCCTTCCTGTTTCAAATAGAGCAGCACCCCCTGGCCTTCAGCGCCAATCAGCTCGAGCGATCGATGAAGCTGCCAGCCCGTATCGTCGCGCAGCGACCCGAACACATCGCCTAGCACGCACTGCGAGTGAACGCGCACGGGCATGCTGACTTCGGGGTCGATCTCCCCCATCACCAGCGCCAGGTGGGTGTCCTGATTGATATCGTTTGTATAGGCGATTGCTCGAAACTCGCCGTAGACCGAAGGCACTCGAGCTTCACCGGCGCGATGCACCAGAACTTCGTTGGCCATCCGATAGCTGACCAGATCCGCGACGGTAATAATCTTTACGCCGTGTTCCAAAGCGAAGTCGCGCAAATGTGGCATACGCGCCATCGTGCCGTCGTCGTTCATCACCTCGCAGATCACGCCCGCCGGAATCATCCCTGCGATTCGAGCGAGATCGACGACCGCCTCGGTCTGTCCCGGCCTCACGAGCACACCGCCGTTTCGCGCGCGTAACGGAAAGATGTGACCCGGCCGCGCCAGATCGGAAGGCTTTGTCCGAGGATCCACCGCGACTTGAATCGTGGTCGCGCGGTCGGCGGCGGAAATGCCGGTGGTCACGCCGCGTCTCGCTTCGATGGAAACGCAGAAGGCGGTCCCTCGCGAGGCGGTGTTGTCAGACTCCGAAACCTGCAACGGGATCTGAAGCTCGTCCAGACGGTCTTCGGTCAACGGGAGGCAGATCAGCCCGCGGCCGTAACGCGCCATGAAGTTGATGATATCGGGCGTGACTTTTTCGGCCGGACACGCCAGGTCGCCTTCGTTCTCGCGGTCTTCGTCATCGACGATTATTACCACGCGTCCCGCTCGGAACTCTTCGACCGCTTCTGCGATAGTTGCAAATGGCATGTATGCTCCGAATGATCTTTGGCTCGCGGACCTTTGCGTGCTTTGCGGTTCTTTGCGTCTTTGCGCTGAGAATTCTGAACGCGAATGGGAATTCTCAGCGCAAAGACGCAAAGAACCGCAAAGCACGCAAAGCTAATATCCTCGTTCGATCAAGTACTCCATTGTAAGCTGTCTCTCAGCGGGTTCCACTTCGCGACTCATCAACCGCTCCACATACTTCGCGAGAACATCCACTTCAAGATTAACTCGAGCGCCGATCTTCAATTCACTCAGAATCGTCTCCCGCCATGTGTGAGGAATGATTGCTACTTCGAACCAGGTGTCGCCCAGCGCCGCTACCGTCAAGCTTATGCCGTCCACCGTAATCGATCCCTTCATCGCAATGTAACGGCCAAGCTCCGACGGGAACGCAAAACGCATTCGATAAGCATTTCCTTCCGGTGTGGCCGCAAGCAACGCCCCCGTTCCGTCCACGTGACCCTGAACCATGTGACCGCCCAATCGCTCGCCTACGGCAAGCGCGCGTTCGAGGTTCACTCGGCTTCCCGGCCGCAGCTCACCCAGTGTCGAGCGGCTCAGCGTCTCGAGAGACGCGTCCGCCGCGAAAGAATCGCTGCTCATCTCGATGACGGTTAGATCGACGCCGTTGATTGAAATCGAGTCGCCAATGCGAGTGCCCTCCAGAACCTTCTTCGCTTCGATGACTATGAAGGCCCCGTCGGGTCGCCGTCTGATCTGACGCACTCGGCCGACTTCTATTATGAGTCCGGTGAAGATTCCCATCTTTGATTCAGAATGTGAGGCGAGCACTGGATTCGTCAACCCGAGTCGCTTAGGTTTGATAATCAATCAAGGCGTCCGGTAACACGCGATAGAGTCTAGCTTCGCATCCTGACAATTTCAAGCACGTGGTCGATTACGCCATCGAGCGGCATATCCGATGTGTCGATGAAAACCGCGTCAGGCGCCTTCAATAACGGCGTTGCGGTCCGCTCGCGATCGCGCCGATCGCGTTCCTCGAGCTCGGCTCTGATGGCTTCAACTGAAACGTCCCGTCCGCGCTCGCGCTCCTCGTCAAATCTGCGGCGCGCGCGCACGTCGAGCGATGCGTCGAGAAACACTTTCACTTGAGCGTCGGGAAACACTTTCGTGCCGATGTCGCGCCCGTCCATCACGACGCCGCCGGCGCTTGCCATCTTTCTCAGCTTATCGACGACAGCCTCGCGAACTTCGGGAATCGTGGCAACAACCGATGATGCGTGGCTGGCATCCGGGCGCCGAATCGAATCACTGACGTCGCGCCCGTCCAACAAGACTCGCAAGTGATCGGGATCACCGATCAGGTGGACCTCAGACTCGAGGGCGAGTTTCGCCAACGACGGTGCATCATCCAATCGAGTTCCCGTATCGATCGCTTTCCGGCCTATGGCTCGATAGATCGCGCCCGAGTCAATGTAGAGATAATCGAGCCGGCGCGCGACCGCTTTGCCTACGGTGCTCTTCCCTGAGCCGGACGGTCCGTCGATAGCTATGTTAACGTTCGGCATTGGTGCGTCAAACCTCGTATGTTACACTTCGTTTCGCGTGAGTTCGAACATCGCGATCCTATCCGGGACAATCACATTAGTAACCCTCGTGTTTGCAATCTTCGGTGCGTCCTGGCTCAATCAACGCAACATCGAAAGGCTCCTCGAGCAAATGGTGAAGCAATTTGATGCGAGATTTGATTCCATGGGCGCGGAGTTCAAAGCACTCAACCAGCGAATCGATGGAATCGAACAGCGTCTCGATCAGAGAATAGACTTTCTTGACCAGCGTATGGATCGTATCGAACGACAACTCGACGCGCTTTTCAGGCCTGGATTTCCTCCGAGTACGTAAGTGCTTCGGGTTATTCCCTATCTCAATTGCGTACAGCGCCAAGATATATCTCTTCATCCATGTCGAGAGTTGCGCACGGCAACCTGCGTTTACCGATCAAACTAGCGCCTCACGAATGGCTCCCAGAGCCGCTTCGCAGTCATTGCGTGAAACATCTTTGTGAGTAACGATTCGCACTTCGCTGTCGTTGATTCCATTCGCAAGCACCCCGCGTTGCTTAAGCTTTGCAGAGAACTCCTCGGAAGTCTGACCGGTGTCGCGGATATCGAACACAACGATGTTTGTCTGCACTCTCTCCGGATCGATACGGACGCCTTGAATCTCCGCCAGTCCCTTCGCCAGCAACCGCGCGTTCGCATGGTCCTCTTCAAGACGTGCTGTCATCTTCTCCAAAGCGACCAGGCCCGCAGCCGCAATCACGCCCACCTGTCTCATGCCTCCGCCGAGCATTCGGCGAACGGGCACCGCGCGATCGATGAACTCTCGAGTTCCGGCGATGATCGAGCCCACCGGAGCGCTGAGGCCCTTCGACAAGCAAAACATCACCGAGTCAAACAGCGAAGCGATTTCGGCGACGTTCCGCTTGAGCACGATCGCCGCGTTGAAAATTCTCGCGCCGTCGAGATGAATTGGCAGCCCGCGCTCGTGAGCTCGCTCGGCAATCTCCTTCATCCTCTCGAACGTCATCACGGTGCCGCCCGCGAGGTTCTGGGTGTTCTCGACCGCAACCAGCCCGGTCTGGGCGTAGTAAGAGCTCGTTGGCCTGATGGCGGCTGCTATCGAATCCCAATCCATCATTCCGTCCTGACATCGAATCGGATGCGCGAGCGCGCCACTGATCACCGCCATCCCGGCCATCTCGAGATTGAACATGTGGCTCCGCTCTTCGATGATGACTTCCTGGCCGGGTTCTGTATGAAGTCTTACAGCAATCTGGTTGCCCATGCTGCCCGACGGAACGAACAGCGCGGCCTCCGTGCCCATGATCTCCGCGGCCCGTTCCTGGAGTCGAATAGCGGTCGGGTCTTCCCCGTAGACATCATCGCCCACCTCCGCGCGAGCCATTGCTTCTCTCATCTCATCGGTGGGCTTCGTGACGGTGTCGCTTCGCAGATCGATGTAGTTCACTTTCAGTCCTCACTTCTTTCGGACGATCCATCTTACTGACGAACGAGTCTTCACCACCTCACATGTCGTCTCCTGCTATTGTGCTGTTCAAAATAGCTCACGCCACTGCGGCGAACACGAACGACCTTGCCGATCCTATCGACCTTCGTCCGAAAATTCCTGTGACGCAAGAATCGAGAAATGTACTCCGCAGACTCGCCGGGCGGAACATCAAGATGAACCAAACAGTACTCACGGTGAACCAGAATGCGCGTATAGAAATCCTCGTCGCGCGTGAAGAACGTTGGATGTTTTAGTGAGTGCAGGAGTGGGATTACATCATTCAGGTCTTTCATCCCCGAATGCCCGATGTCGCTGCCGATATGCCTAAAGGACACCTTCAACCATCGGAGTCGCTCACGGGCAACCGAATCGATATTCTCGTCAAGGATGTTCAAGCTGCGCGTTGCCGTTTCCCGGCCTTTTCCTTTGAAGAGGCGCCAA
>DATNBZ010000185.1:0-42061 GCA_035607285.1 Blastocatellia bacterium | reverse complement strand
CCTGCTGAATTGCGATTACGATTTACGTTCAGTCTCTCTGCGCTGTCATCTAAGAAGATGACGGCTACGATGGAACTAACTATGAGGATGCCACAAAAAACTATCGTGCCCTTGCTAAACCCTGCCTGCTTAGGCGGGATAGATTCGAGATTCGGTAGAGGTATCTGTTCGCTCATAGCGGAATAATTCCTATGTGCAAGAATGTAGCGGTTAATGCGTATTGAGAGAGATTAAAGACCAAGATTCATTTCCGTTATCTTTCAACGTACAGGAGTAGTGCGTTCGCAACTTCGCCCCGAAAGAGTTCTGCGCGTCAACATAACTGTTGACCAAGAAAACGCCTCCTCCTCGATGCTTCACTGCAACCTCAGAGTCTGTATACCAAGGAAAGTCTGCCGTTGATGGACTCTTGAGCCGTCGCTTCATAAACGTCTGCGACATCACGAATGCCTCGATCTTTGCATTCGTAGAATCCCAGTGCTGTTCCGGCGATGGGGGAGTTGGCGAGGACTGAGCTGCTCCTGAGTTTTCGTTAAGGTTGATGTTGGGCTTAGCGTTATTCCAGATAAAAGTAGCCAAAGTGAAACACCCGCCAGTGATAATACAGAAGCCCACGATTATCCCTAGAGCTATCTTCGCGCCTATGCTCATACCAGGCGTTGGCTGTACTGGGCTATGGTTCATTTGTGAATATTCGTTCATTAGATTGACCGATTAACGCGATAGTGATATTCCAATGTAGAATGCGCGAAAGACGGCTCGCTACAGGAGGCCGGGCACATCGCCGTTGAGCATTATGCTCAGACAATCTTGGCGATTCTACCGCGCGGTCAGATTCTAGAACTAAATAATTCTATACACAAGCCGGGGAATGCAGAAATCCCATCAGGGAGGTACTAGCTGATGGGAAGACGAATGCGACAAAGACCCGCCAGACTTGCTGAGAAGCTGACTCAGATTCGGCTTGCCTTTGGATTATCTCAGAACGAAATGATTAGCAGGTTGGGAAGTTCAGCGGAGATGATTCGAGAAGAGATATCAGCGTTTGAGTTGGGGACAAGGGAGCCGCCGCTGCCAGTGCTATTGCGATATGCGGAAGTAGCGGGCATTTCGACTGACGTATTGATTGATGACCGCTTGGAATTGCCGATGAAATTGATGCAGAAACGACGATAGATGTATTTTAACCGCTACAGCATTCGGAAAAATAGTTGACAATCTGCCGAAGTTTACTATTTCAACGAAGGAATATCTGTGCAATAAATAAAAACGCCAGCCTGTTTAAGGCTAGCGCTTTTATTTTTCCCGGCCCGACAGTCGCTAAGTTTTTGCGAGCCTGACGACTGAAAGCACACAGGAGTCTGTATGTCAAAAATCCGTTGGGCGCGCTACCCGCGCCGAATTTACGGCAACATCACAATAACTTTAGCTTGGGTTTGTGTCATCCAGTGCGAACCTTTGTCTAAGTTGTGATGTTGTCCTATTCCCCTTTCGACACGAGCGATTCTCGCCGAGTCGAAGGAGCATGTCAAGTATTATTTTTTCCGTCGCTTAGTTGGCGTGGCGGCTAAAGGATTAGCCTACCCAAGTGCTAATGATAACAAAACCACTAGAAGGGGTCAATAATAAACTTTTATGCAAATCGTATCTACTAGACGGCTTCGCTTATACTCAAGATTCCTTCTTGTCTCTGCGCGGCCTGTTCCAATAGGGACTCTTACATTTCGGGCACCACGTAGGTTCTGCCTCTGTTTTCGGCGGCCATTCATGCCCACAGCGTTCGCACTGGTAAAACCAAACGGTTCTCTTGATCTTTGCCATGTTCGAAGACTATCACGAATAATATATAACTACAAGTAGTATATTTATCTTGACTTATTATATTACTTGCGGTAATATAGTCCTACCTTGAAACGGAGGTAGGGAAGATGGAAGATCGAGAGATTAAAGGCTTAGAAATCGCGGCGAAAACGAAGCTAACTCGCAAAGGCAATATGTGGCTTGTGCCGTCGCAGAGCGGGATTCAAGAGAAGTATTCCGTAGACCTGAACGAAGAGAAGCCGCAATGCACCTGTCGCGACTACGAATTCAGAAATGAGAATTGCAAGCATATCTTTGCTGTTCAATACACCGTAGAACGTGAGCAAACCGGAGACGGTCAAACGGTAGTCACCGAGACCGTGAAAGTAGTTCGGAAGACATACGTGCAAAATTGGCCCGCATACAATCGCGCCCAAGTGACCGAGAAATCGGAGCTACAAGGGCTGCTATATGAACTGTGCCGCAACCTGCCCGAGCCGGAACAGGGGCGAGGTAGGCCGCGTCTATCTCTCGCCGATATGATCTTCTCATCCGCGTTCAAGATTTACTCCACCGTTTCAGGCCGTCGATTCGCAACCGATCTAAGAGAAGCAAAAGCGAAAGGCTATCTGAGCAGACTTCCATCTTATCAATCCGTGTTTCGTTATCTTGAATCTGAAGAGTTGACGCCTTACCTCTATCAGCTAATCAGCGCTAGCAGTATGCCTCTCAAGTCAGTCGAGACAGATTTCGCGGTCGATTCAAGCGGGTTTAGCACTGGCCAGTTTATGCGATGGTTCGATGTGAAATACGGCAAAAAAGAAGACCGTCGAATGTGGCTCAAGGTTCATCTTATGTGCGGAGTCAAAACCAACATAGTAACCTCTGTTGAAATCAGCGAGCCTTACGCGAACGACTACAACTACTTCAAGCCTCTGGTAGACAAGACGGCTGAGAACGGTTTCATAATGGAAGAAATCTCAGCCGACAAAGCGTATCTAGGCGCATCGAATTTCCTTACTACGATCAGACACGGCGCAACGCCTTACATACCATTCAAAACCAATTCCAAGGGCCAGGATTCAACCTATGGAGCGAAAGCAACGCTCTGGACGCGGATGTTTCATTTCTACAATCTACACCGCGAAGAATTCCTAACGCACTATCACAAGCGGTCTAATGTCGAAACAACGTTCAGTATGATCAAGGCGAAGTTTGGCCAGCGACTACGAAGCAAGACCTTGACGGCGCAGACCAACGAAGCGCTTTGCAAGGTGCTCTGTCATAACCTGTGCGTGGTTATCCAATCGGCCCACGAGCTAGGAATTGAAAAGAATTTTGAGTTTCTTACAGCGAAAGCAAGCTAAAAAGTTTTTTATTGCAATTCCGTGAGAGATACACCTAAAATAGTATTGCGTCTTGAAGCGCGTCATCAACTCCTATTCTAGCATCCAAAATGTTCAAGATCAGTTTGACTATTGAAGCGGGTCATATTCCGCAAGGGGCATATATGAAAGACTGGCTGAGAGAAGAAATCGAGGTGGTTAAAGCGCGATGCGCAAGAGCGGAACGTAAACTTGATCGTCGCTTGCTGGATGACAAAGTTAAGCAAGAGCAAAGACCGCGAGCGTGGGCCGCGCTGGTTGCGGAGCTGAAAGAATCAGTTGAGCAATTCAATGAGAGCATAAAGCTGCCCGAGCCGTTAGTATTCTCACAGACCTCGGACCGGGCCGCTGTAGCGAAGAATGACAATCCAAAGTGTCGTCTAAACATCGCGTTCAGTGAGGCGAAGAATGATATTTCATTCAACTATAGCGAGGGGAAAGGTTCAAGCGGCTCGATTGTATTTGACGTTGACGATAATGGCATTCTGATATTTCTCTGGGGTAATGCCGAGCAAACAATAGACAGCATAGTCGCTATGCTGCTTCAACCCGTATTCCAATGCGTCTGCTGAAAACGATTTATGAGATAGAACTCGCACTTGTCTCATAATTCAGGCCGAAACCGGATTTTTAAGACAAAGCCGTATCAGATTATCAGATTCAGGTATCAGGTGGCTTTGCCTTGGAAACACGTTCTGCCTTGAATATCATTCGCTTGCCACACAATCACCAACCAACGACGTGTACCTGATGGACAGCAGTAAACACCAGCCTGGCGCTAGGCGGCGCTCGTAGCTTTACGGTTCGCTTTGGCTCGCGTTTTCTTTTTGCCGCCTGGACCTTCGTTGACGATTCAGAACTTGACGCTGGTAGGCAGAGTCTGGGAAGGGTTGGGGTTTCGCAGGAATTCCAATCTGACAACCTGTTGACCCTCGTGCATCTCTATGTATCGCACGCGCGCATAGGTGTTATGAGTAGCAGATGGTTTGATGTCTTTCTGAAACCTTGCTGGAAGCGCAAGCTCCACATATAGAATTTCTCCAATCATCACCTTGCGCGATAGTCGTAACGCCAGACCTCCGGTGCTCACGTTAACGGTTTCAGCTAGTTCACTCCACGGCTCCTTACGGCAATCGGATCCCGCCACTCTCACCCGCAGTGCCATCGAGTGCCTGAGCTCGCGACGCTTATCAGTCCTGAGACGCTGCGTCAGTCTATCGGAAACCTTCGTTTGGTAGAGATTCTTCTCGGACACTAAAACTCTCCTGGAATTTGAGAGTAACATCCCGCTGGACGTTGTTCCAGACTAAAGCCATCGACAACATTCTATTCCGCTCCTAACGGAGCTAAGAAGTCCGCGTCGGCGCCGTAACTATAAACATCACACCCCTACGGGGTTGCCGAACGGAATTCTCGATTCACCGCTTTGACTCGATTCACCGCTTTGAGTCGCTCCTTGAGGTGACCCAAGTCACACTTTTGATCACACCTCAGTCACACTCAATCAATTTCAATAGCAGCTTATTCGAAAGCACTCTCCCCGGTTAAGTGCTGTCCGAGGATCAGCGTATGTACTTCGTGAGTCCCTTCGTACGTGTACACTGACTCCAGGTTGCACATGTGCCGCATGATCGGATAGTCCCCGATGATTCCGTTAGCGCCCAGGATGCTTCTGGCGGTTCGTGCGCATTCCAACGCCATCGATACGTTGTTCATCTTTCCCATTGAGACGTGGACGGGCTTGACCTTGCCTTGATCCTTTAGCCGCCCAATATGTAAAGATAGTAGCTGCGCCTTGCTGATCTCCGTAGCCATCTCAGCCAGTTTCTTTTGAGTAAGCTGAAATCCCGCAAGCGGTCTGCCGAACTGTTGCCGCTCCTTTGAATACTTCAGAGCAACATCAAAGCAAGACATCGCGGCGCCCATTGCGCCCCACGCGATGCCGTATCTCGCCTGCGTCAAGCACATCAACGGGCTCTTCAGTCCCCCCGAACCCGGCAAGATATTCTCCTCAGGGATCACACAATCTTCGAAGAACAATTCCGAGGTGACCGAAGCACGCAGGCTCAGTTTGTGATGGGTATCACGCGTGCTGAAGCCCTTCGTTCCCTTCTCCACGATGAACCCTCGTATTTCATCGTCGTCATCGGTCTTGGCCCAGACGACGGCGATGTCAGCCATCGAACCGTTTGTGATCCATGCCTTGGCTCCGTTCAGCATCCACCCATCGCGAACTCTCTTGGCCCGCGTCAGCATTCCGCTTGGGTTCGAGCCAAAGTTAGGTTCCGTCAGCCCGAAGCATCCGATAATCGTGCCTGCGGCCATCCTGGGCAGCCATGCTCTCTTCTGTTCCTCGCCACCGAATTGGAATATCGGATACATACACAGCGCGCCTTGAACCGAAGCAAAGCTCCTGATGCCCGAGTCCCCTGCTTCAAGTTCCTGCATGACCAATCCGTATGCGACGTTGTTCATGCCGGCGCAGCCGTACTCTTCGGGCAGATTTGCTCCGAGCACTCCCAGTTCGGCGAGGCTCGGGATCAATTCCGTCGGGAACCGGCCCTGTTCAAAACAATCGGCAATGATCGGGGTGATTTTCGCCTCGACGAACTTTCTGACCTCCGATTGAACAAGCCTTTCCTCATCCGAAAGCAGCGAGCCGATTCCTAAAACGTCCAGTCCTTCAAATGCCATGTTCATCTCCCTTGTGTTTTGTCGGGATTATTCACGTGATCGATGATCTCCGCGAGAATCGATACTGCGATCTCTTGCGGGGTCCTTGCGCCAATTCTCAGACCGATCGGCGCGTGCACGTTCTCCAGTTCCCGCTCTGAAACGCCTTCGTCAGCGAGCTTCTTAAAAACGGCCAGCACGCGTTTGCGGCTTCCTATCATTCCAACATAGCCGGCGGCTGACCTAATAACGCTCTTGAGACAAAGCTCGTCGTACTGATGACCCCTGGTCACAATAACGACGGCTGCGCCCGACGAAATGTGTAGTTTGTCGGCCGCAACGGCGTAGTCGCAAGCCAGCAAGCCTATTCTCGGATCGGGGAACCGTTCCCGGGATGCGAACTCTTCCCTGTCATCCACGATCGTTACATCATATCCCATTATCGCCGCGATTAACCCTACTGCTTGTCCGACGTGACCCGCGCCGAACACAATGAGCTCAAGTTTGGGCTTCACGACTTCGATCGCAAGCCTCACCGGAGTTCCCTGTTCGTCAGTGGAGTCTATCAAGTCCGTGACTCGACCGCTCGCGATCAAGCTCTTTGTCGAAGCAATTGCTAGATCATGAATCTTGCGGTCTTCGATTGACGGAAGTAGTTCGTCCTCGCAGACGGTTACTGTCGTGGTTCCGCCGGCAGGATACAACACCCTGACTACCGCCAGAACCTTTCCCGCGCCTGCGCTGCGTTCTATCTCGGATAAAAGTTTGTCGGTGTTGGCCATTACTGAATAAGCGGCTTGTGCGAGCTTAGCGGTCCTTTGCGAGCTTTGCGCGAGGAATAATTCTCAGCGCAAAGACGCAAAGGACCGCAAGGCTCGCAACGTACGGCTCCTCAGAACCTCAGGGGACTCAACGACGCAGACCCCTACTCAGACAATCGGTACGCCGGACGAGCCCTGACAACTACATTCGGGCGAGTGACCCGAACGGTTATCTTGCGGGCGCGCTCATCCTTCTGCCTGTTTGAGGGGTAATAGCCGAGGAGGTACTGATGTCTCAGCTCTTCAGCAATTCTGCCAAGCGCGGGCTTCAAGTCACCGAGTCTGTCCGCCCGTTCGACTATGCCACCCGACATCTCGGCGAGTTGCTGCAGATATTCGTCCGCGGTCCTGTAGGCTCGATCGAGCTCCCGTTTGCCTTGTTCGAGTTTGCCGGCCGCCGCCTCCGCGCCGTTCGAGTTGGGCGAGGCCTTCAACCTTGCTTCCATCCGGCGCTCAACGTCATCTCGTGTGGCGTAACGGATGGGATAAACAATGATGTCTTCGCTCTCGATCACCGCATCGAGTGTGTCTTCTTCGGAAATCTCGCTGCTGGCGGTATCGATGCCGTCAGTAAAGACGATTACCGCTTTTCGGCCCTGTATGTCGTGCAGCCTTTCCCATACCGCGGTGTAGACTGCTTCGTAGACTTGTGTGAACTGGCCAGGCTTGATCGACCGCACCGCGGAGGCCAGCCTCGCGGTATCGTTAGTTAGATCCGAAAGAACCTCGACGCTATCATTAAAAGAGACGACCATAACGCGGTCGTGCGGCCGAAGATTGCCGATGAAAGCCGTCGCCGCCGATTTTATTTGATCGAGAGACGCTTCCGTAGATCCGCTGGAATCAAGCAGCAATGCGACGCTGAAGGGCTCTTCGACTGATCCGAATAGCTCGATGTCCTGCTTGATGCCGTCTTCGAAGACAGTGAACTCGTCTCGCGTAAGATCGCTCACGTACCTGCCGCCGCGTTCGCTCACCACAACCGGGACCTGAACGAGCGTGGTGCGCAGCCTGACAGCCTCCTCATCCTGGGGAACCGGCTTCCGCTCTTTCTCTTGTTGAGCTGATGCGTTCACGATGAGCAGAACAGCAACCGCGATGATGAATAACGGAACTCGGACGTTTACCCTTTTCTGTACTTCCATTTCACGAACTCCTCGTAGGCCGCTGAGAAGGCCGATCTGTTTAAGGGCGGCCCATCCCGAGATACCTGAACCCCGCGGCCCGCAGGGTCTCGGGCTCATATATGTTTCGGAGATCTATGATGTTCGGCTCACGCAGGAGTTGCTTCAACCGATCGATATCAAGACTTCGAAATTGATTCCACTCGGTAACGACGACAAGCCCATCGCAGCCGCGAGCCGCGTCGTACTCATCCTCGCAGTAATGCACGTCCGGCAAAATGCGGCGAGCGGACTCCATTGCAGCCGGGTCATAGGCCCTGATTCTCGCTCCCGCGGCAGACAGGTCGTTGATTATCTTGATCGCCGGAGCCTCCCTGATATCGTCCGTGTCGGGTTTGAACGCGAGTCCGAGTATGGCGATCGTCTTGTCCTCGAGTTTCGGTATCAGTCGCCTGATTCGATCAACAATCGACGTCCTTTGCGATTCATTAACCCGCAGCGCAGCTTCGACGATTCGTACGTCGTACTCCACGCTGCGTCCAAGCGCGACCAATGCCTTCGCATCCTTCGGAAAGCAGCTTCCTCCAAAACCCGGTCCGGGATGCAGAAACTTCGATCCGATCCGTGCATCCATGCCCATACCTTTTGCGACATCGTGGACGTCGGCGCCAAGCAGTTCGCACAGTTGCGAGATCTCATTGATGAAGGAAACCTTCGTCGCCAGAAAAGCGTTCGACGCGTACTTGATCATCTCCGCGGACTCGGGCGTAGTGATGACGAAAGGGGTCTCGAGCAAGTAAAGGGGCCGGTATATCTCTTTCAGTATTTCGACGGCTTCTTCGTCTCTGCACCCGATAACTACGCGGTCGGGCCGCATGAAGTCATTGATCGCAGCGCCCTCCCTCAAGAACTCCGGGTTAGCCGCGACCGAGAAGCGGCTCTCATTTGTCTTGTTCTCGGCGATGATTTTTTTGATCCGGGAAGCCGCGCCTACCGGGACGGTGCTCTTTGTCACAATTACTTTGTAGCCGTTCAGCGATCGTGCTATCTCGTACGCAACCTCGTCGATCTGACTCATGTCGGCGGACCCATCGCCGGTTGTTGGGGTCCCGACCGCAAGAAACACCACCTGCGATTGTTCGATTGCGCCCCTGATGTCGGTGCTAAACGCAAGCCTGCCTTCGCGAACGTTCTTCGCCACAAGCGCGTCGAGCCCCGGTTCGTAGATCGGCATCTGTCCTGCTTTGATCGCGTTTATCTTGGGCTCGATTTTATCGACGCACGTGACCTGCATGCCGAAATCCGCAAAGCATGCGCCGGTAACCAGCCCTACGTATCCGGTTCCAATAACCGCTATGTGCATTTCACTCCTCGATCACTTCTGAATCGCCTTTGCAAAAAACGTGATCGTTTTCTTCAGTCCGACTTCCAGATCGACGACGGGTTCCCAACCTAAGATCCTCCGCGCTCGTGAAATATCCGGTTGCCTTACTCGCGGATCATCCACGGGCAGTTCCCTGTGCTCGATCGCGCTATTGCTTCCGGTTAGTTCGATCACCTTTCGCGCAAGCGCTATCACAGTGAACTCTCCCGGGTTTCCAATATTAGTCGGCAGGTGAATGTCGTCCTCCCGCAGTTCATTCGCCAAGAGCAGCCGGAGGATCCCGTTGATCAGGTCGCTGACATAACAAAAGGAACGCGTCTGATCGCCGTCTCCGTAGACTGTGAGAGTTTCACCTCTCAAGGCCTGAACGATAAAGTTCGAAACAACGCGGCCATCGTTTGGACGCATTCTGGTGCCGTAGGTGTTGAATATCCTCACGATTCGAGTGTCAACCCCGTGATAGCGATGGTAAGCCATCGTGATCGCTTCACCAAAACGCTTTGCCTCATCGTACACGCCGCGCGGACCAACCGGGTTGACGTGTCCCCAGTATTCTTCGGGTTGCGGGTGCACCTGGGGATCGCCGTAAACTTCCGACGTTGACGCCAGAAGAAAACGCGCTCCTTTAGCCTTCGCAAGACCCAGCGCCTTATGCGTTCCGAGGCTGCCCACCTTCAAAGTCTGTATAGGCAGTTGCAGATAATCGATCGGGCTGGCCGGTGACGCGAAATGCACGACTGCGTCCAGTTCGCCGATGACGTGCAGGTATTCGGTGACGTCTTGTTTGACAAACGTGAAATGATCGTTACCGAAGTGATGCTCTATGTTCTCAGCACGTCCGGTGACCAGATTGTCGAAGACGATGACGTGATGCTCTTCATCCAGCAGGCGGTCAACCAGGTGCGACCCTAAGAACCCAGCTCCACCGGTTATCAGCAAACGCATGTCGCACCTCTTTCCAATCCAAACGTACGCTAGCGATTAAGGGCAGTCCTGTATGGGCGGTCCTCCGTGGCCGCCCCCCTTCGATGAAGCGCTTCCTTATTGAGGGGCTGCCACGGAGGACCGCCCATACAGGAGTGCCGATTTCTCTGATACACTCCACTAACGATAGAACGAAGCGATCGTCTCGACCACCCGGTATTGAGACGCCTCACCAAGTTCGGGATAAACGGGGATTGCCAGAGCCTCGTCGGCCGCCCGCTCCGATTCCGGAAAATCTCCCGCGTGATGCCCAAGCTCCTTGAAACAAATCTGCAGGTGCAACGGCACCGGATAGTAGATCTCAGATCCGATTCCCCGCTCAGTCAGATAAGCCCGGAGCTTGTCACGCTCACGAACCCTGATCACGAATTGGTTATAGACGTGAAGCGCGGACGGCGCCTCAGCCGGCAATCGCACGGCGCCGGTTGAAATCAACCCTGAGTCGCGAAACAACTCGCGATATCTCTGCGCGTTCTCTCTCCGAGCCTTAGCCCATCGATCAAGATAGCCGAACTTCACGCGCAGGATCGCCGCTTGCAGTGAATCGAGCCTGCTGTTGATGCCGACGTGATCGTGATAGTACTTCTTTCTTGCCCCGTGAGATCTCAAGTCTCTCAGCGAGGCAGCCAGTTCAGGATCATTAGTAGTCAGCATGCCACCGTCGCCTGCGCCGCCCAAATTCTTCGACGGATAAAAGCTGAAGCATCCAACGTTGCCCAGGCTCCCTGCCCTCTTGCCGTTATATTCGGCTCCGATGGCTTGCGCAGCGTCCTCGACTACAGCAACGTGATGCTGCGAGGCGACGTCGGTTATCGGCTCCATGTCCGCGCACTGACCAAATAAATACACCGGCAATATTGCCTTGGTCTTTTTCGTAATCGCCTGGGCTATGAGTTCCGGATTAATATTGAATGTCGACTCTTCGATATCCACAAACACGGTCTTCGCGCCCAGCCTTACTATCGAGCCGACGGTTGCAAAGAAGCTAAAAGGCGTAGTGATGACTTCATCTCCAGGACCGACCCCGCAAGCCATCAAGGCGAGTAGCAGCGCATCCGAGCCTGATGCGCACCCGATTCCCTCCGAGCAATTGCAGTAAGCTGCTATCTCTCGTTCAAGCTCCCGCACTTCAGGTCCAAGAATGAACTGCTGGCTGCTCAGCACGCGTGTAACCGCCGTCTGTATCTCGCCGGCGATGCTCTGATATTGGGCGTTGAGATCCAGAAGCGGGATCTTCGTCTGCATTTTTTCTTGCATCAAGATTAGAACTCCAGGAGTTTGATAAAGCATCGAACGGGGCCGATCAGCATGAGTGCTTCATCATATCGTGAACAATCTCTGCCAGTCAAAGTTAGTGGAATCGCGTAGTGTTCGGTTATTGGGTCGCTGACTTGTAACGTCCGGACAGTGCTTCGCGTGCTTTGCGGTCCTTTGCGTCTTTGCGCTGAGTATTGGTAGGAGAAGCAAGTCCCAATACTCAGCGCAAAGGACCGCAAAGCGCGCGGGAGTTATTGAGCAACGCAGAATGAACCTGGGTCGCCAGATGATTCGATAACAAAAACGGTGATGCCCGATGACAAAATCTGTGAGTCGTTCAGCCACGTCCCTCGGGCGCGTGATCTCATTCAACCAAGTATCAACACTTTAGAAGCGATTGAGACTTGGATGGGCTATGGCACTTCGATTGCCAAGGTATGGACGAGCTTCGAAAGAACGGAAGGGCCGAAACGATCAGGGCAACGGGGGCTGTGCTGATCGATTCGGTCCTTCTTTATTTTTGCCGGCAAACCAGAACCTCCGCACAGTAACCCACCTAAACGTCGACTACTGCGTTGTAACATACATTCCTGCTAGCGCGCGTATCGTGCAAACCCTCCATGTAGGGGCGGTCCTCCGTGGCCGCCGCTGTTTGGCATGTGTGATGTACCGGCAACGAAACAGGGGCGGCCACGGAGGACCGCTCCTACATGGAGGGTTTGCGCGGAGCTAACCAAAAGGAAGGCCGCGATGTTCGATCATCGCGGCCGGTAACGTCGGAGCCAAAGCTCGGCGTCAGTTCCGAGTTCGGCTCTCGGATCCTGATGAAGACGCGCTGGCGGAATAAAGCGTCTGCTATTCCTTTCGCACCTCAACCCGAGTAACCGGGATCTCAGGCTTCAGGCGCTCCGCAAGGAAATCATTGATCCAATGATATTGGCTGACGTACTTGCTGGTTTCGTTCTTGAAGATCGCCTGGGTATACGACTTTGTAACGTATCGCTTTGTGACGCGCCCTCTGCGCGATCGGACCTTTACGGCGACCGTCCTGCTCACGGTCATCGTGGGACGGTGATTCTGATCGGGGTCCTCCATCCATTCAGTCTGGTCGTGTGAGAGGATCGTCAACACGCGACCGACACCGCCATTGTAGGCCGCGGCCAGGTACGGACCTACGCGGTCCGCGGGCATATCGCTGCGCGCTCGAATGGATTCCCAATCCGAATCACACAAAAGCACCTGGGCCATTACCGCATTCACCGGGTCACCCATCGCAAGCGGGAAGCTGGATCTCAGACCCGCCGATGTGTATCTGTTCAACAACATCGAATAAGTCGACGGAATCATCTGAACGAGCCCGCGCGCGGCGGCTGGGCTTACCGAGAAGGCGTACGCTCTATCCCGGTTCGTCCCAATCACCGTCAGCACCCGCTCGGCCAGCGGTTGAGTCATTCCCGGGCTCGTGAATTCACTCGGGTCTATGTGTTCGTTTAGTAACAAGACTCGCAGAATGTCTTTTGGTATTACATCGACAACTCGTCTGCCGGGAAACGCTCGCGAAAGAACACCGCTATCACGGAGTCGCGAATATGCCTTTTCGATGAACCCGTTCTGGACTTCGATGCCGCGCTTGATTACTTCTTCGGTTTTGATTTCAGGAGAGTACGGAGTGTAGACCGCTTGGATTACGTCCTCGCCCGGTCCGAATCGATTTCCTTCGTTCGAGACCGGATACTTGACCGCGACGACCTTTCCACCTGCAGGGTCTATACACGAGATGTCGGAATTGATTCCGTTCTCGCGCCTCATAGACAGGATGAAACCAGGCGAGAGCACCTCAAAGCCCGGGTCGCGTTTGATGGCGCGAGCGATACTGATCGTTCCGCCAGGATCCAAAATCGCAATAGCCATCTCGCGCCCTACGATTCCGGTCACCGGTACGTCCTCGAATCGCCGCCTGCTGATGCGCACTCGTCGATAGCCCACCGTGCCCTTCAGCAGCCGCACCGACTCCGGTTTAAGGAGTTCCCTGCCCTTTTCTATCTGGGCAAGCAGGTCCTTATTCGCATTGTGAGTATTACCGGTGAACGTGAATCCACCGCTGAGAATGGCAAGAAAACAAACAACAATCTTGATCATTTTCGGAGAGGTCTCCCACTTGTTGAAGTAAAGCTGCTCAATAGTATCAAGGCGCCCTGCTCAATCTCAATGGTTTTCTACGCCACAAGACATTCGCAACAAACTGATTTCAGTTCGTCCTTCGTGGAGCGACTATGACTGGGGCCGGAGGGCTGGTCGCTGCTGGTTGAAATCCTTTTCACAAACGCGTCAGACGCGGAGAGAACTGCTTCGCGTCCGGTTTATTTTAGCAAAAATAACGGCGCGCCACAGATTATTTCTAATCGTGGCGCGCCTCAGGTTCTCCTCTGCGTCCTCGGCGTCCTCTGCGGTTGATTCCGAGCCACTGATCAGGAAAAACCGCGGAGGACGCCGGGGACGCAGAGGACTTCTTGCTGGCAACACGCTAACACCCCAATAGCGGAGGACCGCCCATACAGGGCTGCCGATTTCTCTGGTACCTTCACTAGATGGTGGGTCTTGCGCTCCCGTTCGGTCTGGCGTTGTAACCAGGGCGATGACGCACCGCGATGTCGTCACGGTTCCGAACGCTCACTCGAACTTTCCGATACCCGCCTTTCGAGACCGGGTTGGTCGGGTAATAACTGATCACATAAACGTGTCGCAGCTCTTCGGCGATCTTGTTTGCCACGCTGCTCATATCGCTGATCCGTTCGGCGTCGTACACGGGTCCGCCGCCCGCCGCGGTGATGTCTTTCATGAAATCGCCGCCACCGCCCCTTCGGCGAGGCCACGATTGCGCCGCAGCCGAAGTCCCCGAACCGCTCGCGGAAGGCGTCGAGCCGGTTATGTTAAACGGACCTCGGCGTCTGGGTGTCGGCCACGGGAACGGAAAAGGAAACGGAAGCCGAGGTATCTGATTGCGAGGCCACGAAATACCGCCGCGTCCACCTCCGCCGCCACCCCCGCCACTTCCCGGATAGCGAAGTCCGTAGACCAGCACATCCGATTCCGAGACCAGGTTGACCGCATCATCGTAGCTCGCTCGACTGCTCGTTGTGTCGTCTCCGTCGGAAAAGAGGATCAGTGCTTTGCGTCCTTCAATGTTGCGAAGCTTTCGATCTACCGTTTCGTAAACCGCGTCGTAAACACTCGTGCCGCCGCCCATGTTCGCTCGGCGAATCGCCCACTCGAGCTCGCGGCGATCGCTGGTGAACTCGCTCAGATAGTGTATGTTTCGATCAAACGAGACCACCATCACGCGATCCTGGTTGCGCAACTGGCGAACGAAGGCTATGGCAGCGTCCTGAATATCCTTTATGCTTCCCGAGACGCTGGGGCTCACATCGAGGAGAAGGACGACGCTAAACGGAACCTCCTCGCTGCCGAACGACTCGATCTTCTGTTGAACTCCGTCTTCGAAAAGCAAGAAATCGTTTGCTCTGAGCTGCGGTATGTATCGCCCGGATCGATCACTCACCAAAAGCGGGATGCTGACCAGCGTGGATTCAAGCTTGACCACCTCGTCTTCACCGCTCTGCTGTTGCTGTGTGCCGCTTCCCTGCTGGTTAGGATACGGTTTGCCTGCTTTGACGTCTTGCGAGCCATTCTCATCGGACGGCTGAGAATCAGAAGGACGACGTAGCACCGGTGGCCGCGAAGTCTGAGTCGCGCCATCGTTGCGAGAGTCCGCGGGCCGACGAAGCACAGGAGGCCCGCCTCCCGAACGATTGTTACGCACTGGATCGGTACCCGTTGCGGAGGGGTCAGTGCCAGAATCAGCACCAGTAGAAGTTGAAGTCGATCGACCCTGAGGGTATTGAGGATACTGGCGCGAGTCACCTTGTCTGGCGGGCCCGTTGCTCGAGTAGCTCGGGCGCTGCGAACTGGTTTGAGGCCGGCTATCGGGATTCGCATCACGAGTGGCTTCAACTCGATGGCCCTGGCTTCGAAGCGGCGGCCGATCAAAAGCAGGAGCGTTGCTTTCACGCCTTGACTCGCCCGAGTCTCGAAGAGGATCTACAGTTGACGCGGTTCCCGTGTGCGTCGCCGTCTCGTTTGACTTCGACCGTTCTTGATTTGTGGGCTTATCGCCGGAAGCCGGCTTCGACGATTCTGAATTGCCCTGCCTGGAGTCTGGATTGGCCTCGTCGGCGGTCGAATCCTGGGAGTCGGCAGGCTTGGCCGCCTCGCCGTTCTTGTCGCCGTTTTTGTCGCCGTTCTTGTCGCCGTTCTTGCCGCGGCGGGCGGGCTGGGTCGTAGTTTGAGCTTGCGTAGTTCCTGACTGTGCGAGAGTCGGCGGAAGTAGTGTTATTAAAAGTGCTGTGATTACAACAGCAGCAAGCGACGACCGTACAGCTATAAGACTCATTGGAGAACTCCAGTGACGTTTGATTCTAAGCGGATTGGCTCGCTCAAGCAAATCGGGCGGTTGAGCGGCGGGCTGCGCGTTTTGACGTCTGTGCCCGGCTGCTCGAACCATTGACTTGGATGTTTCGAGATTCGTCAAACGTAGCCCGAAACCACAGCAATTTTATTGCGTGCGGGTCCCGGTCCACCGATTCGGTAGGACAGTATTTCGAGTGTCACACGGATATGGTGAAGAACCGCTTTGCGAGCTTTGCGGTACTTTGCGAGCTTTGCGTTCAACGTATCTCTGTTTCTCGAGCGGATTCCTTGCGCAAAGCTCGCAAAGTACCGCAAAGCTCGCGAAGGTCAATAACCGAACACTACGAGGAATCGTGATTATGGAAGTGTGCCTGGCTCTATGTTATAGATCGGGTATGAAAACCAGCTATGCAGGGCGAGCAGTTCAATTCGCAGCAGTCGCCGCTACATATCTGATCACGGCAAAGCTCGGGTTGTCGCTGGCCTTTCTGCACACCAGTGTCTCGCCGGTATGGCCGCCAACTGGTTTTGCGATAGCCGTAGTGCTGTGGTTGGGCTACCGAATCTCGCCGGCGATTCTCCTGGGAGCATTCCTTGCGAATCTGGCGACGGGCGTGCCGGTTGGCACTGCCGGCGGAATCGCAGTTGGAAACACTCTGGAAGCCGTGTCGGCGGTATTTCTCCTTCATCGATTCGTCGGGGACCGCAGCCCTTTTCATCGCGCCCAGGACGTTTTGAAGTTTGTCGTTATTGCCGGGATGGTCAGCCCGGCGCTGAGCGCGACAATTGGCGACGTGAGCCTGTGTCTTGGCGGCGCCGCGCTTTGGCAGAATTACGGCCCGCTTTGGCTGACCTGGTGGCTTGGAGATGGCTCAGGCGCTCTTGTTGTTGCGCCGCTAATCCTCACTTGGATCGAGAAATCAAGAGTCAGGTGGTCTTCGCGTCGGCTTCCAGAAGTGGCGCTGATGTTATGGGTGCTGGTATCCGTCACTTCATTTGTCTTCGGAGGATTCTTCCTTAGAAGTATCGGCCATTATCCGATCGCACATCTTACGATTCCCATTGTGCTGTGGGCAGCCTTTCGGTTCGGCCCTCGCGGCGCGGCTACATCGATCGCGCTTATGTCCGGGATAGCAATTTGGGGAACGACTCGAGGGTTCGGACCGTTCGCGCACCAGGACCCGAATGAGGCGCTTCTTCTGCTGCAAGCCTTTGTAGTGTCGACCACGGCTACGGCGCTGATCCTCGCCGCGCTTGTAACTCAACACAAGAGCGCGCGGGATGACCTCACTTTCCTCGCTTCCATAGTTGGCTCGACGGATGATGCGGTCATCGGAATGACGCCGGATGGCGTCATCGCCAGTTGGAATACGGCTGCGGAGCGGATATTCGGATATCGGGCTTGCGAAGTCATCGGGCAAAAGATCTCTATTCTGTATCCGCCTGAGCGTGCTCCGGAGGCTGCAACTATTCTCGATACTTTGAGGACCGGACACCCCGTTGAACACTACGAAACGGTTCGCGTTCGAAGAGACGGCACGCGCATCGATATGTCGCTCACCATCTCACCCATCAGGAACGAGTCGGGTAAGATCGTCGGCGCCTCGACTATTGCGCGAGACATCACCGAACGCAAACGCGCCGAGCGGGCGTTGCGCGCCAGCGAGGATCGATTCCGCGCCATCGTAGATAATTCAACCGCTTTTATTTATGTGAAAGACCTTCAGGGCAGATACATCGTGATGAACCGGCGAGGGCTCGCCACCTGGGGCTTCACCTGGGATCAGGTCAACGGAAAAACCGATCACGAGATCTACGCGCGGGACATTGCGGACGCGTACGTTCAAAACGATCGAAAAGTGCTGGAAGCCGGAACCGCAATTCAGTCCGAAGAGCCCGGCGTTGAACCGGACGGCCAGCACACTTACCTGACGGTGAAATTCCCCCTGCGTGACGCGGACGGTGAGCCCTACGCTATATGCGGAGTCTCAACTGACATCACCGATTTGAAACGCATCGACGAACAGCGCGAGCAACTCCTGCTGAGCGAGCAAGCCGCTCGAACCGCGGCTGAAGCGGCCAATCGAGCAAAGGATGAGTTCCTGGCCCTCGCATCGCACGAGCTGCGTACGCCATTGAACGCAATCGTCGGCTGGATAGAAATACTCCTCAAGACACAATATGACGAAGCGCTGTACAACCGCGCTTTCCAGGTGATCAGTCGAAACGCCAACATTCAGGCTCGTATCATCGAAGACATTCTCGATGTATCGCGTATTGTTGCCGGCAAACTTCAACTCGACAGCCGGCCGCTGGACGTCGGCGCAGTGATTCAAGCGGCCGTTGCCGCAATACTCCCAATGGCCGAAGAGAAAAAGATTCGGATTCACGAATCGATCCAACCGACACGCGATCCGGTCTCTGCTGATTCTCAGCGGCTCCAGCAAGTCTTATGGAATCTGTTATCAAACGCGATCAAGTTCACACCCGTCGGCGGAGAGGTCGCGATCAAGCTCGAGCAGGTGGGCTCAAACGCGCAGATCACCGTGACGGATACAGGAGAAGGAATCCCGCAAGAGTTTCTGCCTTACATCTTTGACCGGTTCAGCCAGGCCGACAGCTCAACCTCACGAAAGCACGGCGGGCTTGGGCTGGGACTCGCGATAGTTCAGCACCTCGTCGAATTGCACGGCGGCTCCGTAGAGGCTCACAGCTCACCGAACGGATTGGGAAGTGAGTTTCGCGTTACCCTGCCCTGCGTAGTCGAGGCGTTCCATGAAACCTCGACGCGCCACGACACATCCGAGAATGGACAGCCGAGACTCGACGGCTTCAGAGTACTGATCGTTGATGATGATTCGGACTCTAGAGAAGTGCTCGCCTTCGAGCTCGCGTTCCGAGGCGCTCAAACGAAGACTGCGGCTAACGTCCAGGAAGCGCTGGAACTGTGGGACCATTGGCAACCGAATGTGCTTGTGTCCGACATAGGCATGCCGGTCGAAGACGGATACGACTTGATTCGAAGAGTTCGCGCTCGAGACGGAGTTCAGATTCCCGCAATCGCGTTAACGGGCTACGCAAGCAGCGAAGACGCCGAGCGCGTGCTGGCAGCAGGTTATCAGCTTCATCTTGCGAAGCCGCTTCACCCGAAACAGCTTGTCGAAGCAATCGCATCCTTTGGCGAATCCAGCGAGTCCACGACGTCAGGCATTCCTTATGCCCGCTGAGACACGCGAAACAGCACGACGGCCCCTTGTGCTTCCAAAGGCAAATACTTTTCAGTCAGATGGGTGCTTAGGCTGGAAGACTCTTTTCAGTCTTCGTAAGATGAGTGGCAGGTCCACCTTGAATCCCTTACCTTCATACTTGGTAACGCTAACCGTATCACCCAGCAATGGTTCCTCATCTTCGCTACGGTGCGCGGCAGAATTTGTGACCACGCTCGTTGTTAAGAGTTGACGTTGCTGGAAAATGGTGAAATCTAGACTCTGTATCGCAGCGTCCTTGGCCTGTATTACGGCTCGTGCTAGCTCCAACTGCGACTGAAGAAAGAAAACATTTGCGCGCAACTGGGCGACCGCGACGTCGGAGAATCCAGTAGCAGCTTCGACAAATTCAGCATTCACTGGCAACCCTAGATATAGATCAAGAGCTTTCCTAATCTCCACCAATGCAGAGTGGCCGTCCCTCGGCGTAACGCTAAACATTACAGACCCAGCATGGCTCTTAATCTCCGAGTCCGCTAAGATTCCAAGATCCTCCAGAAACTGAATGAAATAGACGAGATACTGTTCGCAAGTGCTTCTGAAAGGCTCTGGAAAGTCAAAGAAAGTAACCAAAGAATCCTTCCGAACCATCAAGATTCTTCGTTCCGCCGCAGCGAGAATAGATCGGAGCCGCTCGCCAGCTTGCAATATCTCCTCATAAATCATTTTGTCGGGAGATTCCACGTTCGTGGTAAACGCAAAATCCCAGACGGTGCCGCCTCGCTCATCATCGTAATCCGCGTCGAGATTTTCGTCGAATTCGCCCTCCCAATTCCACGTGGACCCTTCGATCTCAAAATCTCCCGTCTCATTGATAATATCAGTCACGGCAGATTCGAATTCTAGAACTGTGTAGGGATTCGCCCAGTCTTCCGGCCAGATCCTCATGAAGAATGAGAGTGACGCGGTACCGGCGTCCTTCCTTCCGTCAATGACGAATGCTCGTCTGATGAACTTGCTCCAAGCTGGGCGAAATGGAAGCGATAGTCTTCCAAACGTCGGGAAGATGTCAGCAAAGCACCAGGCGCCAATCTGAGATGCAATTGAATGGTCGAAGACGTGGCCTTCAAATCTCCCGTCTGGCTTCGCACGCGATGGGTCGTGGGGGTAACCCCAAGATGTCGCGTAATGACGAGCCACTTGGAACTTCTTTCGATCTACGAGCGCTCCGTCTAAGACAAGGAACAATCCTTTCTCATTCTCCTCGATCTTGATTGTGCTGCCACTTGTTTGCTTTCCGCCTGTCATAAATCTCTTTCGTCGATTGTTCAGGGAAAACTAAGACTAGATTGGAACGTGCGCCATCTTGGAAAGCATTAGATATCTTGCCCTGCCGTGTTTGCAAGTGATCGAAACCGGTGTCAGGTCGTTTTGGAAGTCGGTGCGGGGCGTGCAATTCTGCAACAACTCCGTAGGAGTTGCCTGTCTATAGATTGAGGCGCGTCGTCATCCCGGACTCCGTAGGAGTTACCTTGGCATCAGGTGACTCCTACGGAGTCAAGCCTCCACTCATTCGCTTGATCTATAGATAGGTCACTCCTACGGAGTGACCTGCAGCTCACGGCGCAATCTTCGTTGCCGGGTCGCTCCAGCCGCTTTGGCCGGCGCTGGTCACCGCCGCGACGCGGAACCAATAGCGGGTGCCGCTAGTCAGGCCGCTGATCGTCGCTGAAGACTTCGAAGATATAGAGTCGTGCGCCCACGAAGTCTGGGTCGGCGGATCGGGGCTGCGCTGGATCTCATAGCCGGTAACTCCCCGCCTCCCGGAGTCCCAATGCAGATCGATCTCGCCCTCATGATCGCCCTCGGTTGCGGTGAGATTTCCCGGGGCTGGCTTGGGCTCGCCGCGCTCCGCACACCCATCCCTGCGCTGAGAATCATCTTTTCGTTGTCGCCAGCGACAGCTTCGACGAAGGCTGCAGATTGACGCAATAACGCGCGGATTGCGTCTACCTTAGTATCCCGGATGTTGAGCTTGGTGGCCTGATCCTGTCTGGATGTTTGGAGGTCACCATTTGCCGTCTTGAGCTCGTCGAGCCCCGAAGTCAAAGTGGCGAGCGGCGGTTGCGGATTTGGGAAATCCGGATTGCCGTCCAAAGCCTTCACGACCTGCCGTCCAAAGGCTTCTAACTCGAGCGGAGACATGCTACGCAAATTAAGTTTTACCTTTGCCATTTGAACACCTCCTCCTGTTGATGTGATTTGTAACTTGTAACCCGAAGCGCTGAACCGGAGCCGAGAGTAACTTCAGTCATAAAAGAAAGTCAAGCAAATTCGAGAGCCACATTACAGATGATTATTCCCAGGGTTAAGCGAGGAGCTTGGGTAAGGTCAAGCACCAGTTCCATTCAACAAGCCTTGACGGCCGGTCGAGCATGATGTGAAGAGCATCTTGAAAATGGGCTTTTGCAACTTGAACATGGCGATTTCAACATTGAATACGACGAATTCAACATCGAATCTGGCGGTTTACACATTGAACCCGGTGGTTTCAACATTGAATCGGCCCGTTTCCCACATTGAATCCGGCGGTTCTAAAGTTAACTCGAACAGTTTCTACATTGAACCTGGCGGTTTCTACATTGAACGTGGCAGTTTCAACATTGAATCTGGCAGTTTCAACTTTGAATCTGCCGATTTCCGCAATTACTTGCCTAATTCTTCATCGATTTCATTCTCATTTAATGAGCCCGTCACTGCCGCGAGACCAATTGGAATGAGACTCCCGAGAGAGTGAGAACATTGAGCGCAGTTACTGCCTGCGCCAGTCTGTTTCTCCTTATTTGGACAATTGTACCTTTCAACCAGCCGTTTCTATCCCTAAGAAGGGAGTTGTAGTCAGGAAAAATCGTTGCCGTTTGCAAACCGGAATGGTCTTTGATAGAAGGTCGCGAAAGAAGACTCTGAGGCACTGGTGGTATGAACGCATTCACTCGTCTAGCTCGGGAATGGATTGCCCCCACTCTGATTTTGATTCTGACCCTTGGCATGTTGGTCGCAGCTATATTCTATGGAAAACGTGGGCCAGAGGCGGGCGCCTTTCACAATTTCGAGGTTCAGGATGTTATCGACGGGAAGACTCTTTCAGTTCGCTGGCTGGATAACGAGGAGGGCATATTAAATGACGGCGTTTCTCGGTTTGAGATTACTGGAATCTGGTCAGACAAGGACAAGGAGCCCGAAGCTTGGTATGAAAACCGCGTTGAATTCTTCAAGGATCGCTTGCTCCAGCGTGTGATCCGCGTGCGCACGCACATAGTAGTTGTTGTTCCGTCATCGTCGGAGGCGAAGGATGAGGATGGAGATTACAGTCCGCCGGGGCCACAGGAACCAACTAAAGTACTCGATGTCATCAATAGCGGCTCGGAGGTGTTGCTCGAAGATGGCACCAGTCTTAGCGAGCAGACGTTAGAAGAAGGTTATGCTGCATTCGATTTCTTAGATCAAAGGCTCGCAGAAGAAGATCGATTCCGCTATGACGCCGCCGAACAGCGGGCGAAACAAAAAGCCCTAGGTATATGGTCTTCGCAAGAAACCGCACAAACGTATTCGGCGACCAGAGAAAAGTATGAACTTCGTGAGCACCTAAAGAGAACAGGTAGCATCTACTACATTCTGTTTCAACTTCTTTTTGGCGTGGTCATTCTTGTCTTGATGTATGCAGCTCGGAATGACACGCCCAGCTTCTACGCCGCGGCGAAATTATTGATTCTACCTGTAGCAATGTTGATGACCGAATTAACCCGACGGACCTGGATACAGATGAGACCTGATGATGACTTGATTTTACCGCTCTATGGCTTTTATCTTGTTGTCGCTGCGAGCATCATAGGGCTTGGCGTCAAGCAGTTCATAGTACTTGTCGCGTATGGTCCTCTAAAAGAGTGGCAAACGCTCTGGCGGATCAGTAGGGCGAGACGTGCCCTTCGCTACTTCGCTATAGCATTGCTTTGTTCAGTTTTCGTCTACGGTCTAGCCTATCGATTCTTTGGAGACGCACGTTCCCTAAAGACCGCCGCCATTCTTAGTTTCTCTCAAACCTATAGCTTGAACCTGCCTGTCGTCATTGAGAGGACCACGGCACTCAATACCATCTCTACGCTACAGACTGTCTCAATCTGGGTACTCCTTCTAGTCTTTGGCAGCTTGGTTCCTGGACTCAGAGAAAAACCAATCTCGCTCTCTGTCGGCTCTGCCCTCGTTCTGACTATCGCCTCCTTCTTGACGCTAACGTCGGCCGTGGCAAGCCTGTTCACGAATCTCTTTTACTACAACATTGACTTGGAAGGATTTAATCGATTCCTCGACCTAGACGAATCTTTTCTTCTTTCATGGCTACTATTAATCGGCAAGACCTACTCTGATCTATATCCGGTCTCAGGGTGGATGATGATCCCTCAGTTGCTCGAGATACATTTAGCTCTCTTCTTCAAACTCGTTGCAATCCGATTCATCTTCTCAGCTCTTCGCAGTGCTGTTGACGAGAAGCAAGCCAGCGAGGATCAAGTCTTGGGGCGTAAAGAGCTAGGATTATAGATCCTATTTGTCCGATGCAAGTCATTAGAGACATTTGGAGGGGTCCGGCCTGACTTTGTTGACATTTGGCTCAAACCCTACTTTGCACAACCCACTGGATACCATCAGCACTTTCGAATCTCTCCGAAAGCTCACGCCCAGAAGTTGCGATCGAGCGTGCGATATTGAATCGCTTCGCTGACGTGCTGAGACTCGATCGCCTCTTTGCCTTCAAGGTCGGCGAGAGTTCTGCTTACTTTCAGAATCCGATCGTAAGCACGAGCAGACAATCCCAAACGCGTGATGGCGTTCTCTAACAATCCCTTTGAAGCTGAATCGATCGCGCAGTATTTGCGAATCAATCTCGGAGACATCTGAGCGTTGCAGAAGATTCGCTCGGTCGGGAAACGGTCCAACTGGACGCGACGCGCTCTGACGACACGCTCGCGAATTTCGGCGGAGCTTTCGGCGGGTGTGTCGCTTGCCAGCTCCTTGAACTTAACAGCAGGCACGTCGATGTGAATGTCTATGCGATCGAGCAGCGGCCCGGAGATCTTCGATACGTATCGCTGTATCTGAATCGGCGAACATTTGCACTCGCGAGTCGGGTCATTAAAAAATCCGCAAGGACACGGATTCATCGCGGCCGCAAGCATAAAGCGCGATGGAAACGTCAACGACATCGCCGCGCGGCTGATCGTTACCTTTCCATCTTCGAGCGGCTGCCGCAGCACCTCTAGCACATTGCGTTCGAACTCCGGCAATTCATCGAGAAACAACATCCCGTTATGAGCAAGCGACACTTCACCGGGTCGCGGCATCGCTCCACCGCCGATAAGGCCCGCGTCTGAGATCGTGTGATGAGGCGCGCGAAACGGTCGCGTCGTGATCAAGCCGTGCTTCTCGGTGAGCCCGACTACACTGTGAATCTTGGTGCACTCGATGGCTTCCTCGAACTCGAGCGGCGGGAGAATAGTCGGCATGCGTTTCGCAAGCATCGTCTTGCCGGATCCCGGCGGGCCTATGAGCAGAATGTTGTGTCCTCCGGCAGTCGCGACTTCGATGGCGCGCTTCGCGTGAGGCTGGCCTCGCACTTCGCGAAAGTCGTCGGGATAGTGATCGAGGTTGGACAACAGCGCTTGAGTGTCGATCTGCAACGGGAGCGGCGGCTGATCGGTGTTGAGCAGATCCACAACGCCCTTGAGCGTCGAAACCGGATAGACTTCAAGACCGGTGATGACGGCAGCTTCGTGGGCGTTCTCTTCGGGCACAAGTAATCGCTTCACGCCGTGCGCTCGCGCGGCGACTCCAATCGGCAGCGCGCCTTTGATCGGCCGAATGCGCCCGTCGAGTGAAAGCTCGCCGACGATCAGAGTATCGCGGAGCTCTTCGCGTTTGAGATCGCCGTTTGCGCCGAGTATCCCAATAGCAATTGGCAGATCGAAACTCGAGCCTTCTTTCTTTATGTCGGCAGGCGCCAGGTTCACCGTGACGCGATGGATGGGAAAGAAGAAACCGCAGTTGTTGATGGCCGCGCGGATTCGCTCGCGGCTTTCGCGCACCGCCGCGTCGGGCAAGCCAACCATGGTGAACACCGGCGTCATGCTGTCGCCGGCTCGAGGAGTCAGGTCAATCTCGACGTCGACGACGTACGCGTCGATGCCAAATACGGCCGCACTGATAGTTTTGAAAAGCATGCCAAGCCTCCATTGATCCGTTCAGCACCCGGACCCAGGAAACCAGGCGGTAAGACGTGCCGAGATTATAAACACAAAACGGATAGAGTTGTAGTCCTCAGCGTCCTCAGCGTCCTCGGCGGTTTGTCCTGATGAGTGATGGGGATCAACCGCAGGGGACGCCGAGGACGCAGAGGAACATCGTGTGGCGTAAACACACTGGGCCCTCCCACTCGAGATTCGGATGTGACCCGTCGGCCTGATATCATAAGAACCGGCGGGCGTGCGCTGAATCTCATAACCCGGGGGGAATCCGATGGATGAACTGGCGCAACAAATTATCGACCTGTTCGGCCAGATGAACCGCGAGAGTCTCGACTTGCACACTCTGTTTGAAGCCGGCGGTAACGAACCCGCCTCGCGTGAGCGGGTGATTGACGTGGTTTCGCAACTGGTGGCCGACGGCCTGCTGGAAGAGCGCGGGAGCGACTTCTACGCGCTCACGACGAAAGGGCGCGTCCTCGCCGGAATTCAATGAAGAACCTCGGCAATACACTTTTGACGATAGCCGTGCTCGGCGGCATTCTGGTGCTCAGTGCGCTATTCACAAACTGGTTCACGGGTAAGATGTACTACCGTTGTGCCCGGTGCAAGAACCTGAACGCGAAGAGAAGGACTCATTGTCGAATCTGCGGGAATCAACTGGGATAATCCTGTAGGGGCGGCCCTCCGTGGCCGCCCCTCCTTCGAGGACAAGCATTTCAGTAAGGGGCGGCCACGGAGGGCCGCCCCTACAGGAGCGCTTTTAACTCTACAAGTGACTAGAGATTCAACTGCTGCGCCTTTTCTTCAATCGCCTCGAACAACCGATGCCGCTCCGTTTCGCCATCCGCCCGCCGGTAAGCCGTCAGCAATTCCTTCATCGAGACGAATTCCTTGTAGAGGCCCGCGTTCTCGATTGGCGGCGTCAGGTATGAGATCAACTCCGCGTAAGACCGGCGCCTGGCGATAGTGCCTTCCGACGGATTGTTCACGCTGTAGATGTAGACGTTCGGGAGTTCTCCAATCAATCGATCCGGCCAGCAGCTTTCAGATAAGCCGACCTGTTTGCCCGGCATGAATTCCATCGCGCCATGAGTGCCGACGTGCACGACCGCGTCTGCGCGGAAAACTTTCTCGAGGTAAGTGTACAACGCCATGAATCCATGATGCGGCGCGCCGCTCTCGGCCGCCAGCAATCGCATTGGGTCGCCTTCGTAACCAAAGGTCGGCTGCACTCCGATAAATACGTTGCCAAGCTGCGCGCCCAGTATCAGAATCTCGCGCCCGTTGGAGTTGATCGCGCCCGGCGCGCGTCCCCATTCGCGCTCGATATCATCAACATAAGGACAGAGCCGCCGGTACTCATCGACGTTCATGCGATAAGCGACGTTCGCCAGCGTGCCGGCGTCCCCTGAGTTACCTTCAAGGAGAATCTCGCGCAATCGCTCGGCGCTATCCGGCACTTCAATGCCGTAGCCCTCGGATCGAAGTTGGGAAAGCACCTTCCAAAGACTTTGAAAGACGTCAAGATCGGCGGCCGTTCCGATGTTCCCCTTGTTCGGCGGAAAGCAGAACACGAGAAACGCGAGGCGAACGTCGGCACGCGAAGCAACACGCAGGCGGTTCCATCTCGCAAGCCGTTTCGCGATTCGCTTGCAACGATCCTCGAGCGGTTCGGGTTGGTTTCCGCTCGACGGCAAGCCGCCATAAACGAATGGCTCGGTTGCTCCATCGATTTCGGGTATCGATATTTGCATTGCAGTCTGGATCGCGTTCAACCCGAGCTTGCTTAGATTCCAGTGTTCGATCGTCTGAACGTCCAGCGAGACCATCGAGCGGAACGGCACGTTTAGTTGATTGAGAAACTCGGCGGCTGCCTGGCTGTCATTCATCGCAGGCCCGCCGACAAAGCTGAACCCGGTGAGTGACACGATCTGACTCACGCGTGACTTTCTTCGCAAGGCGTGTGAGGAGGTCCGTCCGTGGGCGCCCCTTTCGTGCGGGCCAAGACTCTGCTCACCATCGAGGGGCGCACGCGGAGGGGCGCCGTTGCGGGCGAGCGCTTGCCCCTTCCCTTCTTCAACAAAAAACTTGTTGCACGCATCGCGATTGTCCATGAAAGTTGAAATCGCCGGGATCACGCTCAGGCCTTCTTCCTCGATCGCGCGAATCAAACCGTCGTAGTGGCGTCTCGAATCGCTGATGATCTGTGGCCGCATCAGCAGCAGCCCGATAGTCTGATCCGCGTCGAGCGGACGCCGGCGCTTCCGTTCGTACCACTTCGTATAACCCTCGATTGTTTCAAACAACGTCGGGGCATCGGGATGATAGATGGCCACAGTGGGCATCGCTTCGGGAGGATCAATTTTGATGCGGCGATAATCGCCATTCGCATAGTGCTTGATCGCGAGAAGGAGCATCGAACCGATGTTCTTAGGCGTCGGCTGAAGGAAACAGGCGAAAAGCAGAAGATAGTTCTTGATGTCTCTGAGCTTGCCGGCGTTCGGGACAAACTTGAGGATCGCGGGAAGCCGGCCGATCAGCGTCAGATAGTGATCTTTATTCCCGGGCGCCGAGGGTTTGTCGGAATGGTTGCCGCGCGATTGCCGGCGGGTCTTCACGAAGTCAGCCATCCAGGTAGCCAACTGTGTAGCTAACTTTCGCGGTATGTTTTGGCGCGATGTGCCGGAGCCTTCTTCCGATGCTCTGGACTTCATCAAACTGCTGAAGTCGAGCTTACCCATAAGCGTGCAACGCATGAGATCGGGCATGCAATTGAACGCGATGACTGCGCCGTGATGCTCACGTTTGGGTTCGAGCGCCGCGATTATCCGAGCAGCGTTCTCACCTTCGGTAATGTGAATGACGAATACAATCTCGCTGCTCGCGATATCGCGCTCTGCCGCGGCCCACTCGTCGACGGTCAGCGGAGCGCCGCAGTTGTGGGTTCTGACTTCCAGACCGAGCTTATGGCGGGAATTGATGTCGGATTCGGCGCGCCTCAACGGCGAGAGCAGACTGGTTCCGACATAGAATACGGTAATCTTCACTTATGTGTTTTTGCGCTTCTAATGAATCATAAACGAAGCTCTAGTTTTTTCACTAGCCCAGGCGTTCACGCCTGGGTGATCGACGCACGACTGAGCATAGCCCCGTTTACGGGGCTTGTCCTTCCTGCTTGAGCAAAGGTCTGAAAGTGCCGCCTTTCATGGCGCTCACGCTTCGCATCGAACTCCCAATCACGCGGACCACCTCCGGCCTGAAGGCGAACCTGAAGCCCGTTGAAACGGGCTAGGGCGAATGGTTGGCTGCCGTGTACCCAGGCGTGAACGCCTGGGCTAGGGAAAAAGATTCGCCTCGCCACGAGCGATTTGTCGCGCCACGCAGGTATCTGCACCGCAGTGGCTGATAAACACGAGCCGCCGATCCTGCGGATCGTTTTGCATTCCCTCTCTCCCGAGCTGACGCTTATTCGCTCCGGCTATCGAAACATCGCGGACCGAATTCAACAACCTCAGGCCGTCAATCTAATAACGGCCTGAGGTAGCTATTGCTACTGCGGTGGAGTTGAGATTACTGAGTCTTGCCTACGGTGGCCGGCTTTGCGGCCGCATCTTTCTTCGGAGCCGGGGCGCGCTTGACCATCGGCTTTGGCGTCCAGAACTTAGGATCCAATGCCGCCATTTCTTTTGGCACGTTACTCATGTTCGGATTGAACGAGTAGACATTGCTCTCCATACTGGTAAACACATCTCCAGTGCCCTTCATCATGTTCTTGAAGTTGTCCTCACCCATCGCCTGAACCATAGCGCCCATGCTTGCGAACGAGTCATCAATGTCCTTAAACGATTTCAGCGGCTCGATCAGCAGATAGGTTCCCTCGGGCGCGCCCATAATCACCTGGTAGACCGCGTAGGGCTGCTCGCGTTTCATCTTTTCAAACGCGCTCTGAAAGGACTTACTGCCGGCCTCGAAATCAGCATCCTTTCCCAGCCTGACGCGAAAGGTCTCGATGGCGAAGTAGCGAGATTGCGGCAGCACGCTCATGAAACGATCGGCGTGATAGCTCAAGTCCGGCCGAAACATCGCGACCGTTGAACGCACGCTGTTGACCAGTTCTGCTTCCTGCTTCTCGAGCGCGTCGTACTCAGCGCCGGTGGACGCTTTCCCGAATGTTTGAAAGTCCTTTTCCATAGCAGCCATCGAGTCATAACCCGAAAAGAACATCACCTCGGTGGCGTTCCCCGAAACTGCTTCCATGCCAAGAAACGGTTGTACTTTGTTCTTTGCCCAATACTGCGCGAACCCATGCTCAACCCTCGCATGAGCGGCGCCGCGTGCCGGCTTCGCGTCTTCGCGATAAATCCACAGCACTTTGGGCAACTGGGGTTGGTTTTGCGCCGTAGCGCACACTGCACCTATCAGAACCGTAAACACTGCCAGCAACAAACAGATACTTTTTTTCATCTTTCACCTCTCTCCATTCAGTGGTCCTCGAAATTCACATTCGAGACACGGGATAAACCTGCGAAGCTCTCAGACAGCCGCAGGCGATCATTGTGTTAAGCGGGTCGCTGATTCCCCTGTCAGCTCGACCAGCGTGATTGCGGGATAATACCTGAAGGATCAAAAGCCGCGACCGGAGCCTACCACGACGCGCGGCGAAGCGAAACTCGATTCTTTAGTCTGCGCCGCTCGTTTCGAGCCGGCGCGAACGGGCCGAGCCGTATTCAATCAGCCAGTCGACATCGCCCTTTATCCGGCGCGCCCAACCATAAATGCCGTTCACTGCTTCGCGCTGCTCTGACGTAAGATTCCCGTATGAGCCGCCCTGGAGCAGTTCGGCCATACCCAGCACCGACTGCAACGATGCCTCTATTTCATGGCCGGCGTTCACGATGAACTCGCTCTTGAGCCGGTTGATTTCAAGTAACTGTTGGGCCGAACCCTGCGCCTGCTTTTGCGACGCGAGCGACAACTCGAGTTGCCGCTTAGCCTCAGCCTCGCCGCGACGCGTTACATCGGCTTCGGCGCGAGCCTTTGCTTCAAGCGCCGATGCCCTGGCAAGCATCGCACGCGCCTCTTCTTCGGCGGCCCGCGATTGCGTCAACACGCGCTCGTAACTCTCCAGTTTTCTTTCAAGCTCGGATATTCGCGCTGCCACGCTTGCAGACGCGATGTGACTGAGATCGGTGATGACAACTACACGGCCGGTAATCTGCCGATCCTCGTCACGCAAGGGGGCGGCGGCGATGCTCACCGGAACCGCTTCAAGCTGACTCGCAATGGATGCTTTTGAATCAAGCCGGATCACGCCTTCGCAAGTGTTAACGCTCTGCCAGACTGCTTTGTCGATTGCGTCCTTCGCGTGAGTCCCATCCATTGTGCGTCCAAGATCGTCGTTCGTCAGGCCGAACTTCTCCGCCGCGGCGCCGTTGAAGTAGTTCAGCTTCCCGTCGCGATCCAGACCGATAACTACTTCCGGCAAGCCTCCCGCGATCGCATCCGGCCCGCCCGTACTCGCGCGAGCGTTCTCCGCGGCGCTGTAAGCTTGTTCAAGCGCGCGCAAATTAGACAGCGAGAGCGACAGTTGGCGCACCACTCGATCGGCGAAATCGATCTCCTCTTTCTCCCATTCTCTTTCCCGATCACATTGATGAACGTAGATGATCGCCCGCATCTTGCCGTCGATCCGAATAGGCGAGATCAACTCGGAGAGCACGGCCAGCTCTTCGGCGGTCTCAGGACCCATCAACGATCGGGTCTTTGAATCCGTTATCGCCAACGGCTGGCCCCCGTCAGTCGAGGCTTGCACTTCGGCAACCAGCGCCTCGGTGAAAGTGGCTCCCACAGCCGATTTCACGGAGGGCTGCCGGTATTCCTGACTGACCGGCAGCGGCCGATCCTCATCGTTGAACTCGACCACTATCACTCGAGATGCGCCCAGGGCATGCCCCAGGACTTCGACAACCGCTTCTTTTACTTCTTCAGCAGAGCGCAAGCGCTGCAACGCTTCCGATAATCCCAGGTAGGCCGTCTCGACCCTCAACCGGTCGCCGCGTGATTCAGTTGTCTTTATGAGTTCTGTGATGATTGCTGCAGCAGACTCGAGCGCGCGCCGATCACTCTCGGTCCACGTACGGCGACTGACGGTATGCGCCTCGATGACGCCTAATGTCTTGCCGTCGACGGTGAGGGGCGCCGCCAGGTATGAAGCGATGCCGCTCTCGCGCGCCTCGCGAGGGAAAATGCACCGCGGATCGGCCGGCGCATCCTCGAGAGAAATCGCTTCCGCGCTCTGCGCTACGTTTCCCGCCAGGCCCTGGCCGAGCGGCAACGGCAGGAACTCGGAAGATTTCAGTCCGTAGGCCGCAATCATCCTGATCATTCCGCTGGTCTCGTCCATTCGCCATAGCGCCGCGCTGTCGCTACCCACAAGCCCGGTCACCTCGCGGACAATTGATTCAAGCGGAGATTGTTCCTCGAGACACGCAATGACCGAACGGGAGAATTCCGTCGTGCGAGACGCGCGCTGATCGAACGCCCTAAGCGCCGCATCGCTCTGCACGAATTCCAGCGCTACGGAAAGCTTGTCGGTCAAGCGCGACAGCGGCTCGTGGTAGGAGTCGAGCGCCTCCGGGGCAACACCGTCCGGAGAAGGCACTGCAATCAAGCCCGCCCATCCGAAAGATCCGTGCCACGGAATCAAGATCACGGTTTCGCCCACTCCGATTCCAAACTCAGTTGCGCCGCTCGTGGCCACGGTCTCGGCGGTTTCGGTTTGAACCTCGCCGTGCGGCTGCCGTTCAGTTTCAGTTGTCTCGCCGTCGTAAGCGGGAGCTGGCGATGTCGCCGTTTCGGTCCCGGAGATACTCGACGGACTCACATCCGCAAGAGCCAGCTCGACCACACTTGGGCGCGTGGTCTCTTGAAGCAGGGCGGCGTCCACGAAAGCCGGCAACTGCGCTTCGCGATGAGAACTCGCCGATCCCTCCGGTGACGTCACGGCGCCCAATATATCTATCAGGGTTGTATCAGTTTCGCGGCCGGCATAAATCGCCATAACCCGCATTGAAAGATGGTCCCGGAAAAGTTCACAAACGTCGGAAGCCACTTCGGCGGGGTTGTGCGAATGCATGACCTGATCCGCCGCCGCTCCAAACTGTGAAGCGCGTTCCATCTCGAGCAGGCGCTCCCGAGCAATGGTGTCCTGCTCTTGCCGGTGCGCTCTCTGGCGCAGCACCAGGAACACGACCACGCCGATAATCAGGATCAGGACAATGATCACTACGATGATCGTCAGCGGGTTGGCCGATGAGGATTGAAGTAGTCCGGATGGCATTTATGACCTCGGGTTAGCGCTCAACAAATACGCTGGCGCTTTGCTTTCCTGCTCGCCGGAAATTAGCTTTGCAGCGCGAAGAGTCTAGTCGGAAAGGCGATACTCGCGCAATGGAAAACGAGACTTGTTGCTTAAGAACGCAGGTTGGCGCGAACTCCAAAGCCAAGGTCGTGAAGTCGCAATTCAGATTCCTTTCCCCGACAATGATAGGGATGTCCTCTGCGTCCTCGGCGTCCTCTGCGGTTGATTCCGAGCCACTGAGCAGGAAAAAAACCGCGGAGGACGCAGAGGACGCAGAGGACTGCTTGCTGGCAACACGCTAATACCCCACTACCCAATCTTTGGCGGTGCCTTAATTTGAAAAGTAGCACAGGCTTCAGCCTGTTCTAAATAATAGTGCGATTTTGGAATCTTACAGGCTGAAGCCTGTGCTACTTTTCCAAATGTCTTACAGGCTGAAGCCTGTGCTACTTTTCCAAATTAAGACACCGTTGCTTGCGCACTGAGTAGACGGCTTGTAGAATGCGCGCATCTTCGATCTACATAACGATATCAACAAAGATCAGGGAGGTACTTCCATGAACTTAACAACCCCAGCTCGCTTGGCAGACCAGACTCGACCCGGCAAAGCCCGACGGCTCGCGATGAGCATGGTTCCTGTCCTGCTCGCCGCAGTCTTGATGTCTTTGCCGGCGCAAGCGGCCGGCAAGACCTCGGCTCGCGCGGCTAAGTCGGAAAAGATCGCCCGGTCTGTGACGATATATCGCGACAGCTATGGCGTCCCGCACGTCTACGGGCCGACGGATGCGAGCTGCGTGTTCGGGTACATCTACGCCCAGGCTGAAGATAATTTCTGGCAGATCGAGGACAGCTATATTCGCGGGCTTGGCCGTGCGTCGGAGGTTTACGGCGATCGGACTCTTTCGGATGACATGCTGAATCGCGCGCTCGAGATTCCCAGGCTCGCGAAAGCTGAGTACGATCGAACAACGGGCCGCGCTCGCGAGTTGAGCGATGCGCTGGCGGACGGGCTCAACTACTTTCTTGCTCATAACCCGCAGGTCAAACCGCGGCTGATCACTCACTTCGAACCGTGGTACTCATTCGCGTTCAGCCGCTTCACGATCTACCAGCAGTTCATCTACGGCAAGTCGGGCTTAAAGGTCGATGAGATCAAAAGCGCGGTCCAGGCGTTGGATTCCACGGGCGCCGCAGCCGGATCGAGCACGGTATCATTGAATATCCCCCTGAACGGTCTCGACGAGCCGCAGGAAGAAGCGATCGTCGGCTCTAACATGTGGACCGTTACTCCGTCGAAGACCACGAGCGGTCACGCGTTGCTGTTCATCAACCCGCATCAGCCGTTTTTCGGACCGGGCCAATGGTACGAAGGTCACGTTCACAGCGGCGAAGGTTGGAACCTTAGCGGTGCGTCCTTCTTCGGTTCGCCTTACCCGTCAATCGGGCACAACGAGTATCTTGGCTGGAGCCATACGGTCAACGATCCCGACATCGTCGATCTGTTCATCGAGAAGTTTGATGACAAAAAGAGCCCGCTCTCTTATCTGTACGGCAGCGACCACCGCCGGGCCACGGAATGGACCGACACGATTGCGGTGAAAACGGCCAAAGGAATTGAGCCAAGGGCCTTCAAGTTCCGCAAGACTCATCACGGCCCGATCGTTTCGGTGCGCGAGGGTAAGCCAATCGCGATAAAGCTTGCGCGGCTCGAAGAAGGTGGATGGATCGACGAGTGGTACAAGATGGGCAAGGCAAAGAACATGGCTGAGTTCAAAGCCGCGATGTCCATGTGCGCGATTCCGATGTTCAATGCAATGTACGCGGACCGCGAAGGAAACATCTTTTACATTTACAACGGCGCCGTGCCGAAGCGCTCGACCAAGTTCGATTGGTCAAAACCAGTCGACGGCAGCAACCCCGAAGCCGAATGGAACGGTTATCACAGTTTTGATGAGCTGCCGCAGTTGACGAATCCGAAGACCGGCTTCATGCAGAACTGCAATCAGACTCCGTTCACGACGACGGACGATGGCAACCCGGCAAAGGATAGCTTTCCGAACTATATGACCAAAGAGACTGACAACGCTCGCGCGCGAATCTCTCGGAGGATTCTGTCGACGCACGAGAAGTTCAGCTTCGACGATTGGGCTCGCGCGGGGCTCGACACGACCGTACTGGAATCGGAAACTCAGATCCCTCTGCTCGTCGCGGACTGGGAGAAGCTGAAGACAGTTGACGCAGCGCGCGCAGCAAAACTCGCCGACGCGATTGCGGAATTGAAGGCGTGGGATCACGTGAGCACGATCGATTCGAAGGCGATGACCTTGTTCGCTCTGACATTCGAGCGGGCAGGAAGGCTCCTGGCTCAAAAAGTCAAAGACGATTGGCTCAGAATTCGCGCGCTTGAAGAAGTGATCGCCGATCTCAAACGCGACTTCGGAACCTGGCAAGTCGCGTGGGGCGAGGTGAATCGATTGCAGCGCATCCAATCGGGCGGCGAGCTCGAGACCTTCAGCGACGCCAGACCGAGCCTGCCAATCGCCGGCGCGCCGGGCACGGTCGGTATTGTAAACAACTTTTACACGCGGCCAGTCGAGGGACAGAAGCGACGCTACGGAGTTGCCGGAACGTCTTTCGTGAGCGTCGTCGAATTCGGCCCGAAGGTTCAGGCTCGATCGCTGTTGGTGTTCGGCGAGAGCGCCGATCCGAAATCGCCCTACAATTTCGACCAGGCTCAGCTTTATTCCAAGAAACAATTCAAACCCGCGTGGTTCACGCTGCCGGAGATCAAAACGAATAGTAAGAAGGTGTATCATCCGGGTGAGACCGAGCATCGCAAAGCGGCGTGAGAGGGGATATCAACCTCTACTTGATCTCGCTTCCTTCAATCAACGTTGATTGCATGTGGAACAGCGATAGGCTTGGCTCGGCTCGGCCTGGACCTGTCGTGATTCACCTGTCGTGATTCATCTTGACAAGCCTGGACTAGTTTGACAACATCGAGCCAGTTCGTAGTTGATCATACAGTCTGAATTGAATCCTCAATAGCACTTTTCGTTCGCATCGCTTAGCATTACGAGTCTCACAGGCCCAGTTACCTGATCATGGCTGGATGTCTTTTTTGTCGTTGGCGAGTTCGAGCGCCTGGCAAACAACTCAGTTTCCAGTCAAGCAGGTTGGAGGTTATCAGCCATGAACAAGCTGACCGTGAACGATCTTCACGCCACCCTCAATGTCTTGTACGAATTAAATGGACTACGAGACAGAGCCAAAGAGCTGCGCGAACAGGGGCGTTTAGCCCTAAAAGGAATTCAAGGAATAAGTAGTAAAGGAGAGATTACACGAACGGTTGAAGAAAACGACAAGGACCAAGATTTCTACAAAACATGGATAGCTAGCGGCGATAGGATTGAAACCGCCTTATTAGTAAAAGTACAGAACCACATGGACCTCAGTGAAAACGACAAGGAAAATGATTCGGCCGAGGCGTCGTCGGGTCTTATCCAAGGGTTAATAGACATTGAGATCGAGTCGCTCTTTCCGAATACTCGCAGCGACATCGGTCAAGAGAGAGTTCCTGTTCTTGTCGCGGCTCGGACGATGCAAGCGTTGATCAGGAGGGCAAAGCTCGTTTTTTCCCCGGCAGCCATGGTGTGCTATTACCGTGTTGTGCGTGAGCTCTACGTTGCTGATGGTCCAGACTGGACAATTGGTGCGGCAAGAGCAGGGGTCGGAGGGGGTACATCCGCTTTTGTTACCGGTGAGTGTATTAGAGCAATACTTGCCTTCGATGGCGCAATAAGAAGAACGATTGAGTTCTTCAAAAACACCAATAAACTGATTGAAAAACATGAGTTCCTGAGGGCTATGCTCAAGCCTCTTGATAACCAGGGAACTGCAGGTCACCCATTGGGCAAGTGGGCGGACAAAGCTATTCAGAGAATGTGGCTCGACTGGTACATATCAACTAATCGGCGTCGCGGAGAAATTGCACTCTATGACAACGAAGATCGCGACTCACAAGAAAACAGGCTCTTACCACCGCAACTTGAGACAGTTGATATGGAAACTGTTGGTGAATACATCAAAAGTTTGTCTCGTCACCTGGAGGAGTCTACAGAGACTGCGAAAAAGGGCATGCAGGAGGCAAGAGCCAAGATAGATGAATATCGGACGGCGGAGAAACGCTGTGCTGAATCATCGGAAGAGGTTAATCGCAGATACTTACATACTGAAAGTGCTCATGGTGTAGCTCTGAGAGTGGTCGCGCGGGGTGTTGAAGAGGCAGAGAAAGCGAGCCGGAAGTTCTTTAGGCGTGAAACAGGCGAAGCAGTCGAGATCACAGGGACACTAAATGAGTTCATTGATCAATTTGAGACAATTTCCCACCGCATCCACGAGTTGTTAGAACCTGCGAAACACTATGTTAGGACTGTCGTCAATCGTGAACTGGCCAACGCGACCACCGGACGGTTTGATGCAGGAGAATTAGCGTTCGCGGCAGCTTCATTCGGAGCGGCTACCAATTGGAAACCAAATGAACGCCTGGTACGCGTTTGCGACTTGCTGAACAAAGCGCTTCCCGACAATGGCAGCTTACCAACCAGGCGACCCTTTCATTCCAATACGGATGGATATCGGCTCATGCCGATTGGATGTGAAATGACACGCAGTTTCGCCCAGTTATTGCAGAAAACAAATTATGAGTTGGAACCTGAGTTGGTTCGCCGAATGCTTAGTATTTTTGACGAGAAGACAATCAGCCTTTCGAGTTCATCCAAAAGCGAAAAAAGCAAGAAGCGTGTTGCCTGGAATTTCGAGGGCGCTCCAAGTCCGGGGAAAGCATGTGTATGGGTCACAGCAGTCACGGTAATGGCTCTTGACCGAATCGTTCGTATGCTGAATGAGCGTATTAACACAATAGTCCTGAAGCACTTTGAAGTCATAAGACCGGACAAGCCCCACACCAAACTCAGCCTTAACGACCTTTTATACCCGGACTATGGATTCAGTGAGTACTATCAAGATAAGGACCTCAAAGACGAGCCTTCTATCGCAATACGACTTGAACAGATGCGGGCACACATAATGCGCGTGATATTGCCTGAAACGTTTAACGGAAAGAAGATGGAGAAAGTCTTTTCAGCGATTCTCTACGGACCGCCCGGCACCGGGAAGACAACTTTCGTCGAATCCCTGGCTCTTAGCAGCAATGCGCCATTAATCAGGCTGTCACCTAGCGACCTCTCCGTGCAAGGTCACGAGTTGATTGAAGGACGTGCCAGGTCGGTCTTTGAAGCGTTATCGATGCTCACGCAAGCCGTAATAATCCTTGACGAATTTGAACCCGTCTTACGTAATCGCAAATCAGACTCTGTACCCGATGATCCGACTTTGAAGTTTCTTGTTACAGGAATGCTGCCGAAATTGGTTAAGCTACACGACGCAGCTAAGAATCAATCACTCGTTTATTGCCTTGCCACCAATCACATGGAACAGATCGACGATGCTGCAAGGCGCATCGGCAGATTTGACAAACACATACCTATTAATAATCCCGACCCCCTTTCGAGGGCCGGCGCATTCCTGTATAGATTTCAAGAGTATAAGCACAAGCACAAGTCTCGAGGTACTTCAAAGACTGATGATACTCAAGGAATTGAGCAACGAGTAACAAGGCTCCTGAAAATGGTTGCAAGAACAGCGGACATGCCAGCGAGTGAACTGGCCGGGGGCTACTTTAAGCTCGAGGAAAACTCACAGTCTCTTGATTACTATCTGGGAGACCACTCTGACGAGCCTTCGACGGAGAGCAGCCCGAAATTGGAAATCCCCAAAGAAGAGGTGGACCACTTAAGTGAAGAGGAAAGAAAAGGGCGCGAGTGGATTTTCAATTGGGAAAGAAAGTTAAGGCAAGCTCTTGGTCGAAAACCCTCAAAGGGTGTAATAAACCCTCTGGAACACTACTTGACTCCTGATCCCTAGAGGCGAACTGAAGCTTTTTTCTATTTATCGCTCCTGTGTTTCCGAGAGTTGATCCCGACTCCTGCACGATGAGCTTGCCCATCGTCAAGAGCTGCCATCCGACGAATCCAAAATACACTGCGGCCTTCAAATATTCTGCGTGGCCGGTTGGATCGAATACAAACAGCCCACCTGGCGCGAGTATCGAAAGAGAATGAATCAAACGCTACGTCACCGATCGCTCGCGAGTCTCATTGATGTCGAGCGGCATCTTGTCCGGATAGAACGGTCCGTCGGTTTTGCGCCGGGCGTCTCTATCAACTGTTCCGCAAACACGCCCGGCGTGAAGAAAGCCGCGGCGCCTGCCGCGCCCGCGGCAACGCTCGAGAGAAACCTTCGTCGTGATAATTCGCTCGTGACATTTCTGGTTTTCTCCCTCTCATCTAAAAGTGCGCAGCGTCCCGTTGACGTGAGGCGTAGCGTTGAACGTGAAGAGTCTCAGCTCGCCGTTTCGCGCTCTCATCATCGAAATGCTGGTGTTGTAAATCACACCAAGAATGCTTAGCAGCTTCTCGTCATTCAGGCCGAGCGCGGTCGCTGCGGTAATCGCGATTGGGGTCGCGGATGTGAATATGGCGATCGACTTTTCGTGATCGCTCGAGCAGAGGTCTGTAGCGCACGTCTCGATTCTCTCGCGAAATGAACCCCAGGATTCGCCGTCATAATCGGCATAGCGGGCGTCCATCCACGCCCGTATCACGGCCTGATCGCATCGGCCGACCGCCCCTCCGGTAGTGTGTGGATCGCGCGCGATTGCCTCCTGCATCTCTCTAATATCGCGAGCGAAATCAGCGTCATCTTTCATCATTCGTTTTGCAATGGCTCGATAGACAGAGATCAGGCTGAACTCGTTCCAGCGTTCGTTGGTTACGACGTCGGGCGCTTGCATGCCTGCTCGTTCTATCGCTTCGCATGCAATCTCGGCGGTTTCACGTTGGCGCCGCATGCCGCCCGCATAGACCGCCGCAAGCTCGACACCTTGTGCGGCGAAGTGCTTTCCCAACAAGCGAGCCTGTTCCCTTCCCAGATCCGACAGCACATCGTAGTTGTCGCGCGAACCGGCTTGTGCGTGTCTAATGAGATAAATGTAACTCATAGAATTCCAGAGATCAGAGGTCAGAAGTCAGAAGTCAGAGGTCAGAAGTCAGAGGTCAGAGGTCAGAAGTCAGCCCCTCTGACTTCTGATCTCTGACTTCTGCTTAGTTTCCCGATTTCTCTGCGAGATCATAAGCCGCGCGCGCGAGACCGCTCACACGCCGATCGAAGTTCTTGAATCGCTCGTCGTGAGTCTGTCCCTTAACGAACCGATAGTAAATCTGCTGAAGCACCACCGCGGTTTTGAAAAGCGCGAACGTTTCGTAAAAAGCGATCCCCGACAAGTCGCGGCCGGTCTTATCGGCGTAGCGCTCGATAACCTCTTGCCGGGTGATCCAACCGGGTTCAGTTGTGACCGGGCTGATGGATTCGCGTCGCGCTTCGGGATCGTCCTTCATCGCCCAGTAGCACAGGAAGATCCCGACATCGATCAACGGATCACCCACCGTGCACATTTCCCAATCCAGTACCGCGACTACGCGCGACGGTTCTTTTGGATCGAGCATCGTGTTGTCGAGCTTGAAGTCGTTATGAACAAGCGTCGCCGGCCGGCCTGCTTCAGGATCCGGCTCGGCCGGAATACCCGCCGCGAGCCACTGAACAACCGAGTCGAGTTCCGGCAGCTCACTCGTCTTCGAGCGTTGCCACCGCTCGGTCCAGCCCTTTAGCTGGCGGGTGACAAAGCCTACCGGCTTCCCTATGTTGATCAGGCCCGATGAATAAATGTCGACCGAGTGCAGAGCCGCCAGAGTATCGATCATCCCGTAGCTGACTCGGCGTCGCAGCTCCAGATCGTCACCGATTTCCTCCGGTATATCGCGCCGAATGACGAGGCCACGCCTGCGCTCCATCAAGTAAAAAGGCACGCCGATGATCGATTGGTCCTCACAGAGCAAATAAGGTCTGGGAGCAAGCTCGAACAGCGGGTGCACCGCCGCGAGCAGCCTATACTCGCGAGGCATATCGTGAGCCGTCGGCGGCACCGGCCCGAATGGCGGGCGCCGCAAAACAAATTCGTGGCCGCCCAGCCGAACAAGATACGTGAGATTCGAATGACCGCCGGGAAACTGCTCGACTTCAATCGAAGCCTGATCGAGCGGCGCTCCCGGCAGCAATTCGGCAAGATGTAACCGAAGGTACACTTCGAGCGCATCCAGATTGAGTTCCTCGCCGGCTCTGATCGGCGCAGTATCGTTCACTTGAGAAATGATTCCGGATTGCATCGATTTGGTCAGCGAATATTAAGCACTACGGTTGACGAATTCAAGGTGAGGAAGTCGGTAGTCAGTAGTCCGTAGTCAGTAGTCCGTAGTCAGTAGTCCGTAGTCAGTAGTCCGTAGTCAGTAGTCCGTAGCTTGCGTGGAATGAAATGCAAAGGGCTACGAACTACTGACGGACTACTGACTACGGACTACTGACTACGGACTTCCCGCAGTTGAAAGCGTTATCACGTTCGTGCTATTTTCCGGCCCGACAGACTCACGCACTAAAACGACGCGTCCCGATAAAGCCCATGCGAAAGATCCCTCTTGCCGTCGCCGTAGTTGTTATCCTTCACACAATCGTATTTGCCACCTGGTCGGTCGTCGCGGTTAGCCGAAAGACCGGTGAGATAGTTATTTCTTCCGCGACGTGCGTTCCTCAACAAGCCTTTGCCGGCTTCCCCGCCAACGGATTGAAAGACGTCCAGGCCATCATCATCCCGGACGTTGGAATCGCCGCGGCAGCGGTTTTCTTCGCGGAGTGGCAATGCCAGGCAAATGTCGATCGCACCCGAAAGCTGCCGGCTCTCGTCGCCGCCGAACTGAACAAGCACACCGATCCGGCTCGTATCATAGATATGCCCAATTGCAACACGCCTGCCGACCCTCCGGCTCCCTGCGATAATAAGACGGCTCGCGTAGCCTATATTGTCGTGGCTAACAAGAGTGATAAGATGGGCCGGGGATTACCTGAGAATTAGTAAAGACAATATGTCAACCACAGTCCTGTTAGCCGAAGACGATAAGCCAAGCCGCGAGATCTTTCACGCGGTTCTTGATGATGCGGGCTATAACGTCATCGATGCCGCCGATGGCAGCGCAGCGCTCGACGTGCTCGACAAGGAACCGGTTGACCTCCTGCTGACCGACGTGACGATGCCGGGGATGACCGGGATACAGTTGCTTGAACGCGCGCGGACGTT